>PMHI01000291.1:2659-7565 GCA_003156615.1 Acidobacteriaceae bacterium | reverse complement strand
GAATATCTGCTGCTGGGCGCGGAGTTTGTCGCTGCCGTGCAAGTCATTGTGTATGCCGGCGCAATTATGGTGCTGTTTGTCTTTGTCATCATGCTGCTGAACGCAGGCGAAGAGGAACACACCGTGGGAAGCCGCGTCGCTGTTCTGCTCGGCGTGCCCGGGATGCTGACCGCCAGCGTGCTGATGGCATGGGTGGTGCTGCGCCACTCCGGGACAGAATCGGTGCCGATCGGCGCATTGCCCGGATCTCCCACAGATATCGCTCAGCTTCTCTTTCACGATTTTCTCTTGCCTTTTGAAGTGACCTCCGTGTTGATCCTGATCGCCATCATGGGCGCCGTAGTTCTGGCCAGCAAGCCGGAAGCCTCGGCGGGAGAGGCGGACTGATGGTGCCATCGTATGTGCCGCTATCGTATTACCTGCTGCTCAGCGGATTTCTGTTTGCCTGTGGCGTGGTCGGATTTCTGATCAAGCGCAACATCATCACCATCTTCATGTCGATTGAGCTAATGTTAAACGGCGTGAACCTTTCGTTCGTGGCGTTCGCCGCACACTGGCATGCGCTGGCTGGCCAGGTATTCGTTTTCTTTGTGATGGTGGTGGCGGCGGCGGAAGCGACCGTGGGGCTGGCGATCATCATCGCGGTTTACCGAACGCGGGAGACCTTGAACGTGGATCAGGTGAACCTGCTCAAACTATGAACCCCACTCTCAATCTCTGGCTGATCCCGATTCTGCCGCTGGCGGGGGCTGCGATCAACGGCTTTCTCGGGAAAAAGGCTTCGCGGCAAGGCGTGACTACCGTGGCACTCCTGTTCAGCGGAGCTGCTTTTCTATGGGCTTTGTGGGTCGCAGCGCGCTTTTCGTCGTTGTCGCTTCCCTACCAGGAGTTCTTCGCGCTCTGGATCCGCTCCGGAAGCTTCCGGGCGGATTTCGCCTTCTATCTCGATCAGCTTTCGCTGGTCATGTTGCTCGTGGTGACCGGAGTGGGATTTTTGATCCATGTCTACTCCATTGGGTACATGTGGGACGATCCCAGCTACTATCGCTTCTTCAGCTATCTGAATCTGTTCATGTTCTTCATGCTGACGCTGGTACTGGCCAACAATTATCTTCTGATGTTCATCGGCTGGGAGGGCGTGGGACTGGCGTCGTATCTGTTGATCGGTTTCTGGTTCACGAAGGATTCCGCGGCATCGGCGGGCAAGAAAGCGTTCATCGTGAACCGCATTGGCGATTTTGGCTTCCTGATCGCATTGTTCCTGCTGATCAAGCACTTTGACTCGCTGAATTTCGAACAGGTATTCGGCGCCGTAGCGCCTTTGCAGCCGGAGACTGCCGGGGCGGGTCTGCTCACCGCGGTCGGGCTTTTACTGATGATCGGCGCTTGCGGAAAATCGGCGCAGATTCCTCTGTATACCTGGCTTCCCGACGCCATGGAAGGGCCAACGCCGGTTTCTGCCTTGATCCACGCCGCCACGATGGTGACGGCCGGCGTCTACATGGTCGCGCGCTCGCACGTGATCTTTGACCGCGCGCCTATCGCGCTGACGGTTGTGGCAATCATTGGAACCCTGACCGCGTTCTTCGCTGCGACGATTGGCATCGCGCAGACCGATATTAAGAAGGTTCTCGCGTATTCGACCATCTCGCAACTCGGCTACATGTTCATGGCTTGCGGAGTGGGTGCTTTTTCGGCTGGCATTTTTCACCTGATGACGCATGCCTTCTTCAAGGGCCTGCTGTTCCTTGCGGCCGGTTCGGTGATTCATGCCGTCGGTGGCGAGCAGGACATGCGCAAGATGGGCGGGCTCCGCTCTTTCGTTCCCGTGACGTTTGGGACCATGTTTATTGCTACGCTGGCAATTGCCGGAGTTCCGCCGCTTGCCGGCTTCTGGAGCAAGGACGAAATTCTCTGGAAGGCGTACCAAGCGAGCGCGGTGTACTGGGGAATCGGCGTGGTCACCGCGTTCATTACGTCCTTCTACATGTTCCGCCTGTTGTACATGACGTTCTTCGGCGATTATCGCGGGGCGCAAGTGGACGCGCACGGCTCCCACAGCCACGACGCTCATGGACACGGCGAACCGCACGAGAGTCCGATGGTTATGCTGGTGCCGCTGATGATCCTGGCGCTGCTTTCCCTCGTCGGCGGATTGCTGGGAATTGGCGACCGTTTTGAGCATTTTCTGGCTCCGGTCTTCGGCTCGACGGTGGCCGTCGAAAACGCTGGTCACGGCACCGAACTGCTGCTGATGGGTATATCTGTGACCGTCGCTCTGTTGGGATGGTGGCTGGCATACCTGCTTTACTACAAGCGCCCCGAGCTTCCGCAGAAGATTGCAGAGGCGCTCGGCGGCCTCTACCAGGCAGTGGTGCACAAATACTACATCGATGAATTGTATGCTGTGCTCTTCGTCAAGCCGCTAATCGAAGGCTCGACTCGAATCCTTTGGCAGGACGTGGATCGCAAAGTCATTGATGCCGCGGTGAATGACGCTGGCGAAGGAGCGCGGCACGTTTCCGACGAAGTTCGCCACATGCAATCGGGCAACATACGCTCATACGCGGGGTGGATTGCGGCCGGTTCGGCAGTGGTGATTGCCTTCATGGTCTGGACGTGGACGGAAGCCCGATGAGGACCGACGATCTCAGTTCCATCATTCTTACGCTGGTCACCTTCGCGCCGCTGGCGGGCGGGTTGCTGCTGATGCTGTTGCCGCGCCGCGACCGCGACATCCGAATTTTCGCGCTGGTCATCTCGCTGCTGACATTCGTCTTATCTTTGCATCTGCCGGTTTATTTTCATCGCGCGCAGGCGGGATTCCAGTACCAGGTCGACAGGCAGTGGGTTTCCACTCCGAATATCCACTACCACATGGGCGTCGACGGCATTTCGCTCTGGCTGGTGGTGCTCACTACGTTTCTCACCCCGCTGTGCGTGCTGATTTCCTGGAAGTCGATTCATGAGCGGGTAAAGGAATTCTTCATCCTGCTGCTGATCCTCGAGACGGCGCTGATCGGCGTCTTCACATCCCTCGATCTGTTCCTCTTCTACTTCTTCTGGGAATCTACGCTGATCCCGATGGCTTTGCTGATTGGCATCTTCGGCCACGAACGCAAAGTCTATGCCGCAGTAAAGTTCTTCATGTACACCATGATCGGCTCGGTGTTCATGCTGGCGGCCATCTTGTGGCTCTACGCGCATACCGGCAGCTTTGACTTTGTCGTGATTCGCGAGCAGATTATGAGCGGCGCTGTAGTGAAGTTTCCGGCGGCGGCACAGTGGCTTTTTCTCGGCTTTTTCCTGGCGTTCGCGGTTAAGGTTCCTCTGTTTCCTTTTCACACCTGGTTACCCGACGCTCACGTGGAAGCGCCCACGGCAGGGTCGGTGCTGCTGGCCGGGGTATTGCTCAAGATGGGCACTTATGGCTTGCTGCGCTTCAACCTGGGATTGTTCCCTGAGCAGGCGCGGCGCAACGCTCCTTGGATCATGACGCTCGCCTTGATTGGCATCATTTACGGGGCGCTGGTAGCGATGGTTCAGCCCAACATGAAGAAGTTGGTCGCGTATTCCTCGGTCAGCCACCTTGGATTCGTCGTGCTGGGAATCTTCAGCTTCACGCAGGCCGGACTGAACGGCGCGATGTTCGTCATGCTGGCTCACGGAATTTCAACCGGCGGGCTGTTCATGCTGACGGGCATTTTGCACGACCGCCGTCACACCTACGAGATCAGCGAGTTCGGCGGCCTGGCAGCGCCCATGCCGGTATACGCCGCATCCTATCTGGTGATCGTGCTGGCATCGGCGGGTCTGCCTCTTCTGAACGGCTTCATCGGTGAATTTCTGGTTTTGAGCGGAGCCTTCCAGGACAAAGCAGTTTACGGGATACTGGGTGCCACAGGAATCATCTGGAGCGCTGTCTATCTGCTCTGGATGTATCAGCGAGTCTTCTACGGCAAGGTCACGCACCCGGTGAATAATTCTCTGCCCGATCTGTCAGGATTCGAGGAGCTGGCCATTTGGCCTTGCGCTGCGGCGGCGCTGGTGATGGGCGTAGCTCCCATCTTGTGGCTGGGGGCCATCGATCCCGCGGTGCGGGCCGCGCTCACTCCCTTCGCGCAAGTGGTGAGCAGAGTGGTGGGACAATGATGGTGACTTTCGTCCCGGCGTTCTCGCACACGCTGCCGCAGGGTGCCGATTATGTCCGCATCCTGCCTGAGATTGTTCTCTCGGTCTTCGGGATGATCGTGATGGTGCTCGAACCGCTGCTCGACGAAAAGACGGGTCAGAAGATGCTGGGGTTGATCGCCCTGGTGGGCACACTGGCGGGGATCGGAGCAACCTGGTTCATGGCGCAATCCCCGGGGCTGGCCTTCTGGAACATGGTGCAGGTGGATGGCTTCAGCGTCTTTTTCCATATTCTGGTGATTGCGATCGGCGCCGTCGTCATCCTTAGCTCGTACGAATATATGGCTGTGCAGCGGATCCGGGCCGGGGAATACTACGCTTTGATTCTCTTTGGCGTGGTGGGCATGGCGCTGATGTCGTCGGCGATTGAACTTGTTCTGATTTTCATCGCGCTTGAGATTTCCTCGATCTCTACTTACGTGCTGGCAGGATTCCGCCGGCACGAAGCTGCCAGCGCGGAATCCTCGCTAAAATACTTTCTGCTGGGGTCCTTCGCCACGGCGTTTTTCCTTTACGGAGTGGCATTGATGTTTGGCGCCACCGGTTCGACGAATGTCAATCAAATCAACAAGACGTTGCAGGCTGGTCCGATTCCGTTGCTGGCGTTCGGGGCTGTGGGGTTCATGTTTGTAGGCTTGGGCTTCAAGGTAGCTGCCGCGCCCTTTCACATCTGGACCCCGGACGTCTACGAAGGAGCACCGGCACCGATTGTCGG
>PMHI01000291.1:0-2586 GCA_003156615.1 Acidobacteriaceae bacterium | reverse complement strand
GTAGTCAGCCACTTCGCCAACGCGGGCGAACGCTATGTGACGCTGGAAGACTATGAAGGCTTGGGGCGCAGTTCCCCGCTGCTGGCCGCTACGCTCACTATCTTTCTGCTCTCCTTGATTGGTATCCCGATGACCGGCGGCTTTTTTGCCAAGTTCTACGTGTTCAGCGCAGCCGTGAAAGCCAACCTGATCTGGCTGACGATCATCGGCGTCCTCAACAGCGGCGTAGGCGCGTACTACTACCTGCGTATTATCGTGATGATGTATATGCGCGAATCGCTGAAGGAAGTTCCGGTGACTCCGGTTCCCTTCCCGCTTCGCCTAGCGCTCGGAACCTGCCTCGCCGTCACCCTTTATCTTGGAATCTTTCCCAGCCGAATGTTGCAGTATGCTCAGGGCGCCGCTGAGCAACTTGTCCAGGAGGCTCCGGCCGACATACCTCGATCCGCACCGGTTCCAGCGGTTCCAGCGACCCTCTAACCTGGGCGATACGTCGCAACGCTTCTGGGTCGCTGCGGGGCTGGCATCGCTGCTGGTTTCGTTGGCCTACCTATTGCAGAATAAGCGTTCGGGCAACACATCTGTTGGATGGTCGAGTTCTGTGTTCAAGTTGATGGATGGACAGCGAACATGAGGTAGCAGCACGGAAGCGACGGACACGAACCGAGGTTCGGCAGTTAGTGTCAGAGTTTGTGAGCAGCGGTATGCGGCGGAGCGAGTTTTGCCAGAGTCGAGGTTTGAGGTTCAGCACGCTGGATCGCCAACTGAAGAGGCGGCGGTGGAACAGAAAAACGAGAAGTGCTCCCGCAACGGGCCAGTTGGTGCGCGACTATCTGGCCGCGGTTCTTCCTGGACTCGCNNCGTCAACAACGATGAACCGATCGCTTAGGTACGCGAGCCTTCGTTAGGCTTCTCTTCCCGCAGCATGTACCAGGAACTCAGACCGATGCAGATAATGGTAGCGGTGATGGCGAGCGGAAGCGCAGTCTCGTTCGAGTCCGAAGGCCAGAACCGATTTGTGAACGAAAGATGTCTCGGCCAGAAGTCCGCCATCCAGGGCCAGAGCTGATGGGACTCAAGGATCAGCCGCGGAGCCGCAAGGACGGCGACGACAAAGGCGGAAATCCTGGCGATTCGAATGGGCAAAGTCGCCCTGACCAGCGCTTTCTCCCGGGCCAAGGCTTGCGCCTTCCGCCAGATCAGGGCCGCGTCTGGCAGGGCGCTGAGTTCGTGCGCTGCGAGTTGCGTGCTTTCCCGCAAGAACTCGGAGACCAGCAGGACCTCGGAACAGACCGGGCACCTGCCGGCGTGGCCGAGAATCTCGCCGTCACGCGAGCTACCGCAGAGCGCGGCAACTACCTGTTGTTCCTTCTCGCAAAAGTGTTCATTCATACATCCACCTCTGAACCAGAATCTCGTGGGCTCCTGCCGATGAGGCCGGCAAGCTTGCGGCGGGCCCGGAAGAGCAGCAGTCGGACACTGCCCGCTTTCAGCCCCGTGGAATCCGCGATCTCTTTGTGGCTTGCGCCCTCCACATACGCCAGCCAGAGCAACTGGCGTTCACGATCCTTCAGCCGCCGAAAAGCCTGCCGCACCTCGATTTTCAGGTCAGGATGGGGAGCCGAAGACGGCACCTCGGGAACTGGATCGGGCAGGGAACCTTCTTTATGACGACGCCAACGGTCGCGCAAGAGATTGGTCGCGATGCGGAAAAGATAGCTCCGCCTGCCGACCTCGTCCGTGGGTGAAAGCTTGGCGGATAGGAGACGGCAGTAAGACTCCTGCAATAAGTCCTCGGCCAGAGCGCGTTCTCCCGAGACCCGCAGAAGATAAGCGAATAACGGACAAGACGTCTCCTCGTAAAAGGCACGAAAAGCTGCCTCGTCCATCCTTGGTTCACCCTTCGTGATGGGACGGACACTCTGGCCCGGCATGCGCTTGGCAAGATCCAATGCGGGAATGTTAAGCTCCCATCGCATCAACACAGCTCATTGCCCGTGACTGGCCGCGCCGTTCAGCAGCCCGAATGACTTTGAGAGGTAGTAGGATGCAGCGGCTGACAACGCAAAGCCCACTCCTAGGGCGCAGATCAATGTGCCTAAGACGACGAAACCTTCGCCGGAAACAGACACATGATTGTGCAGCAACAAAAGAGCTGCGCCGAACAAGAGAAGAATAATTCCGGTTTGTAGGGCGCCGATGATTCGTCCGTGAGGGGAAACGCGCTCCACCTTAAGCGATTCGAGCAACTCCCTTCCGGCTTCCGTTTGTGCATAGGCCAGCAGTTCCTGGCCGGAGCCGACCTTGTCCAACAGCTTGGTTTGCACTTCCGCCTGCAGTTTCGCAATCTTGTAGCGCCGGATCGTGCTGAAGATGACCCAGGCGAACCAAGCGAACATGCTTGGAATCGCTATCGTCGCAACGACGTCTTGATTCATAGTCTCGCTCCTTCGGGCAGATGCGGGCATTGAATTACGAAGGATTTCTGTCCACCCTACTCGTTACAACGTGCAGCGGGGGATTTGGTTAACAGTACGGGAAAAGAATCAGGAACGTTTCGGTCTTCAATCGCGGGTCCCCTTAGAC
>PMHI01000767.1:837-2910 GCA_003156615.1 Acidobacteriaceae bacterium | reverse complement strand
ATGTTGGTGAAGTTGATGTTGCGATTCACCACGTAGGTCACCAGGTTGCCGGAGAGTTCAGCGCGCAGCAGGTTGGCGGCGGCGAGCAGGCCGAGCAGGTCGTCGCCCTCGGAGTGAGCCAGCGCGTATGCTTCTTCCTGTGATATGGCGCTGCCATTTTGAGTCTCGAGGATTCGCTCCAGAGAAGCCCGCACAGTGGTCGTAATCCGCGGAGCAATGTCCAACCAATCTAGAGAAGGAAAGGCTTCCAGTTCCGATGTTTGCAGATGGCGAGGCATTTACTTCTCCCAACCTGTTCGTATCCAAATTACTCCTCAAGACTCCACTTTGGCGAGGGGCTAGCGGAACAAGTCGTTGACCGCAGGGCGAAGCAAGTCGCGAGTGCGGCCTCGGGCCGGTTCGTAGGGAAATCCGCGAATGATGCATGCCGGGGTGCGGTTGAGTTTGCCGCAGACCAGTCCAGCGGCGGCGGCTAGTTCGTCAGCCACGGCTTCGAGGCTGGCCTGCAAGGTGTAGCCGTATGGATCCGAGCGGCCGCGATCGTCGCGCTGCGCTTTCATTCCAGCAATACCAATGCAGAAATCGACCAGACCCTCGCGCCAGGGACGGCCGAAGCTGTCGGTGATGAGAACGGGGATGTCCAGACCAATGCGCTTCTTGAGTTCGCGATGAAGCTTGCTGGCGGAGCGGTCGGGATCGGCGGGAAGCAGCAGGGCATGGTGCCCGCCATCGACGTTCGAAACGTCCACGCCGCTGTTGGCGCAGATGAAGCCGTGCCGCGTCTCGGTAATGAACACGCCGTTCTTGCGCCGGACGACGGCGCGGCTCTCGCGCGAGGCAAGCTCGACGACGCGGGCATCCACTTTATATTTCTTCGCCCAGGCGATCGAATCGGCAGAGGGCTTGATCGTTGCCAGGTTGACGACGCGTCCCTCAGCTTTCGAAACGATCTTGTGCTTGACGATAAGAATGTCACCGGCTTCGAATACGTAGTTATTTTTGTGCAGAGATTCGAGCAGCTTATCGATGATCGAATCACCGCGCCCGATTGCGCCGTTCACTGGGATGGGAACAATGCTGAGCGGGACCTGGAATTGGTTTAGGCCATGCTTTTTGCGCGGTTCCTCCGCTGTTTTTTTGGCGATGCGACGAGAGCTGCTCACACCGTTCCTTGCGCGAGCCAGCGGCCGTCGAGTGCCCACTGTCGAATCAGGCTCTGTGTGCGGGTTTCGCCGGGACAAGAAAGAAGTTTCTGCAAGTCTTCGGGGTTGTCCACATCGACTGCGATGCTGGTGAGTTGCAACACGACGCAAGGCTTGCCGGTAGCTCGCGCCGCCGCCAGGTGCGGCATGAAACTATCGTTACCGAAGCGCAGAGGGAAAAGATTCGCGGGGCGGCGGAAGGCGGCATTGGTCCCGCGTCCGTCGGCGGCGGGTACCAGGACGGAGCCTTCCGCGGGGCTGTGTTCGAGAACCTGTTCGAGTTCGCTGGCCTGCACCAGCGGAATGTCTGCGGGGATGACGAGCGTGCTGTCGATGCCGCGTGCTAGGCAGAGGCGTGTAGCCATTTCAATCGCGCCGCTTTCGCCAGGGTTCATACGATCGGGAATGATTTCGAGATCGTACTGTTCCGCGAGTTCGAACGCGAATGGGTCGCCGGTGACAAGCGCGCAGGCCGGGCGGCGCGGCCACGCTGCAATTGCGGCCACAACGTCATGTAACATGGCCTGCGCCAATTCCGTGCGCGCGGGCTGATCAAGCACGGCGGCGAGCCGCTGCTTGGCCCCCGATAAATTCTTGACGGGGACCAGGATCACGGCTGATCGGCGCCGGCGCGGGCCGCGGGTTGATCAGAAGCAAATTCGTCAGAGACAGGTTCGTCAGAAAACAATCCGCCGATCGTCGACGAGAGAACGGCTCGAGCGAGCGCGACCCGGTCTTCGGTGGAGCACATGATGGTCTGCGTACACCGCACTTGCAAGCTGCCTTTGCGAAGCGCTTCCGCTGCGCGGGCATCGCGCTTGTCGCAAACCAGGAGATCGAGAAAATCCTCGTAGGCCTTGGCGACGCCAGC
>PMHI01000767.1:0-829 GCA_003156615.1 Acidobacteriaceae bacterium | reverse complement strand
GGGATTGCTGGGCGCGATAACGACAGCGTCGGCGGACAAAATAGCCTCGATTACACCCGGCGCGGGCTCGGCGTGAGAGGCGCCAGCGAAACGCACCGAGTTCACGGGATCCTGATACCAGCGCTGCACGAAATACTCTTCGAAACTCAGCTCGCCGGAAGGCGTATCTATGCGGGTCTCGATGCGTGAATCGCTCATAGGCAGGATGCGCGCCTTTACGCCGAGCTTCTCGCAGATCGTCGCCGTGGTTTCGGAAAGCGTCTTGCCCTCTGCCAGCAGGCGCGAGCGCAGAAGGTGCACTGCCAGGTCGCGGTCGCCGGTGTGAAACCAAGTGGGCTCGCCCAGTTGCCCCATGGCCTGCAGGCAGAGAAAAGTATCGCCTGTGACGCCCCAGCCACGCTCGCGGCTGAGCAGGCCGGAGAGAACGTAGGTGATCGAATCAATGTCGGGAGAGACGTAGAGCCCCCACCACAGCANNAACTTGGCGCCGCCCGTGCCGCCGGTGAGCACACAGATCATGCGGCCCTCTTTTCTCTGGCAAGGCCGTCACGGTCCTGGGCGCCTTGAAGTCTTTCTGAAAGCAATCCGGGTCTAGACATGACCGTGGGCAAGAACTCCGGATAAACGGGTAAACGCTGGCGCAACTGCGATCCTTTACTCTCGGTGCGCAGGCGCAATTCGTCGAGATGCGGCCAAGGCTTCTCGGGATTGATATAGTCAGGGGTCAGCGGCGAGATTCCTCCCCAGTCATTGATGCCAGCATCCAGCAACTCCTCATAATACGGCGCATTGAGGTTGGGGGGCGCCTGAATATTGACGTTGGGCATTA
>PMHI01000407.1:18234-21365 GCA_003156615.1 Acidobacteriaceae bacterium | reverse complement strand
TATGCTCACATCCAAGTCATCCCTGGCTTTTTTCGCCTCACCCACACCGAGAACAGCGGCGCGGCCTTCAGCCTGTTCGCCGATTCAACCGGGCCCTGGAAGACTGGCTTGCTGATTGCGTTTTCGGTGATCGCGTTGGTAGTGGTTTCAGTGTTGCTTTGGAAAAATCACCATGCTCAATTGGTCACCGGCATTGGCTTGGCGCTGATCATGGGGGGAGCGGTGGGAAATCTGTGGGACCGGCTGGTTCGCGGGCGCGTGGTCGACTTTCTGCTGTTTTACGTGAAGCGGTACCAGTGGCCGGTTTTCAATCTGGCGGACAGCGCTATCGTGGTGGGTGCGGGATTACTGGTACTGGAGATTCTGTTTCACAAATCGAGTAGCCTCGAGGAGTCGCGGCCCGACTGAACCCGAACCTTTACCTCCTACGGGGTCCCGTAAAGCTGCTTGTACATGCTGGCGTTGCGCAGGATTGCCTGCACATACTCGCGTGTCTCGGTGAAGGGGATCGATTCGACGAACTCCTGCGGGTCGCGATATTTACCCTGGTTCAGCCAGTCCTCGACGCGGTCTGATCCAGCATTGTAGGCGGCCAGCGCGTATTCGAATGATCCGCCGAACTTGTCGACCATGCCGCGGAAATAGCGCGTGCCCAGTTCGAGATTCACTGCCGGTGTGTACAACTGGCTGGCATTATAGCGCTGCAGCTTCACATCCTTGGCCACTTGTTTGCCAGTCTTGGGCAACAACTGCATCAGGCCAACCGCATTGGCCCGCGAAACCGCGTTAGGATTGAACTCAGACTCCTGTCGGATGAGTGACGCCACAAGATAGGGATCCAGCCCATTCGCCGAGGAAGAGCGCTTCAGATCGCTCCAGAAAGCTTTGGGAAAGAGCGCCTCCCAGTATTTTCGCGGCAGATCGGGAATGTCGAGGGCGAAATAGTTGGGCGCGGAATGCTTCATGACCTCGATGGCTTGGTCGTAATGCCCGGTCTCGTCATAGAGCTGCGCGGTTTCTGCCGGGGCCCAACTGCCACCGTTGTCCGCGGCGGCGGCCTGCAATTCGCGTACGGCAAAATCGACGAGCCCGCCGTTTCCAAGAAGCTCCGCTTTCTGCACGTGCAGCTCATCCCGCGGCGGTTCCGAAGCTGTAACTTTGGCGCCGCTGTCGAGGGGAGGCACGCGATCGAGCAAGGCGTATTCGGTCGTTGCATCGGCTGCCGCCGGAGGGAGAAGCTTCATCCTTTGCCGTCCCAGCTCGGCGTAATAGAAATTGCGGTAGCGATCGGAGAGCTTCTGATAGAAGGCCCGGGCCATGGTGGGCTGGTTGTCTTCCTCGGCCAGACGAGCGCGCCAGTATAAAGCGGAAGGGATTTCCGCGCCGGAAGGATAGAGGGCAATCTGTTCNNCGCGCGCCGTTCGGAAAGCGCTGCTGGATTTCCCGAAACGTGTCTAGCGCCTGATCGTACTCGCGATGAACAAGATGCAGATTGGCGGCCGAGAGCAGCGCCTGCTCCAGCCAGGGACTGGTTGGCGCCGCTTGGCGCAATTCATTTACGGTGCTGTAAAAGGTGTCGTTGTCGTTGGCGGCCCAGGCTATTTGACCCAGCAGATAGAGACGCTGCGCGTTTAGTTCGCCGCTCTCACCACCCAGCAAAGCGAGTACTAACTTGGCGTCATGGTTCCTGCCGTTGCGATGAAGAGCGTCCGCCAAGGCAAGTTGGAGAGAAGCCTTATCGTTGGTGCTGGCCCCATTCACCAGACTGCGATATTCGTCGGCCGCTTCGCCATAACGCTTCCGGTTCATCAATGCGTCGGCCCGCATTTTCCGCAGCGCCTCAGTTGGAGGGGGTAGGGACGGCAGCTTCTTCAACTCGGCATAGGCCGCATCGGCTTCCGCGCTGGCTGGCATTGTGTAATAGATATTTCCCAGCGTTTCAGCGGCCTTCGCGGTCTGGCCCGAAGCTGCGTATGCCCGTCCCAGGGCAAACTGCAAGTCCGAGCGTAAGGGTAAGCGTATCGGCTCCAATAAAGTGACCGCTTCCGCCGCCTGCCCTTCGAGCAGGAGCGCGTCCGCATAGTTGACGGCGGCGTCGCGTACGAGCAGCGAATCCGGATGAGCTTTGGCAAAATCCGCCAGGTTTGACACGGCCTCTGCGGTGCGCCCAGTCTGCAGGTAGGAGGTTCCGAGATAGTAAGCGACGTAATCGCCTAAGTCTCCCGCGTGAACCTTGGCCCGGGTCAGCGGGTCGATCGCTTTGGCATAGTCTCGATCGAGCACGTGGGCATAGCCCACTACAAGCCACGCCAGCGCGCCCGCATCTTCCTTGGCGTGAGACCGGGCATATGCTTCGACCCCGGTATAGGCTGGCAGTGAGCGATCCTGCAGAAGCTGTTGCGCCATGGGACGCAAACTGGCCGAAGCCACAAATGCCTGCCGCATGCGCTGGACGCGCGGAGAAATGGTCCGGTGCTTCCGGGTGCTGGCGGGGTGACGCGTGCCGGCGCTGGACGCAGACTTATTGCCGGCAGGTGCCGTGCTGGTTTGAGTCTTGCCGGGATGGCTGGGCTTGCTGCGGGGCNNGTGGACGCAGATTGTGGCAAGGGCTCTGCGGACACAACCAGAGCGCCAAAGCAGCCGCAGAGAGCGGCGGCCATGACCACCCACCATTTCATCGAACCTAGTCGCGCTGAACCCGATCGCACTACGTTTACTTTCGCGAAGACGGCTACTGCCGGTACTTCTACTGTCAAATCAAACCGCAAAATCTAGCGGCGGAAATTAGAACCCATGATGGCGATATCATCTTCGGCCAAACTACGCAGCAGTTCGGTATTAAAGTAGTCACCGGTTGCCGCTGCCGTGCTGCCATAGCGTTTCTGAAACGTTCCGCGGCTCTTGTCGATGTCTTCCTTCAGGCGGTCGTACAGATCCTTGTTGCGCCGGCCCTCGGCAACTTTCGCCTGGTTATAGAGCTTGATTTCATCCACCAGCAGGCGGGCGAAGCGTTGCGCCTTGCGATGGACGTCGGCATCTTCCGGCGATAGTCCAGCCCAGGGATCTGTAGCCGCGGCTGGCGCTGCGGCCGCGCCGGCCGCATGCGCCGAAGCCACTTCTGCTACCTCGGC
>PMHI01000407.1:10689-18171 GCA_003156615.1 Acidobacteriaceae bacterium | reverse complement strand
AGCAACAGAGGCAATACCAGCACCTGCTCGTGGGCTGGACTGCCGAAGTGCTCGACGAATCGCCGGTCCATCTCGGCGATAGTGCCCGGACTTGCCGTTCGATTCTGGTAAGCGTGGGCCACCGGCCTGGCATTCAGATCAAGCGGGAAATCCTTGGCGGTTTCCTGGTTGCTGAAGCCGCGAGATTGCCATCCTGACGCGGCTCCCGCCTTCACCACGAAAAGCGCGCTGCGCGAGCAGTGTGCACTGCCGGCATCGAGGAAAGCGCGCAGAATTTCTTTTTGGGTTGAGCCCGCATGAATATTGGCTACGGCCTGAACCAGAGTGGTCGAATTTTTCTGCGCCGAGGCAGGTGCGGCGCTCACGGAAGCTGGCAACGCTTCGAGCACTTGCTGCACAATCTGCGCCTGCAGTTGTGAGATCTGCCTCGCCAGAGCCTGCGTCACGGCGCGCTCGATGATCTGCCGGACGTCGCTCTGCCCGACCATGCCCTGCTGCGCCTCGTTCTGTTTCTCGTTCTGTTTCGCCATGCCGTTCTGATCCGCTGATTCGAAGGAGCTTATCGCGTTGAAGCCCATCCGGTAACCCGCCCGGAGTTGAGCCCTAAGTGCTGATTATACGGCACTTGTGAGACCGCCCCAGAGTACGCAAGGACGTGTTCGACCGCGTACCCTCCGCGTGCTTGACTCTATCGCAAATCTCATTCCGCTCAAAGCTCGATCCGAAGATTTAAGATCCCAGGATTGTCCATCTTGACACCCGGTGAACGCCCTTGTGCAGCCCGATTGGGCAAACCTGCTCGTTACCAAGTAGAATAGGAATTCGCTTTCCAGTGCCGCGGTTCGTGAGCCGCAAAATACTGCATCGCCAAGAGAATGGGAGCCATCCAAAACAAACTAGAAGGGCCTGTTACTGATGAACTGACCCTGGTACAGGCGGCCAAGCGGGGCGACGACTCGGCTTTCGAAGAGTTGGTCCGCCGCTATGACCGCAATGTCTTTCGGATCGCGCAACACATCACGCAAAACCGCGAGGATGCGGAAGATGTGGTGCAGGAAGCGTTCTTAAAGGCGTACAGCAACCTGGCGAAGTTTCAGGAGCAGTCCAAGTTTTACACCTGGCTGGTGCGCATCGCCGTCAACGAAGCGTTGATGAAGTTGCGCCGCAAGAAGCCGGAGCGCACGGTCTCACTCGACGAGGATATAAAAACAGAAGACGACTCCCTTCCGCGAGAGATTGCGGATTGGAGCCCCAATCCCGAGCAGCAGTACACGCAGGCAGAGTTGCGTGAGATTTTGAGTAAGACGATCCAGGGCCTTCCCCCGGGCTTTCGGACCGTGTTTGTACTGAGAGACGTGGAAGGACTTTCGACCGAGGAAACTGCGGCGGCGCTGGAGTTAAGCGTGCCCGCGGTGAAGTCGCGGCTGTTGCGGGCACGCCTGCAGCTTCGCGAGCGCTTGGGGAGGTTCTTTCAAACACGCGTCAGTGGAGATGGCGATCAGTGAAATGCTCTGAGTTTCTGCACGAGCTGACAAATTATTTGGATGGGATGCTCGACGAACCTACAAAAGTCGAGTTGGAAAACCATCTTTCCTGGTGCCACAACTGCTACGTGGTTTGTGACACCACGAAGAAGACGATTGAGATCTATCGCGACTCCCAGCTCTACGAACTGCCTGATGACCTGCGCTCGCGTCTCCGTTCAGCCATCATGACCAAGTGCCAGCAACACAAACGGCGCGGCCCGGAGAGTGTGTAAGTGGGCGAGCCGAGTCTTGAATCGGTAGAAGTTCCTGCACGCCACTTGCCCCATCGCTTATAATTGAGTCCGCGCCCCGGGGTGTTGCATGCCGCATTCTCGCAGTACCAGCGTTGTCCTGCTCCTCTTCCCTTTCCTGCTTTTTTTCGCCTCATTTCTGGTTTACGGTCAGGCCGGCGACGGGGCGCAAACCCAGAATCCAGCCCCGGCCTCATCGTCCAAGACATCGAGCGAGCAAACCACGCTACCGACAGCGGATCCTATTCCTCCGAATGCGCAGCGTATCTCCAAGCAGAGTCGCTATCAAATCATCCGCGATTTTGAAACCCAGCTCGTGTATGCGCGGACGGCCTTCCCCATGGGCAGGAAAGGGCTGCAGTTGAAGGAAGGTGTGATCACGCCGAACGGCGAAGAACTGAGGCAGGCGCTTACCCTTTGGGGGCCGGCGGTCAAGCCGGGCGACCCGGCGCATATCTCACTGGTGCAGATCAAGGACGACCACATTCATTTCGAGATCAATGGCGGCCCGGTGCACCACAAGAAATGGTATCAGCGGGTGGAGGTTTCGGGGACGTACGGCACTCCGGTTACGGGTGGGCCGGATGAGCCTCAATCCAACCCGCACGGTTCGTTCGTGGACCTTTATTTCGGCAAGTATGTTCCGGAGATGACGGCCCAGCAGGTGCGGGGATTGCTTTATCCAGTGCTCGACTTCAACGCCCGTAATAAAGAGCAAGCCTACCTGGACACCGTGCCTCCCAAGGTCAAGGAGGCGATCCAGGCCCATCATGTGCTGGTGGGGATGAATCAGGAAATGGTGCTGCACGCCAAAGGCAAGCCGCCAAGGAAGGTGCGGGAGCGGGACGGTGCGACGGAGTACGAAGAATGGATTTATGGAGAACCTCCGGCGGATGTCGATTTCGTCCGCATCGTGGGAGAAGAAGTGGTACGCGTGGAGACCATGAAGGTGAGCGGCGAGAAGATCCTGCGCACGGAGAAAGAAGTCATCTTGCAGCCGCCGGACAAAGACAAAGAGGCGAAGAAAGAGCCGACCGAGCGTCCGGCGAATGCGCCGAGTTTACGGCGGCCCGGCGAAGACTCACAAGACGTACCCAAGCCGGCGAACGGTCAGTCGCCAACGCTTCCGGTGCCGCCACCAGACTTGCCCTCGCCTCCTGGCGGACCAGGAGAGGTCGTCGCGACGCGATAACATCCGGAATGCCCTTGGTCCAAATCAATCCAGAAATCGGACCGGCAGTGGTATCCAGCGATCTCGGCAGAGNNAAGACCAAATGGAAATCGGAGTTGCCTTTCTTCGCGTCGCGGTCGAGAGACCGTCGTCGCCTCCCCGGCCGGTTCGCGTCTCGTCGCAGCGCGTGGTAGTGAAGCCCGTAGTCCCAGATGGCGCGAGCTTGGTCGAGCGGTTCCGTCTTCTCCCCGTGTGACCTTGGCCGCAGATCAGCCGGGAGACCTATCCCTCGAACAAGCACGTCGGGCTATTGCTGAAAAAACCTACTCCTCACGGCCTCCCTCCGGATCGGTGGCTACGGTAGAATCGACAGCATGTACGGCGCCATCCAATGCCGCGACTTGCGGAAGACCTACGATGGCAAGGTTGAGGCCGTGCGTGGGTTGAGCCTCGAGATCCAAACCGGCGAATGCTTCGGTCTGCTGGGGCCGAACGGTGCCGGGAAGACTACGACCATTGAGATTCTTGAGGGCTTGCTGGAGCCCACTTCGGGCGAAGTCTCGATTCTCGGCCACCGCTGGTCCGAGGACGCGCGCCAGATGCGGGAGTGGCTGGGGATTTCTCTGCAAGAGACACGGCTATCGGAAAAGCTCACGGTGCGCGAAACCGTCGAACTGTTTGCCAGCTTCTATCGTGAGCCGCGATCCTCTGATGAAGTGCTGGAAGAGTTGCAGCTTACGGAGAAGGCTGATGCGTGGGTGGGAAAACTTTCCGGCGGGCAGAGGCAGCGGCTGGCAGTGGCGACGGCTCTGGTGTGCAATCCGAAGATTCTTTTCCTGGATGAGCCGACCACGGGACTCGATCCGCAGAGCCGGCGGCAGTTGTGGGACATTGTTCGTGAGTTTCAGCGCGCTGGCGGGACCGTACTTCTGACCACCCATTACATGGATGAGGCGGAGCGGCTGTGCGACCGGTTGGCCATTGTCGATCACGGGCAGATCATCGCCGAGGGCTCGCCCGCGGACCTGATCGAGCGCTTGGGCGGGCATCATGTGGTGGAGTTTGCGGTGAGCGGGAATTCTGACGGCGCGGCACTGGAGGCGTGGCGCACGCTGCCCAGCGTAGAATCGGTGCGCGAAGATGACGGCATGGTGGCGCTGAGCGTGAAGGAGCCGCATCTAACCATTCCAGCACTGCTCGAGACGGTCGGGAAGCAGGGAAGCGTGTTAGAGCATCTGACCACGCGACAAGCCAGTCTGGAAGATGTGTTTGTACGGCTGACCGGACGGCATTTGCGGGAACAGTGACGTAAGCGGAAAGGATGGACAGGACCTGTGACCGGATATTTTCGCTACCTCGTGGTTCTGGTAGTAACCGCGTCTACGGTCCTCGGGGCACAGCATGGCTTCACACAGGCATCGGCGGCGGACCTGCCGACTGGATTTCCTCCCCTGGATCAGTGGAGGAACGCGGTTGTCGCGGGAGACGCGGCGGGATTGAAAGCCCTTTACAGCGTCGATCCGGTGGCGCAGGTGCAGGCTAACGGAGTCGCGGCCAGCGCCGATGCGGACGTGAATTTCTGGCTGGGTCTGAGAGCGCGCAGCAGCAGCATAAGACTGGAAATCGTCGGAACGAGGGAGCGGCCCGGCGGCGAGACCGTCATCTTCAAAGCCGAAGTGCAGACGGGTCCGAATGGCGAGACCGTGAGCGTGACCGACGCCCAGGCATGGCGCAAGCAAGGAAATCAGTGGCGGATGATAGGGGCCGAAAGGACAGACGCTCCTCACCTGAAACAGCCGTCGGACATGAAAAAGGATCTCTACCCGGCGAATGCGAACGCGCGCGCTGAGATCAAAGAGGCGGAAGAAAAGGCCGCGCGAGAACGTAAGCGCATCTTGCTGGTTTTTGGCGCGAACTGGTGTTACGACTGCCATGTGCTGGATCTGGCGTTTCATCGGCCCGATTTCGCGTCGGCTATGGCGAGCTATGAAGTAGTTCATGTGGATATTGGGCCGGACGGGCAAAAGAATGGCGACCTGGCCAAAGAATTTCAAGTACCGCTTGACGAGGGCATACCCGCCCTGGCAGTGCTCGAAGGCGACGGCAAGCTGGTAGTCAGCCAGAAGAACGGCGAATTCGAGGACGCGCGTTCTCTCACGCCGGAAGCCTTGCTCGAGTTCCTGAACAGGTGGAAATCCGAGTCGCGATAGGCAATGGTCCCATGGTGAATCGGCTATGAGTGTGGCAGAGCAAATCCCAGCCGCTGAACGAAAGATTCCGCGAAAACGACCGCCTAAGCGGAACGGGCGCTGGGCCGGCTATCGTCATCTCTTGATGGCGCGCATGCTGGAGTTGAAACGCGAGCCGGAGGTAGTGTTCTGGGTATTTGTGTTTCCCCTGCTGCTGGCGACGGGCCTCGGGATCGCCTTCCGCAATAAGCCGGCCGATGCATCGTCGGTAGCGATTGTGGCGGGAGTCGGCGCGCAGCAAGCCGAAGGGTTGCTCGAAAGTTCCCCGCAGCATGCAGCATTCAAGATCGATGTGCAGGACGGCGAAACGGCGCGCAAGGGTTTTCGCCTCGGGAAATACGATCTCGTAATCGAAGCGGACGGCGCGGGAGGGCTTCGGTATCGCTACGATCCGGCGCGGCCGGAGAGTGTGTTGGCCCGCGCCGAAGTGGACGACGCCCTGCAGACGGCAGGGGGACGCAAGAACGTCGTCGCGACCTCCGTCGTGACCTCGTCCGAGCCGGGTTCGCGCTACATCGATTTTCTGATTCCCGGATTACTGGGGATGAACCTGATGAATTCCGGAATGTGGGGCATTGGATTCGCGCTGGTCGACATGCGGCAACGCAAACTATTGAAGCGCTTCGTGGGTACTCCCATGCGGCGGGGCGACTTCCTGCTGGCGCTGCTTTCGAGTCGGCTGGTGCTGATGATTATAGAAATCGGGTTGTTGCTGACGCTTGGGGTCATCGTGTTCCACATGAAAGTGATGGGATCGGTGTTCGCGATTGTGCTGCTGGGTTCCCTGGGCGCCATGTGTTTTGGAGGAGTAGGGTTGCTGACCGCGAGCCGGGCGCAGAAGATCGAGAGCGTGAGCGGGCTCATGAATTTGGTAATGATGCCGATGTGGATTTTTTCCGGTGTGTTCTTTTCATACGAGCGCTTTCCCGCCGTTATCCAGCCGCTGATCAAGGCGCTGCCGCTGACGGCTCTGAACGATGCGCTGCGGGCGAGCATTCTGGAAGGCACGCCGCTGATCCATCAATGGCCGCGCCTGTTGGTGATGTCTCTGTGGGGTGCTGTCTCGTTCGTGCTGGCGCTAAGGTGGTTTCGGTGGACTTAACCAGTTGGGAGGGCCCAAGATGTCCAGCGTGTCCGACAAGCAACGTTGATTTGCGAATAGGGTCGGTGTTCCGGTGAAAACACGGCGCAGATTTCCGCGATGGTGTTTGTTCTGCCTAGCGCTCATCACTTCTGTGATCATCTGACGTATTGGTCGATCTTACCGGGGGAACCGGCGGCACATTCTTTCACAACGGAAACGATAGGAATGAGGGATTCCAGAAAACCGCGCTTCCTGAGGTTCTCTATATTCTGAGGTTCTCGCCGCAGAAACCGACGGCGGATTTCGCCAGCGGACGGTCACTTTGGGGCGACCCGAAAAACTGAGCGTGCGGGCTCGCCGCGGATACTACGCCCTGAAGCCCGGGAACTCAGTCCAGGTGGGCGAAATCGGCAACTCAATGAAAGTGGGAGAGATGTAGCCGCCGAAGGATCGAAGGATGGGGACGCCGAAGCTTGGGCCTCGTCCGCAAGTTTCAGGAGAAGTTACGAACGAGGCCGGCTGCGGTGCTTGCGAAAGCATTTCTCTACTTACTTCTTCACTAGNNTAGCTTGGCGGCGGCCTTTCGGACTTTCGCCCAGCGTAGTTTTTGTGCCTCGGCGATTCGCCTGCGGGCATCCTTGCTCAAGGTACGGCCCGTCTTCTTGAGCTTCTTCCCGCCGGCGTGGCCAAGAGCATCCAACGCCTTCCCCACTTGTCCTATCTCTTTTTCGAGACGGGAGTACTCTTTCCGCAGGGAAGCTACCACTTTGGTTATCATCATTAGAACCCCCTCTGCAGGTAGGCTAACACGGAAGTATGTCGATTGGGATTTATTAGAGATGACTTTAAGTAAGTGACGCTACGCCCTGGGGCTATTCGGGACGGCTGTGCCAAATTGAGAGATACGAGCGGCGACTAGTTAGCCCTCTCCGATGGTCGCTAAGAAGCGCGGAGCCTGACGAGCCTTGGTGGCTTGTTCGAAAGCGAATGCCAGGCGGATGAGAGTGGCTTCGCTCCAGGCGCGGCCAAAGAATGAGATTCCTACCGGCAGGCTGGAGATAAAGCCGGCAGTGACGTTGATATTGGGATAGCCTGCGACGGCGGCGGCATTCGAGCTCCCGCCGGCCACATGATCGCCGTTGACCAGGTCCGTGATCCAGGCTGGACCGCCAGTGGGTGCGACGATGGCATCGAGGTGGTA
>PMHI01000407.1:0-10655 GCA_003156615.1 Acidobacteriaceae bacterium | reverse complement strand
CGATTCCGGTCGTTAAAATCGATGATGTCCTTCAATGTGTGGACGGGAGCGTTGGGGCCGAGGCGTGCGAGATAGGCATTCAGGTCGGCCTTAAGTTCGTACATGAAGACCAACAGTTCGCTTTCGTCAAACTTACCGAAAGTTTCAATGTCAGCGGGATCAACCAGAGTGGCTCCCTGTTTTTTCATAGCATCGAGCGATTGCTCCATGAGAGCATCGACGGCATCGTTGAAGCCGAAGTACTTTCTGGCTATGCCGATGCGTGCCCCCTTGAGGCCGTTGGGGTCACAGAACTGAGCGTAGTTCGTGAGCGACTTGCCTTGACTCGCCGCAGTGGCCAAGTCGTGAGGATCGACGCCGGTGAGTGCGCCCAGCAAAATCGCGGCATCGCGCACGGTTCGGCACATTGGGCCCGCGCCATCCTGGCTGTGAGAGATCGGAATGATGCCACTCCGGCTTACCAGGCCGACGGTGGGTTTGATGCCGGCAAGTCCGTTCGAGGAGGCTGGGCAGACGATGGAACCATCCGTTTCCGTGCCGATCCCTACAGCGCATAAATTGGCGGAAATGCCTGCACCGGTGCCTGAGCTTGAGCCGCAAGGATTGCGATCAAGCGCGTAAGGATTCTTAGTGAGGCCGCCGCGGCCACTCCAGCCGCTGGTGGAGTGGCTGGAGCGAATATTCGCCCACTCGCTGAGATTGGTCTTGCCCAGGATAACGGCTCCCGCGGCGCGCAACCTCTGTGCCACGAAAGAGTCTTGCGCCGGCTTCGAGCCGACCAGAGCGAGCGAACCGGCAGTGGTCATCATCTTGTCCGCGGTGTCGATGTTGTCTTTGATCAACACGGGGACACCGTGCAGTAGGCCGCGCGGGCCTCTCGCCTTGCGTTCCTCATCGAGGGAGTCGGCGATGGAAACAGCGTCGGGATTCAGTTCGATGACACAGTTGATCGCGGGACCCCTCTTGTCGATCTCTGCGATGCGCGCGGAGTACTTCTCCACCAGGGAGCGGGCTGTCAACTTACCGGACTTCATTCCATCTTGCAGGTCGGAGATGGTGATTTCGTCGAGTTCGAAAGGCTTGACGTCGGAAGCGGGTGCGGCGGATGCGATATCCCGCGCAGCCCCCAGCGCGGGGTAGAACCGAGTCATGGTCGCAGCCGCGCCACCAACAAGAGCGGTCCTAAGGAACGAACGGCGATTGGCGGCAGGCTGCACAGCTTTTCGGGACATGATTGAGGAGATCCTCTATGGGGTATAGATGTTGGCCAATGATAACGAAACATAGTAATCCATGTGGTCGGAACCCTGCAGAGTCATACATCGAGAAGCGGGAGGTGGCGGGTCAACGAGCGAGCGGTCTAGTGCCGGACTGTGTTCGTCGATTGAGTATGCGTGATCTCCCTGCTCTTACCTCCGCCGGCGGCCCCACCAATGGGAAATCACGGCTTCAGCAAGGCTCTCCCTCCACCACGCGGACGATGTCACAAGCCAACTCGTGGCGACGAACGCCGATGGTCCGCAGCTCGGTGGCACCCTGGTTGAAAAATTCCTGTTGGCGCTCCTGGTGGCTAATTCGATCCCCATGAAAAGCTGTAAAAGCGCGGCGAGCAGCATGGCTTGCTTCAAAATGGACTGCTTGGTAAAAGTGTATAAAATTGAACAGACGCGGGAATGGTAGACGGTCTATTGTGGGCCGCAGAGCAGCAAAGGGTCGCGCCGACAGGCTGCGGCTCTTGGTGGCGCGTCGGATCCTCTTCTTCGTTCCTACGAATTGCCGGCGCGTCCCCTCCCCCGAGGGTCCGCGTTCGATGGCCAGTTCCCTGCTGCCCTCCAGTCGCTGCGGTGGGTAAGGCGTGCGAGGTGTAGCCCTAAAAGATGAGCACAATACGTCCAGAAGTAGTCGATTCCGGCCCTGAAGATCGCTTGGTGGCGATTGCCGCCCAGGTTCCGGGAGAACCAGACGAAGAAGAAGAAGAAGAAGAAGAGGATGACGACGAAGGCGCAAACGAAGACGGCCGCAACTCTGACGGATACTCGGAGTGAACGCGTCCTTTCGCCAGCTGTTCGGGCGCCAAGTGTCCATTCTGCAGTGGCCTCAGAACACCTCAGGATGGACCGGCCTCGTCGAAGGGACAGGGGCAAGGGGCGAAATCGGCAATCCGACTTTGAACGTCGAAAATCAATTTCCATATCTTAGCCTCTGCTAAGATGTTGCCTCATGCCACGTGGCGTAATTCCCCGTCAACCCGCGCCCGCCGGCCGCCAAGACCGCGTTGCGCGGGCGTCCCTTCGGCAAGCTCAGGGCAGGCTCTCGCCCGGGAAAGCAGCCCCCAAGCAGCCGCGCCGCGGGAAAGATAATCGTGTAAGGGGCGAAGCCCCGGCGGTAGCGCCGCAGGGCCGAAAGAAAACCTATAATCCACTCGCTCCTGAGCGCATCTCCGAAATCCTGAAGCGCCTTGACCAGTTCTATTCCGACGTTACCTGTGCGCTCACCCACTCGAGCGCCTGGGAGCTTCTGGTCGCAACCATCCTTTCTGCCCAGTCGACCGATGTCAACGTCAACCGCGTTACACCCGAACTTTTTCGTAAATATCCCACGGTCGAAGCCTTCGCCGCCCTCACTCCCGAGCAACTCCAGCCCGACGTGCGTTCCACCGGCTTTTTCCGCAACAAGTCGAAGTCTGTGGTTGGCGCAGCCCAGAAAATCGTCGCCGACTTCGGTGGACAGGTTCCCGACGACATGGAAAAGTTGCTTACCCTCCCCGGCGTGGCCCGCAAGACTGCGAACGTTGTGCTGGGAACATGGTTCAAGAAGGCCGAGGGCGTGGTGGTTGACACTCACGTCCATCGCATCTCGCGACGTCTGGAACTCACTGCGAACGATGATCCCCAGAAAATCGAGCAAGACTTGATGCGCATCATCCCCCGCGAAAAATGGATTCTCTTCGCCCACCAGATCATCTGGCACGGACGCCGCCTCTGCCTCGCCCGCAAACCCAAATGCGTCGACTGCCCGCTCGAGGATCTGTGCCACGCCGCCGACAAAACCTGGAGTACGGTGGAAATGCACAAGAACGCAAAAGCGTGAACCCCTCCTCTGCTACACTTTTTTTTCGATCCTCACGGTAGAGGCTCTAAACCCCTCATGCGCATTCTCGCAGTCTTTGCTATCGTCACACTTATGAGCACAGTCGTCGCCGAAAATCTCGCCGCGCAGACTCTGCCCGCGCCGCAGGCCATCACCGATCCCAAGCAGATCGCCTCGAAGCCCAACGCGCAGGTCGAACCGCGCAGCCTGACCATTGAGAAGCTCTACATGACCCGCCAGATGGGTCGGCCGACGTGGTCGCCCGACGGCAAGAGCATTGCCTTCATCTCTAACATGAGCGGGCGCAACAACCTGTGGCTGGTGCCTGCCGAGGGCGGATGGCCGGTGCAGCTTACGGTCAGCGACCAGCGCCAATCCTCACCTGCGTGGTCGCCCGACGGCAAATGGATCGCCTACCAATCTGATTACGACGGTGACGAGTTGTGGGATATTTTTCTGGTCTCACCCAAGACCGGCAAAGTCATCAACCTCACGAGCACGCGCGAGATCGCCGAAACGGACCCTACTTGGTCGCCCGACGGGCGCTACCTGGCGTACCTGGTTAAACCAAAGACATCAGCCACCCACGAGATCGACATCTATGATCTGGTCATGCGCGAGGTGAAGCACCTCACCACCAACACCCCGCAGGACAAGGGCAACTCGAATCCCATCTGGTCGAAAGACGGTAAGTACATCGTCTACTCGCAGGAGCAAGCCAAGGGCACGGATTCAAGCATTTTCATTACCGACACCGCGACGGGAAAGAGCACTTTGCTGACGCCTCACGAAGGCGAGCAGCGCTGGTACAACAACGACATTTCGGCCGACGGGAAGCGCATTCTGTTCACTTCAAACGCTGCCAACGGCTATTACAATGCCGGCCTGATCGAAATCGCTACCCAGAAGATCTCGTGGCTCACCCGTGACAAATGGGAAATTCGTGGCGGTGAGTTCTCGCCAGATAGCAAGCACGTCACATTCAACGCCAACATTGATGGCAACGACGACATCTATCTGCACGATCTTGCAACCGGCAAATCTAGAGTGTTGCCCATCCCAAAGGGCGTCAACGAGCCTGCGGGCGGACCCGCCGCCTTCAGCAAAGACGGCTCACACCTTCTCTACTACCACAACGGTCCTACCGCTCCGAGCGATTTCTGGGTGTATACGCTAGCGGCGGGCGTATCGCATCAACTCACGCATTCGATGGTGGCCGGAGTGCGTTCGGAAGATATGGTCGAGCCCTATCTCATCCACTATCCCAGTCGAGACGGCAAGTGGACCATCTCTGCGTTTCTTTACGTTCCCTTCAACATGACGCGCAACGGGCAGAACGCTGCCATCNNCTCGCACCCAACTATCGCGGTTCGACGGGATACGGGAAAGAATTTCAGGAAGCGAATTTATTCGACATGGGCGGTGGCGATTTGCAGGACGTGCTGGCGGGGGTCGACTGGATCAAACAGACCGGCTATCTTGATCCTAAGAAGATTGCCGTCATGGGCGGAAGCTACGGCGGCTATCTCAGCATGATGTCATTGACGAAGGCGCCCGACGTTTGGGCCGCGGGCGTGCCCATCGTGCCCTTCGTGAACTGGTTTACTGAAATCGAGAACGAAGATCCGGAGCTGCAGCAGTCCGATCTCGCGACTATGGGCGATGTAGTGAAGAACAAAGCGCTGTACGAAGACCGTTCGCCCATCAACTTCATCGACCAGATCAAAGCGCCCCTGCTGTTGCTCGCCGGAGGACACGATCCGCGCTGCCCCAAGCAGGAAACGCAGCAAGTAGTGGATGCCATCAAGAAGCGCAACGGCACGGTTGACTACAAGATCTACGAAAACGAAGGACACGGCTTCGCGCGAGTAGAGAATCAGATCGACGCCTACCAGCGCGTGGCAGATTTTCTGCTGGCGCACGTCCCCCCGGCGGATTGCAGTTGTTCCCTGACGGAATGAGCGAGCTGGATCATGCCGGGACTGCGCTGCTGCCCGAGGTCTTAACCCGTTCCATGCTCAATTCGCGCAGATAGAGGAACATCGGCAAACCGAGCGACACTCCGACCGTGAGCACGGCCAACACCGGCAGCCACCGCCGGCCAATGTTCAGCCGGGCGCTCTCGACGCGCATGAACACGACCAGAACCAAGGCGGAAACGAATACATCCATTCCAAAGAACGCACTGATCCGGTTCACGAATAGTTCGTGGACGAAAAGCGGAAGATCGATCCCGTGTCGCAATAACCAGGGTACGAACTGCCAGTATGGAAGCAACGCCCCAATAAAGCAGAGTGCGATGTAAATCGTCTTCGGTTTCATTTCGGCAATCTAGCAGATCTTGCGGGCGTGTCAAACGCAGGCGTTTAGCTTCGGGTAACCGAAGCTGGATCGGTCATCGCGCGCAGAATGGCTTCGACCAGCCCGGGAATGGTGAACTCTTTGGCTTCAATGTCCACCCGCAAGCCAAGCTCGCGCAAGGTCGAAGAGGTAACTGGTCCAATCGAGGCGAGCCCTATCCCCTCGACGTTCGCCCGGCGTGAGCGGAGCAGAGCCACGAAGTTGCGCACGGTGGAAGAGCTGGTGAACGTAATCACATGCGGACGCCGCAGCGGATTCGCGAGCGCAATGCGCAAGCGCCTGCGCGAAGATTGCGGCACCACGGTTTCATAAGCTTCGACCACGTGCACCTGCGCTCCGGCCCTGCGCAACTCGCGCGGAATCACGTCACGAGCGACCTTGGCGCGCACCAGCAGCACCCGTTTCCCCTTCACCCGCCGCCACAGACTGCGCACCACCGACTCCGCGACGTACTCTTTGGGAACAACATCCACTTTGCCGCCGCGCTGCTCGATCGCTTTCTTCGTCGCCGGGCCGATGGCCGCGATGCGCAAGTGTTTGAGAGTTGCTTTCCTCCGGCGCAGCTTGATGAGGCGCTCCCACATGGCCTCGACTCCGTTCGCGCTGGTAAGGATGAGCCAGTCATAATCTGCCAGGCTCTCGAGAGCGGAGTCCAACGCCTGGAACGATCGCGGCTTCCGAATTTCGATGAACGGAATTTCAAGCACCGTCGCGCCCNNACGGTTCGTATTCCGCAATCACACCCCCAACCCTTTCTTCTGCATCAGCTGAGCGATTCCGGACACGGCTGAGTCCGCGCTCTGCCCCAAAGAGGCGATGACTGCGGCCTGATCCTTCTTGGTGCGATTTTGACTGATCTTGAACTTAGCTTCGATCCGGCTGGCGACCATCTCAAAGCCGACGATCTGTTTCAACATTCCATGGCGAAACTTATCACTGAGACTGCTCCATTGCGCGAAGTAGGTCGGATCGAATCGGTTGATGATTTCTCGCACCTCCTCCAGAAGACGCTCCGGCTCGGTGACCACGCGGGCTTGACCGTACACATGCACAGCAGCGTAGTTCCATGTGGGAACGCTCTCCCGGCTCTCGTACAGGCTGGGAGAGATATAAGCGTGCGGCCCGTGAAAGATCGCTAAGGACTCCTGACCATCTTGCAGAAGACCCCAATGCGAATTCGCCTTGGCCATGTGTCCATGCAGAACGACCTGATTGTCCGCTTCCCGGGCGAGGATGGGAATATGGGTGGCAAATGGGCCACCCTCCGAGGGGGAAACCAGAATGGCGAACGGATTCGCCTGGACGAAAGAGACTGCGTCCGCGAGATCGCGTACTCGGTTAAATTCAGGGATGTACATGCTTCGAGTCTCCTGTTCCAGAAAGAGTTAAGCCGTCTTATTACGGGCTGCGATCATTTCTTTCGCACCTGTATAACTTTTTCGACTTCGGCGATTACAACACCGGCTTGATCTTTCACTTCCACGGAAAATACAGCTTCATATTTCGGCAACGTCTTCAGTTTCTCGCGAATGTCGTCAATTTGGCTATCGGACAAGCGAAACTCCGCGCCTACAGTTCCCTTTCCCGGCTTTCTGTAGCGGATGGTCGCAGCCTTATCCCAGACGATGTAATCGCGACCCAGGTTGGCCATCAGCATGAGCATATAGAAGGGATCGGTCATGGCAAACAGCGATCCGCCGAAGTGAGTACCCACGTAGTTGGCGTTCCAGAAGCGCAGTTTCATCTCGACATCGACCGCTCTCATGTCAGGCGCGATGTGCTGAATACGAATGCCCGCGCCCAGAAACGGCGGCCAGAGGTTGATCCAGCGGCGGAGAGCGTGCGAACTCTTGGTGCCGCCGAGAAGTTCGAGGAGAGCGCTGCCGCTCTTCATGCTAGACCACGGTCCGAGATCATGGTTGCGGCGGGACGGCCAGGCCGCGGCCGTAGACGGCTTCGAGGATTTCATCACCACCGCGGCTGAGCAGCGTTTGGCCGACTTCGTTGCCGAGTTGTTCAGGGTGGTTGAGGTCGCCGTCGCGCGATTCGCGGAGAAGCTTTAGGCCATCGGGATCGGCGACGATGGCTTCGAGATGCAGCTTGCCGATCCGGTCGTCTTTGCCAGCTTCAGCGAAGGCGCCGATGGGGACCTGGCAGCCTCCGCCCAGGCGGTTGAGCAGAGCACGTTCGCAGGTGGTGGCGGCGCGGGCGGCAGCGTCGTTCAAAAATTCCAGGTGCTGGCGGGTCGCGGCGTCGCCTTCGCGGATTTCGATGCCCAGCGCCCCCTGCCCGGCGGCTGGGCACATGGTTTCGGCGGGGATGATTTGCTGAATCAGTTCGGTCCTGCCCAGGCGCTTCAGTCCCGCGGAGGCCAGGATGATGGCATCGTATTCACCTTGTTCGAGCTTGCGCAGGCGCGTGTCGACGTTGCCGCGCAGGGGATGAATGTCGAGATCGGGGCGGATGACCTTAAGTTGCGCCCGCCGGCGCAGACTGGACGTCCCCACGCGCGCGCGGCGGGGAAGGTCTTCGATCTTCGCATAGAGCCGCGAGCAGAAGGCGTCGCGGGGGTCTTGTCGTTCCGTGATGGCGGCGATTTCGAATCCTGGAGGAATCTCAGTGGGCAGGTCTTTCAGCGAATGCACGGCGAGATCGACCCGGCCGGCGGCGAGAGCTTCTTCGATCTCTTTCGTGAAAATTCCTTTGCCCAGTCCGCCCTTTGCGCCAACCTGGCCGAGGGGAACGTCGGTGATCTTGTCGCCGGTGGTGTGGATGATTTCAATTTCTACTTCATGGCCGCGCGCAGCAAGAAGCGCGGAGATGAGGTTAGCCTGGCAGAGGGCAAGCTGGGAGCCGCGGGAGCCGATGCGGAGTTTCGGCATCACCGGCCCGATCCCACTCCCTTGTCCGACGCATCTTTGCCAGACCCTTCTCCGTTCACATCCTGTGGAACCTTTCCCTTATCGTGCAGGTTAAACAACCGCCGCACTACGTCGATCACCGTGGTCGCTTCCGCCTCGCGGGCCGCGGTCTTCAGGGTGGTGATCGGGGTGTGCATGACCTTGTTGATGATGCCGCGAGTCAGGGCCTCGACGGCCCTTTCTTGCTCCGGAGTCAACGGACCCATGCGGCCGCGCACGCGATCGATTTCCGCCTGGCGGATGGTTTCCAAATGATCCTGCAAACTCACGATAGTCGGCACTACACCGAGCGTGTGCAAGCGGGCTTCGAATCGTTCAACTTCGCTGGTGATGATGGCTTCGGCGAGCTCGGCTTCCTTGCGGCGGTCGGCGACGTGGCTGCTGACGGCCTGTTGCAGGTCATCGATGTCGTAGGCGAAGATGCCGTCGAGCTTGGCCATTTCGGGCGAAACGTCGCGGGGCACGGCAATATCGATGAAGAACATGGGCCGGTTCTTGCGGCGGGCCAGGAATTGCTCGCCGTGTTCGCGGCGGAAAATGGCGTGGGGCGAGCCAGTCGACGTGATGACGATGTCGGCACGGTCGCAGCAGTTGTAGAGGTCTTCGAATTTAATAGCCTGGCCGTTGAACCTCTGCGCCAGGACGATGGCGCGGTCGTAGGTGCGGTTGGCCACGAAGATGGAGGCGCAGCCGTGGGCGATCAGGTGGCGGGCGGCGAGTTCGCTCATCTTCCCGGCGCCGACGATGAAGACGTTCTTACCTTGCAGCGTCCCGAAAATCTTTTTAGCCAGCTCAACCGCCACCGAAGCGATGGAAACCGACGACGATCCCATAGCGGTTTCCGTGCGCACGCGCTTGGCGACAGCAAAGGCGCGGGTGAAGAGTTGATCAAGTTGGCCGCGCACCGACCCAACGGCGCGGGCTGTCGCATAAGCCTCTTTTACTTGGCCCAGGATCTGGGCTTCACCGACCACCATCGAATCGAGGCTGGCCGCCACGCGAAAAATGTGGCGCACCGCCTCTTTCTCTCGAAACTCGTACAAATACCCGTCCAGCTCTTCCGCGGTCAAGTGAAAGTGGTCGTGCAGAAATCCGCGCAGATCGGCCGAACCGTTGGTGGTATGCGCAATCACTTCCACCCGATTGCAGGTGGAAATAATCAAGCCCTCTTCGATTCCAGGGTGCGCAGTGAGATCGCGGCATGTATCCGGCAGCTTGGATTCCGGGATCGCCAGGCGCTCCCGCACTTCCAGGGGCGCGCTGTTGTGATTCACGCCGATGAGCTGGTATCTCATGAGGCGACAAACCTGTGGATGGTGGAGAAATAGTTCGCGGCCCAGGCCACAATAGCGGCCACGAACGCAAACGTAGCCAGNNGTGAAGACCATGATCATGTAAACGACCCACATCAGGATCGACAACAGTATCTTGGGATCTTCAAAGTCAATATGCCCATACGTCGACATGGCCACGATCGAACCGGTAATCAAGCCGAGCGTCATAAAAGGAAAACCGAGCAGCAAAGAGCGGTAGCCAATCTGGTCAATCACTTCCAGCGCGGGCAGGAATGAAATCAGACTGCTGGGCTTCTTGGCCTTCAGGCGTCGCTCCTGCAACAGGTAGAGCAGGCTGGCGCCGAAGCTGAGCACGAGCGCGGCGTAGCCAGTGAAAATCAGGATGATGTGCGCGATCAGCCATCCCTTGTGCTGGACGAAACCAGTCAGCAGGACAGGTTGCTGGTCCATGGCCGCGACAAAGGTCAGAAAAAACACAAAGGGGAACACCACCACTCCGGGCGAAGTAGTGTGGTAAATGGCATAGATGATCATGAAAAACGTCATCGAAAAAAAGGCCAGAAGCGACTCTCCGTTATGCACCGAGGCCCAGACGATAGGGCCGAAGAGGAAAAGCTCGACCAGCGAGACGAAGTGGAAAACCATGCCCAGGCTGGCGGCGTGCAGCGCAATGCGGCTGAATAAGTCACTGGTGCGCGTGAGCGCAAAGAAGGCGTAGATCAGCCCGATGAAGTAGCAAGCCAGCGCGAAGCGCAACCAGAGCAATGCCGCCATAGGCTAGGTAAGTATCAGAGTCCGCTGAGTTTAATGCAAGTACGGCCCGGAACCCCCAGGGGAACCCTTCCCGCATTATATTCTGCACAGAGAACGGGCAGGGGGAAACGGCAAGGGTCGTGCGAATTTGGTGCTTGGATCACAACGCGATTTTGGAGCGCCCCAGGCTCCTAGCCTAGACCTTGAGTCTTAGATTCTCACTCGATGCGTTTGC
>PMHI01000768.1:3696-4283 GCA_003156615.1 Acidobacteriaceae bacterium | reverse complement strand
CACGTGTATAGCCGGCGATCTCGGGCTGCCCGCTCTTTCCTTTTTCGATCTCATAGCCCTCACCTTTCAGGCGCAGCGCAAGCTCGGAACGGTAGACCGCCGTAGCAAACTGCTGAGATCGGTACAATTCGTGCGGCTGCAGGGCCCGGGCTTCTCCGTTCTGGGTTTCAGTGAGATTGAAGAACACAACATGTGTATGCAGCTGTGGCGCGGCATACCCGTTTACCGGGCGCGCGCTGTCATGTTCGAAACTCGCGGCGATCCACTTACCCGTTGTTTCTGGCGGACGGTTTCCTCCCATGCGCGCCTGGACGAACTTCTCCATCTCGTCGAGCGCAACTTTCACACTGTCCCGGTGAGCCTCGCGGACGGCCCCGTCACCACCCACGAGGGCGGTTAGCGACACGCTCTTCGGCGCCGAGAAAGTTGCATCCCAGCCGGCACGGTGCTCCATCGTGCTGGCTGTTTCTCCGCGTCTGTTCACGTGTTCATGCGCAGTTTGATGCCGTACCAGTTGCTCACCCGTTATCGGGTGCTGCCCATTGGCCAGACACTGGAAGTGCTCCTCCCGCACTTCGCCGGAAAGA
>PMHI01000768.1:0-3648 GCA_003156615.1 Acidobacteriaceae bacterium | reverse complement strand
GCCGGCCGGAACTGCAGCTGGCACGGGTACACACCTCTCGATTTCGACGAACTGAGATGTGCTTGCTGTGAGTATAAATCCCGCTTGAGACTTCAGTGGCGACAAGTAGGGAAAGCTGAACGGCACGACCAGATCTCCCCGCGGCCCAACATCTGGCTCGTTACCGACATTGCCCCTAATCTCTCTTTATGAAACCGGAACCACAAGAAAACGATCAGAATTCTGCTTTCCGTTCCCTTTCCGACTCTTGCGCCTGCAAGAGCCGCTCCGTCGCCTTCCTCAACTTGTCCGAGTCGGCCCGGTCGATCAGCCCTTGCATCTCCTGAGCCGTGAGGGTCTGGCCCTGGGCCATCTTGAATAGCACGTTGAGCAGGATCGGCCGCAAGGCGACCAGTTCCGCCATAAGCGCCACCTGGCCAGCGCTGGCGCAAGCAGTGACGGCCCTCCGCTCCTGGCCGTTCACCCTCGCCAGCAGGGTTTCGCGACACCACTCGCCCACGTTCAGGCCGCGTGATGCGGCCAGCTTCTCGATCTCGACGTATTCCTTCTCGGTAACTTTGGCTCCTGCAGATCGCGTGCGTAGTTCCGGCATCGTTGTAACTCCCTACTCCGGTTTGAACGGGCGCCCTACGAGTTCTCCGAGTTCCCGCAGAATCATGAAGTTAACGTGCCGCAACTTTTCCAGCGCTGTACAGCTCCGCGAATCGCCGATCTGCTTTGCTTTCTGCAAGTTCGCCTGCGGTCCTCTCCAGCGCTCTGCAGCACCCATTCTGGGGTGACGTGTCATCCTTCAGCCGCTGCGAAGCAGCGTTTTTCAAAACCCAAACCAAACCTGACCGGACCGAACGTCCACCGACCAACAATCAGGCATCCTGCTCAAATGGGGACCTGACTATTTACTACTGGTGCGATTGAGCTGGGCTACTTTTTCGCCAGCTCCCGATTTTTTCTGTGGAAATCTCCGGATCGGCCTCAGTACGTGAACGCACCACGGGAAGAGGAATGCTGCAGACGTTTTTCGTGCCGAAGTCGATTTCGAACAAGTGTTCTACCACCTGGCGCTGCACGCTCAAAGTCTGTTCACCGCAGCGGCATGCTTAGGGCGGCGCGACGAACTCGTCTTGCCCGGTGGAGATAGCACCGCCGACCTGGTCTTCGACCAAAGGACCACCCACAACCGCTGGGGTTCTTGCGTATTTGCGCGAGGTACTCAGACGCGACTTTCTCGGCCTGGTTCGATCGAAGCTAACTAAGAGTCGAATCTACGTGAAGACCCGCGACTAAAACCGGACAACCGACAAGCCGGGAATCATCTTGAAGTGGCGGAGATTGCCCGTGGCTACGCTGTAGCCCGAGTTCCAAGGCTGTCACTCCGATCAACAGATCGGAGAGAGGTAGACGAATGCCTTTCGCCTGGTTCTCGCCATCGATTTGTCCGACGCGAAGGGCAAGAGACACCGTTACCGGGTGCATAGGTAGGGCCCTGAGAAGCTCCTGAATGAACTGCTGCCGCTTCTCCTTTCGCAGCGACGTATCGGCACGAGCTGCGCCATGGGCCAGTTCGATCAGAGTAACTACGGAGATGGCGATATCGGTATTCCCAGCCTTGCCCGAGATTGCGGAAAGCATCTGCCGCGCGTTTTGCCCCTGACGCTCGGCTGTTATCAGTACACTTGAATCGAGGATTAGTCCCATGCCGGGGGGTCGAGCGGCTCACGATGACTTTCGACAGCCGCTTCCACATCCCTAGCAAAGTCAGGATCGATGGTCGCCGTCGAGTCCTCGGGCAGCAAGTCGATACACTCCGAGATGGACCGGCGCGGCGGGATTGGTGGATGGATCACCGCCACCGGCAGCTTCCCACTCTCGATCACAATTTCCGCGCCTGCACGCACCCGCGCGAGCAGCCCAGCGAAGTCATTGGCGGCTTCCGCTTCCGAGATGTGGATCACATGGTCAGCCATGCCACGATTATACCGGCATTCCGCGTTCAGATTGCAGTCTCAAAGGCCGCATAAACCAACGTTTCTGTCCAAGGAAACATCGCTTCTCGCCAAAAGGGCTCTAGAGGCAAATAGTAGCCACAAAACTGCTCGTTATCCCCGCGAATCGGGAACGCACCGCGCTCCAGATCGGCGCGGCCTCAGGCCCAAGCTCAAGATCGTATTTCGACCGGAGTCCCGACCGGAACTAGCGGCCAGATTTCGTCGATCTCCGGGTTGGTCACGGCGATGCATCCCGCCGTCCAGTTGACCTGCCGATGGAGTGATCCGACCCAGGCGTATTTGGACTCCAGCTCGTGGATTTCTACACCGCCTCCTGGACTCACCCCCAACTTGCGCGCCCGTTCTCGATCGTCATTGTTCGGGTAAGAGATGTGAAGGGCGAGATGGAACCGGCTGTGCGGGTTTTTGCTGTCGATGATGTACTCGCCTTCGGGCGTTTTCTTGTCGCCAGCTTTATCCTTCGGCCCAACTGGATCGCCGCCCAGCGCGACTTTGTAAGTTTTCAGAACCTGGCCGTGATTGAGCAGCGTCAGCGTGCGAGTGGATTTCACGATCAGGATGTGGTCGGCGACGCGTTCGTCACCAGCCCAGTTCGGCACACTCGCACAGAGCACAGCGACGATCCCGACAGCCAACAGAGAACGCATCAGTTGGGTTACTCCGGCTTTGGAACGATGTTCAGCTTTACCTGTGCCCCCTCCGGCACATTTCGCGTTTGCATCGCTAGGTCAGCCTTAAATCGCATCCCCTCCCGAGGATTGCCCACCCAAAGATTTTCGATCTTGTACTCACCCCCGAGGAAAAAGGGCGTCTTAGGCATCATTCGTTTTCCGAGCGGCAGTGGCCCGTTCTTCTCCTGCCACTCATGTACGAACGGGCAGCCTGTTTCCGCTCTATAGTTCGACAGAATCACTCCGGCCCACTCCTCAACAGACTCGGCCATGAAAGTGGTTTGGCCGGTCTCTGCGTGGAAGCGATGAACGCCACTTTGCTTCTTAGACAAGCAGAACTGATCCTGAAAGATGTCCTCGGCAAAAAAGAGCAGGCCTTCGGCGAGATCCCCGTATTCATTTCGCCACAGCGAAGCGGCGTTCCACCCTTCAAGTCCGGTTCCAGGATCAGCGGTGAGAGGAAGAACGTGCAGCGCCGCTTCGAAGGCGTAGAACCCATTCTTCAGCTGCAGCATTTGAAACAGCTCCGGACCGAGCGCGTAAGCCTGCAAGAATTCGGGCATGGCCACCGGCTTTGGAGCTAGTGATTCTGAACTCCGAGAGAGGAGTTCTTCGATCTCCGTCAGCGCTAAGTTTGGCACATCAGCTCTTCGATTTTCGCAGGGGAAACAGATTATCCCCTGTTTCAATGTAAATAGTTCAGGGTTGCAATTCAGGGTTTACATTACGCCAAAACTGGCGTGATTGAGCAAGAATTAGGCGGTTGAAGCACCACTCAAGTGATTGAGTAATAACGAAATTGGCTCCGGCCACCCCAGTTCGGGACCAGGGGGTCGGAGGTTCAAATCCTCTCTCCCCGACCATTTCTAATCAACCACTTACATTTTGGCCGAGGGGCAGAGGGTTTACATTGGCTTAGGCACTTTGCGGCGTAGGCATAAACTCCCGTCAAACGGTCGCGGCAGCCATGC
>PMHI01000085.1:289-4467 GCA_003156615.1 Acidobacteriaceae bacterium | reverse complement strand
CGTACAGCGTCAACGTCGAGCCGTCCCAGATCGCGGTAGTCGCGTGCAGCTCAAGCGGGTTGTGAGTCTCGGCTGGCGTGACATATATCTGGTCGAGTTTGACGTGGGCGCTAGCGAACGCGTTCTCGGCATCCCCGCGATGGCTTTGCAGTCGTGGGCGCGGGCCGTAGGTCGTGAGAACTACGTCAGGGTCGTCGTCTGCTTCAAGGTCAGTCTCGACGTTCGCCTTCTCCTTGGCGTACGTCGCTCGAACCGCATCGGCAGCGCTCTTGGCGACTTCGAACGTGTCCGCCACAGCAAGCGCGATGTACTGGCCGTAATACCGAATCACATCGTCCTCGAATGGCGGACGCCGTTCCTCGCAGATGCCTCCGAACCCCCGTTCCGGGAAGGAACGGAAGATTTTCCCAATGTTCTCGCGATGAAAAACCGCACGCACGCGAGGCATCTTCTCCGCCGCGACGGTGTCGAGCTTGAGCAACCTGCCGTTAGCAATCGTTGCCTCGATGGGCACGGCATATAGCATCTCGGGAAAGTGGAAATCCGAGGTGTACTGCGCCAGCCCGCTCACTTTGCGAGGCCCATCCACGCGAGGCGTGTCACGACCAACCGGAGAAACGATGGGTGTTTCTTGCGTTGTCTGCATGTTCTCTCTCTGTGAAACTAGGCTGTCATCGCCATTTTCAGGGCATACGTCAGGCACCGCTTGGCCAGTTCGATCTTGAACCCGTTCTGGCTCTGCGGTTCGGCGTGGCGCATAGCCGCTTTCGCCGACCGGCGAAAGATAGATATGTCGGCGGGCTCCCCAACCAGAGCGGCCTCGGCCTCGGGGGACCGCCACGGTTTGGTGCCCACGCCACCGAGTGCAATACGGGCCTTCGTGACGATCCCGCTCGCAACCGTAATCACAACCGCGGCCGACGCCAATGCGAATTCGTACGAATATTGTGGTCGACCAGCATGCTCTTAGACCGTGCGCCAACGCAGCCGTACGCCATCCATACGTGTCCCATCGCGTATCCGAAGCCGAGTCCGAAGTTAAGTCGGACACAATCACTTGTGTGTTGCGGCGCGCTGCTGCGGTGCAGGGTCCTCCTTCCCGCTCCACCGGTATTCCCGCAAACCTGTCGTTATAGCCGGAAGGAAGGCTCGGAGCAACTGTTTGCTGGATCTTCGAGCCGCTGGGATCGATCAACATCACGCTGCAGCGACACCCGCTGGCAGTCTGCTCTACAACTCGGCACAGGGCTTCGAGAATGGACTCCAGGGAATTTCCCTTGGCAATCATTTCGAGAACACGATTCTCCCCAGCAAGTAACAACTCTGCGCGTTTTCGGTCTTCGATGTCGGTGTTCGTTCCGAACCATTTGACAATCTTTGCATCGCTGTCGAACGACGGAGTCGCGCGAAAAAGAAACCAGCGATACAGGCCATCGAACTGTCGTAGGCGTCCTTCAATTTCACCCGGCTCTCCAGACGTGAGAACAGATCGCCAGTAATCCACTAGGGCCTTCAGATCATCCGGGTGAACAGCAACCGTCCAGCCCCAACCCCGCGCTTGTTCGGCCGAGAGGCCCGTATAGTCGAGCCATCGCTGATTGAAGAAGTCGGCGGAGCCATCAGAACCCGCTGACCATGCGAGCGTGGGGATCGTGTCAACGAGAAGGCGGGCGGCCTGTTCCTGCCGAGCCTGCTCGGAGCTTTGCTCTATCGATGCCATCGGGTCATTATAAGTGGTGGCCGCCAAGGTTCGCTAAATGGAGGCTGGGGCGATATTTCTAACAACACTCTTCCCGTTTGGGTCTGGGCATATAAATGAAAGCAAGGCGAGTTCCTGTTGAGATGCACTTCGCGAAAGACGTCCGGAAACAACGAAAAGGCAAAGGATTCGCCAGCCGTTCGACCATAAAGAATTGGCGGGGACGAGGGGACTCGAAGCCGTAGCCTCTGCCGTGACAGGGCAACAACGAGATGTAACTAACTGATATCAAACGGTGTCGGCGGACATCGGTTGATGCGACAAGGTATCCGAAGGCATCTGTTAACGTCCCCTTATCGTACCCGGATTCTGATCACCGAAACTGCGGATTCGAGGGGACGCCTGTACGACGTTGAAGGCAATCTCAAAGAGATGTTTGCCCCTTCCCCGGCATCGATTGATACGCGCGGATGTTTAGGCTGTCGTTCTTCAAAGGGCACCTCTTCCCTTGTACCGCCGCCGGAGTTCCTGATTAGCACAGCAAATCGTCGGCCGAGACAACACCGGAAAGCTTAGGGCGAGCAAACGGACGCCGGCGCTCTCGCTGAATACAGTGTGAACCGCGAGAAATCGAGTCAGGATTTGAATCCCGAAGATCCCTAGCGGCGTCTCCGCCCGGCGCGAGCCACTTTGCTTCAGACTCGAAGGTCCACCTTCATCATTTATTCGTTTAGGTATGCTGTTCACTTTTGACCAGCAAGGCCAGTGCTTGAGTTTTAACCTTAGGTGCGAAGGGCAACTCATCAATCTGGATTGGTAGGACGTGATCTGCAATGGAGAGACTGGGGTCACGGTGTCGCCCGCTCCCAGACAGCCCTTGCGCGTTGGGAATAGTGGGCTAGGAGAATGAGATGAAAGTGGACCCTGCTGTGTTTGAGAAGATGCTCCCTGCCGAACAAGTGTTTGAGGAAATGCTGCCTTATCTCGAAACCCTTGACGCTCAGATTGGCGGAATCATCCAACTATTGAAAGACAAAGGCATTACCACAAACGCGGAATTTGCCCAGTATGCGCAGCGAGGTGACGATGCGGGCAATGTGAGGGAGCGTGGTATGCGCGTGAGAATGGAATATTTATTTTCCTCGGCCGCGAAGCGAACTGACGACTAGCAACTGCATCGTGTCGGCTCCACTTGATCGGGAATTGTGGATTTTTCTCTGGGCTGCGACTCCGCTCGCTTGTGGTATTTCCTGATGTCTCGGAAGAATAAGTACGGCTTTTAAACGAAACAGCGAGGTGTACCGGTGATTGAACGTCTGAAGGAAACTGGGGGAGTCGCGTTCGGCTTTAAGGTCGTCGGAAAGCTATTGGATGAGGAACTCAAGACATTCGAGCCCCAACTCGAGTTCTTCATTGCCCAGCACAAAAAGCATCCGATCGGCATTCTGGTGGACCTGACGGAAATGCGCGGAGCCGAATGGAAGGCACGCTGGGATGATTTGCGGTTTCTCCAGAANNCGCTACTTCGAATCCTCCGAAATTCAGCATGCCTGGCAATGGGCGAGGACCGCGAAGCACGCGGAAGATGCTCCCGTCCGCGTGATCTCGCCGGCTACGGGGATTTGGAAGGATTACCGTCCCGAGTTCGTGGGCGTGTAATCGAACACCGAACTAAACACTGCTACTGAGCAATAGGAACCAGCCTTCGCGTGTATGCGTTGTCATACTGAGAATGGGAACCTATGTTGATGGGTTGAAGAATTCCGGCAAGTAGCCGAGGAGATTAGCAAATGTCTATCGAAAATTCAGTTGTCGCGATTTATCACACTCATACGGATGCGGATCGAGCGGTGAAGGAACTCCAGCGTGGCGGAGTCGACATGCACAAATTGTCGATCGTCGGTAAGGGCTACCACACGGATGAACAGGTAGTCGGCTACTACAACACCGGCGACCGCATGAAATATTGGGGCAAGGTTGGTGCGTTTTGGGGAGGCTTTTGGGGTCTTTTGTTCGGATCAGCTCTGTTCATGATTCCGGGTCTCGGCCCAATTTTGGTCGCCGGACCTCTCGTGGCATGGATCGTGGCAGGGTTGGAAGGCGCCATAGAGGTAGGTGCGTTGGGCGCTTTAGGAGCAGCTCTATTCAGCATAGGCATTCCCAAAGACAGCGTTGTGAAGTACCAAACGGCGCTGACCACAGACCAGTTTCTGGTGATCGCCCATGGAACGGCTGCAGAAGTTGCCAAGGCCAAGGACATCATCGAAAGTACGAATCCTGCACACTCGGCAGTGCATACAGCGGAAGCAGTAGCCGCGTAGTGCCCAAAGCTGCGGAAATGCCGTGGCCCGCTCAACGAGGGAAGAACAATGCTTGCAGATAATCGGCGCAACAACGAGCGCGACGAAGAGGAACGTGAAACGAACTCGGCCGGGCAGTCCGGCGACATTCAGGGCATGTCGCGCCCGGCCGAAGCGGA
>PMHI01000085.1:0-200 GCA_003156615.1 Acidobacteriaceae bacterium | reverse complement strand
GCGTTGCATAAACCGTCGCCCCCGAAATGTCGAGAAGTGGGTCAGCCTGAGCGACGACACGTGCGATAAACACATTCGAACTGACCAGGAGAACCGTCATGTCACAGAGACCACACGAGCGAGCTGCAGAACTTCACGACCTTGCGGCCCACGCTCACGCGGCGGCGGCTGTCGCCCATGGCAAAGAAGATCACCTCACT
>PMHI01000710.1:11109-12343 GCA_003156615.1 Acidobacteriaceae bacterium | reverse complement strand
CCCGCTCCCTGCAAGCTTGGGATAGCCATCCACCATCTCCCACGGAATACCACTGCGCAGGACGAATACGACTGTGAGACATGCCCTGTCCCTTAAGCGCGGCCTTCCGCCCTTGGGCTTGGCCTTGGCGACTGGGATAAACGGTTCGACCAGTTCCCCCAACCCCCGTCAGGCAAGAGTTCGGTGGCCATTGGACAACTCCCGTCCGTAGGGATGGTCCAACCTTTCGACGGGTTGCGTTTTGTTCTAAGTCTCAACCCTCCTATTGCACACACTATAATAGTGCTCACAAACTCAGCGACCAATTGCTGTTACGAATGAGCTACGATTTCTACTCTTCCGCAATGCCAAGCTGTGCGCTGGGTTAGCTGATCGGGGGTAGAGCCGGAAGCGCCACCTTGTGCTGAATCCCTGCGCCCTCGACGACCGTGTAAATGAAATCCGCCGGCACATCCCGCAGATCTTCGGTTTCTCCATTCGGCCAACGAATGCTTACTTCGGTCATCTTGTCGTTGGCCGCTAAGCCGAAATGCAATCGCAAATCGTTCTGCGAAAGGTAACTCGCCCCGCCGCGCACTTCGTCGAACTGTATCAGCGTGCCGGCTTTCACCGTCACTCGCGCGCCAATCGCGGCCTTATTGCTTTTCGTTCCCACCAGCTTGAACAACACGCGATGATTCCCGCTGTGGTTATGGTTCATCAGCAGCGAGGGTGGTTCACCCACGTTGAGCACCACAATGTCGACATTGCCATCGTTGTTGATGTCGCCAAATGCCGCGCCCCGCCTCGACTGCGGAGGCATGTTGGCGAACACCGAAGAAATATCGTCAAAGGTTCCGTCGCGATGGTTGCGGAAAAGCAGCATCGGTTGCCGGTAGGGCGTGCCGCCAAGAATCGAATCCACCTGGGGATAGACGTGGCCATTGGCGATGAAGAGATCGAGCCAGCCATCGTTATCCATATCNNAGGTTGTGGTAGAGGGTCGATCCCTGCTCCACAAAGTTCGACACGATCATCGACAGTCGGCCTTCGTGAAGATAATCGCCCCAGTCCACTCCCATCGACCCTTGTTCCATGCCGTCGCCACTGAGCGCGACACCATCGAGCAATCCGACATCCTCAAACGTTCCATCATGCTTGTTGCGGTACAGGAAATTCGGCCCGGCATCGTTCGCCACATAAAGATCGGGCCAGCCGTCGTTATCGTAGTCGCCCCAGGTCGCGCCCAGGCCGT
>PMHI01000710.1:4029-11025 GCA_003156615.1 Acidobacteriaceae bacterium | reverse complement strand
ACGCGGCCGTCGCGATCATAGTCGGCCCAGGCCGCTCCGGTGCTGAATCCGTCCGCGCCTACGCCGGCCTTCTCGGTTACATCTTCAAACTTGCAGTTACCCAGATTGTGATAGAGCGCACTGCCACCGTAGCCGGTGACGTAAATATCCTCGAGACCGTCGTTGTCGTAATCGGCCACGGCCACCCCCATGCCCCAGCCCTTGTGGGTGAGGCCTGCGGACTTGGTGATGTCGGTGAAGTGGAGGTCCCCACTCTGAGGATCCGTATCCTGATGATAGAGCGTAAGCATCAGGTCGCCGCCCTGCCGGTAGCGCTGCACCGTGGAGCCGTTGACGGTGATGATGTCNNCCGCTCATGGATTCCACAATGTATTTCTTATCGGGAGAAGAAATGTGAGCGACGGTAAGACCTGCCTTCTGCGCGACGTCTTCGAACTGCGGGAGGGATGCTTGCAGTCCTCCTCCTTGCGTCTTTTGGGGACTGGTTGGAGGCTTGCCCGGTGCGGCCTGTGCCAGCAGCAATCCCGTCCACAACAGAGGCGTCCACACGAAGAGCAAGGCTCGCATAGGCAGAAACATCGATTATACCGTCGCCAGCGATCGGCCTCCGCGGTTGGGAGCTTATTGATGTAAGAGTCCCCTGAGCTTGGTTGCGACGGCCAGCATCTCTTGCAAGTCAACTTCGAGCGATTCGGCGCTGGAAACCGGCATGGCCCCGTATCCCCGGATCCGGGCCGGCCGGCTGTCTTCCAAAGCGATCCATATCTGGGATACGTCGGAGGCCAGGATGCGGCGCAGATTCTTCTTCGAGGGCTGAAGGTCATACTTCTGGGCGAAGGACCGGATCATCGCCTGCAGCTGCTTCAGCAACGCCTCCATCCGCTCCTTCTCGGCCTCGGTTACCGAGCCCTCGACGACATTCATTGCGGCCGGCGAACTCCGGCCTTCGAGCCGGTTGAGCATGCGAACGGCTGCGCCATCGATGATCAGCATGCCGCTCCCAATCACTCGACGATGACTATCAGTGAGACCTTGATCCATGCCTAAGCACTCCACCTCAGCCTGAAATCGATATACAAGGGCGAGAGCTTTACGTGCTTCTCGGCAACGTAGTTCGGGTTCACAGCCATTTGAAGCATGGCCATGATCGCGCCCGGACTTCCCTTGCTGTAGCGCACGATTTTCTCAATCGCCTCGTCCCGGTTCACCGCTTCTAGCTGCATTTCTTCCGCTGCTCGGAGAGCGAACTTTTTCGCTGCCTCGGTTTCGAGATTCCGCAGCAGGTATCGGCTAGAGCGGTCAGAAAACATGGGCAACAGAAAGCCAGCATCCTCCATGTGCGCGGAGCGGGCAACGGCGATCAGAGGAGTCTCGGCTCGACTGCACACATCTTTAATCGCGGCAGCAAATGATTGCGACGGAGATTGCAAGTGGTCAAGCACAATCCAGTAGCGCCCTTCCCGCAAGGCCTCGATGACGATTCCCCGGATCGACACGGCGGACTTTTCGTGAATGGCGTTTAATTTACAGACCCTAAGGACATGACAATTCTTGATCGCAAGAAGTGCAGCGGCGAGTGTCCGAAAAACAAGTTGGCTGCGAGAGGAGTCGCCACAATAAAGCAGTTCGGGGATTTCGTTCATCAGACGCCGAAGGAGCAGCGTCTTCCCCGCGCCAGCCGAGCCATGCAACAGAAAGGAGTGGCGACGAGACACCAGCTTGCGCAATTCGTCGATCTCAACATCCCTCCCGAAGATGGCGGGCGCGTTCAAGAACGCTCCATGAGGGCGGCATGGGCTCCGGTCAGAGGAGCCAGTTCGGTTTCCGCATCCGCCAGCCTTTTCAAGGATGATTTGACGGCGATGGAGCCTGTTGCGTGTGCGCTGCGAGCGCGAGTGAGAGCTCGCTCCGCGACTCCGTTCAATTCCCGGAGCATACTGCGGATCTCGGCTTCCAGATGGCGTCGGCTCTCCGTTACCCGCTGCTCGAGGTCGTTGCGCACGCGTTCGCTGTTGGTCTGCAAAAGGAGGTCGAGGAATTCGCGGGCATCGGCATCCAATGCGGCGTGAGCCCGAATCGAGCCGAGCACAAGGTCAGCCACGTAGCGCACCGGAGATGCGGGCATAGCTACCTCGATAAATTCGTAGAACCGGAATGCAGAGCGCGTCCGAAAATCCTGTTCGGCGTTTACTTCCTTTGGTAGATAGGCCAGTTCGATACCGAAGCTGCAGACCCGCGACAGAAAATCGTTCGCCAAGTCAGCAAACCTCTTCGCGATCCTGCGGTAAGCCTCTTCCGCATGTCCCTTTTCGCTTTCGAGCCATGGCATCACGTGGAGGCGGCCTACGTCTTGAGCCGCCTTCATTGCGGATCGCCGATACCGGGGGCCCGCGGTTCGCGGCAAGGATTTCAGGGCCTCGTCAAGCTCGCGATGCGCCGCCTGGTGCACAGACTTGAGGAAGAGATGGCGGCGATCGGCAAATGTGTTCGAGAGCCGCTGCTGTTCCCCAGAGAGCAGGTGGGCGAGGTCGTTGAGGCACTGCTCGGCGTGAGCAACCATCTCTCGGAGTTGGCCGATCCGCCTCTCGGACTCTTCGAAGGGTCGGGTAAGAGCGTCGCGCTCCTCTTTCACCACCCTAAGGAGTTGACTCGATAGACGCCGCACGCAACGATCCGCAGCGTCCCGGACAAGTTGATGACCGGATTGCTGCGCCAAGAGCGCCAGAGAATCTACCAACCGAGCCCACTCTCTTCGACGGCTGCTCCTGGCGAGCTGTTCAAGAGCACTGATTTCGAAGATATAGGGGATGGGCCGCCGGAGCCTCGTTTCGAGCACGTGTCTGGCAAAAGAAATTGCCGCAGTCCGTTCAGCTTCAGTGACGCGATCTGCTTTGTTCAAGACGAACAGGAGGTCGGGAACTTGTTTGGAAACGGTCTCGACTAAGGCCAGTTCGTCTCCGGCGATCGGAGGATCAGCACCGATTACGACGATGGCCGCGTCTATGTGCGGGATGAACGCATGCGTAGCGGCAGTGTTCCCCGCAAATACGGAGCCGAGACCCGGCGTATCCACGAAGCACATGCCCTCCGCAAGCAGCGGGCTGGGTACAAATACCTCTAACGCCGCGACTCCCTTGCTGTTCTGGGGATTCTGCGTCTCGGAGACGTACTGTTCAATTTCGGCAATTGCAATCTCTGTCCATTCGCCGCTGTCCAGGCGAACCCGCGCCCCGTAGTCCTCTCCAAATCTCAATATGGTGGGAACGGAGGTCACGGGAACAACGCCGCTGGGCAAGATGGGCTCGCCGATCAAAGCATTCAACAGGGTGGACTTGCCCCGCTTGAACTGCCCCACGCACGCGACGTAGAAGCGGCCCTCGGCAATACGTTCTGCGGCGGAGCGGGCATCGTCCTTGATTTGGTGGTCGTTGAACTGCTCGGCCAGACTGGCAATGTGGAGTAACATGGCGGCTTCTTCACCCGCGATGCTGCGTGAACCCAAGTCGAGCGGAGACCCAGAGGCTCCCGAGCCGTCAGACACCGCGAGGTGTGCCGTATCACTTCCCTGAGGATCTGAACTCATTACGGCTCCGAGCGAAGACCGTCCTGATGTACATATCTGATCACTTCCACTTCCGACATCGCGATTAACCCCTCAGCCACCATCTGATCCAGCGCGGGCAGCAGCTTGTTTATGTTCTGTTCGCTGTCCACTACCGAGACCATGATGGGGCGATCGGAAGACCATAACAGATGGGCGCGATGAATCAGGGTGCTTGCGCCGTACCCTTCAATGCCACGAAACACGGTTGCGCCCGCGATATCGAGTTCGCGGCACTTCTCCACGATGGCCTGGTAGAGCGGCTTGTCGTGCCACTTGTCGTCCTCGCCGAAATGGATGCGTAACATGCGGGCTTTGCCTTCAAGCTTCATGGTCGTGCCTCCTGGCGCCGATCGGCATCTTTGTAGTCGCGCGTGTACTTGATGACATCCACGTCGGAGAGGACCACGAGTCCTTGCTGTACCATCTGGTCGAGAATCGGCATGAATGCTCTGAGTTTTTCCTCCGCATCCACAATGGAGAGCAGGATGGGACGATCGTGGGAAAGGCTCAAGGCAGCGTCTTTGTGAATTCTTCGGTTGGCGCCGTATCCCAGGATGCCACGGTAAACCGTTACCCCGGCAACATCGTGAGCCCGCAGGCCGTTGACGATGCCTTCATACAAGGGCTTGCCATTCCATTTGTCGTTTTCTCCGATGTAGATGCGCATCAGCTTGGCCTTGCCTTCCCGTTTCAGAGCGGGACCATCCATTTGGGCGCCGCGTTTGGCTTTCTTCTCCGCCGGTTTCACGATGGTGGTATCGTGCATTTCAATCAGGCCGGAACCGGCCATCTCCTGCAGTTTGGGCAGAAGTACTTCCACTTTCTCCGCCTTTTCGATGAACTCAACCTTAATCGGCAGCCGGGTCGCCAGGTCGACCACTCGAGTGGTGTGGAGGCGATGATCGGAGCCAAAACCAGCGATGCCGCGGGTCACAGTTGCGCCGGAAACTCCGTGGAAGAAGAGAAAATCCAGAATGGCGGCATAGGCGGAGTTCCCGTGATATTGCTGATCCTCCGCGACGTAGATGCCGACTTTCTTACCAGGTCCCGCTGTGAGCACGTTGTCCTCCTGGGGTTCGAGTCCCCTCCGGCCTGCCAGAAATCCCGCCGCGCGTCTGCCTAATTGCATGCGTTGAAATATCGGATCTCATGGCAGCGCTCTCCCCGCAACAAGCCCTCCCCATACCGCGGCAAGCCCAAGCACCACGCTCGACATCACGTACAGAAGTCCGATTCCGAACTGACCCTCTTGGATGGTGCGCAGCGTTTCAAACTCGAAGCTGGAAAACGTCGTGTACCCGCCGATGAAGCCGATCGGGATCAGATACCTCCAGTATGGGCTCCACTGGCTCCTCTCCGTCAAGAAGGCGAAGACCATTCCGATCAGAAAAGATCCGGTAATGTTGATGACGAAGGTTCCGTAGGGAAACCGCGTTCCCATCTTGCTGCCAACATAGTTGCCCAGCCAGAAACGCAGGATCGATCCCAGACAACCCCCGATTCCAACCATTACATATTTAAGCAAGGTGCTTCTCCATCCAAACGGCCTATCTGCTTTTAGTTTTGTAAGCGGGGTTGTCGCCGGTGCTATGACTCCGCGACAAGAACCGCTTGTCAGGAGTCATCAGCTGTTCCAGCTAAATGGAGGCACAGCGGTTAACGGTGAACTCCTTCACCGTGTGACAACCATATGATGCGATTCAGGGCCAAGTGGCGTCAAGAAGTTTTCCGGCAATTCGGTGTCGCTGGTAATGGAGCTTGGAGCGGGTGGTCCGGTTTGACGGGCGGCGGGAACGCCTAGCTTCTCAGCCCACGGAATCTGAGGGCGACGGAATTTGGGCACGAGTGCTGATGCAAAACAAAACGCCCCAGACTCAGTTTTGAGTCTTGAGGCGTATGTTGATCAGCCCTCCCCCAAGTGCTGCTCAAGAACGAGACTACCGTAGGGCGACAAGAACGTATATAGCCCTAGTGTGCCATTACCCGGCACGAACGTGTGGTGTCTTCTGCGCAACCCCTAAGTCCTTTTACGCCATAACGGTTACGCGATTACCGGAACGTTGGTAACCCCCGCGGTGCCGAAAACGCGCCGATAGCGTTCGATTTCCGAGGGCAGGCCGAGCGCTTTCGCGTAGTTATCGGAAAGCTTTACTGCCGGACGGCCTTCGACGCTTGATACTTTGCTGATCAGGCTGATCGGGTCGAATCCGCGATTGCCGGTGGGATCGCAGTCGCGAAAATCGTTGGTCAGCAGCGTGCCCCAACCGGCACTGAAGCGAATGCGACGGTGCGGGGTCCACTTGCGTCGATCATGGAAATCGGCTGCACTGCTGAAATCCCTGACACTGGTTCCACTGGCCATCGTTCCACCAAAATAGGCGTGCAGGCCGAGGATGTCATCGATGTCGAGTGCATCGGAGGCGATGACGAGCTTGTCGTGTGGATCGCGGCCGCGGGCCCGCAGCCATTCGATATATTCATCTCCGGCTATATAAGGATCCTTGCTGTCAATGCGCTGTCCGGTCCAATCGGCGGCCCAGTCCGGCGCACCCTCGAGGAATTGCGTGGTTCCAAAGGTATCCGGCAGCATGATGCGGAGCTCGCCCTCGTACGTGCTCTGCCACATCTCGAGGACGTGATACTGAGAAGCTTTCAGGGCTTCGTCATCTGGCGCCATGGCGGCGAGGACCATNNTGCCCAGATTCGCCGCCATGGCCTCGACAATGTACTCCTGCCAGAGGAAGCTGTGACGGCGCCGGGTTCCGAAGTCTGCCACGCTGAGATGGGGAACTTCGCGCAGCCGCTCGATTTTGTCCCACAGCTTGGTCTTCGCCTTGGCGTACAGGATGTCGAGACCGAACTCGCTCAGCTTTTTCAGATTGGCTCTGGTGCGCAACTCGTTGATGATGGAGAGCGAATACAGTTCCCACATGGTGGTATCGGTCCAGAGACCGTCGAAGGATAGATGAAAGTGGCCGTCCTTGACCGACAGCTCGTAGTCCGACAGTCTGAAATCGCGTTCCAGCCACTCCAGAAAGGCTGGCTCAAAGATTCCGCGGCGGCCATAGAACGTGTTGCCGGCCAGCCAGACCAGTTCCGACCTTCGAAAGCGGACGTTCCGAGCATGATCCAGTTGCTCGATGAGTTCTTCGTGCGCGAAAGTGTCTACGGGACTGCTGGAAGAGCGATTGAACAGGGTGAACTGCACATGCGTCTTCGGGTAATGCTTCCAGATAAACTGCAGCATCAGCAGTTTGTAGAAATCCGTGTCGAGCAGGGATCGGGTCACGGGGTCGAGTTCCCAGTTGTGGTTGTGCGCCCGCTCCGCGAAGTTCACGATCATCCACTGATATCCTCATATGCCTTCGCAACAAAAGCAAATCTCGGGGATT
>PMHI01000710.1:0-4004 GCA_003156615.1 Acidobacteriaceae bacterium | reverse complement strand
CGGACTCGTTCCGCGCCATCTGCAGCTCGGTTTTACGAATCATCTGCGGCCACAAGGAATCGGGATCGGAGTTGAAGACGGTCTCGGCATCTCCTGGAAAAACGAACCACGCGCCCAGTTCCATTTCTTTTCGCAGTTGATCGCCCTGCCATCCGGCATACCCCAGATACACATGAAAAACTTTGGGGGCGGCCCGATCGGTTAGAGTCCGTTCGAGCTGGGCCTTCGTGGCAATCTGGTAGACCCCATAGCAAACCTGTGTCGCCCCATCGAGATTGGCCGGCGACTTGCGCAAAGCCCGTATCTGCCGAGAATCGACTGGCCCCCCGAAATAGACCGGGTCGGAACGGTCTTTCGCGGCCTGGTAGTCCCCAAGCACGCGTGACATCGGGAGTTCGGTTCGGCGGTTGAGAATGAGTCCGACCACACCGCCGGCATCGTATTGAACCAGCAGGATAATGGTTTGAGCGAAATACGGATCGCCGAGGTTTCGGCTGGCCACCAGGATCTTTCCGACACCCAGAAGTTCGGGGTTCTTGGATTGGACGGGAAGAGGAATGGCCGGAGAGTTCTGACTCTTGGCATAGGATGCCTCTACCCGATTTGCCACGTCCCGGTTGTTCGCTACCTGCGGCGCGTGGGCACCGATTGTGGCAAGAACTGCGAAAAGGCCGAGCCTGGCCAGTGACATGGCTGCTCTCCTCTGACTGAATCACGCCCTGAGATTTCGAACGCGCTCGTGGGCCTGCAAAATTATACTCAACATCATTGCGTCATCTCTGGTCGGCGCACCAACGCGCTATGCCGCCGGTGGATGGAGTGGCAAAGTCGCTGGAAGAGGTGGAGTAAGGCCATGGAGCTATGATGAGTGCTAACGCTTTTGCGCTGGGCGCAAGTGGCCCACCCCTGTACAGCAAGTTCAGGAAAGTTCCCCGCTCATGCCTGGCAGGACTTCACGGTTCCGGTCTTCGAGGAGACGTCGCGTTTAGCATGGCGAGCTGGCGTTCGGATTTAAACTCGAAGGCCGCGCTCTCGGCAGGTTTCGGAGCACTCTGTTCTTCAACCCCATCATTGCCTGAAGCCTCGGACGGCAAGCCAGTCCTCTAGCGTGGTGCCGTAATCAGCCTTCAGGCGGGCCCTGGTGGCCGCAGCATCCTGAGTATTCCCGCTCGCCGCCTGCAATTCCGCTAGCTTGGCCATGGAGAAGGGATCCTCCGGATCCTCCTGCAGTTCTTCGATGGCCGCACCGATTTTCGACTGCGCAGCCAACAGCACCCCATTGGCTCCGTGGTATGCGCGCTCGACGCCGTTACTCCGGTTGGTTTGGACCATTTGCTCCAAGCGCGCGACGGCGGCACGGGCCGTTGCCAGATTTCCGTCTTCCACCGCCAACTGGGCTCGTATGCGCAAGGTGCGCACCAGTAACCGGGTGCGGCCCTGCCCCGACATAGGCCCGGGCATCTGCAAAGCCGCTTCCGCGTCGTCAAGATGTTGGAAGGCGGCGGCGCGGGATTCTGCCAACAGAGCCAGGTACAGATGGATGGAGCTTCGGTAGCCGCTCAGTTGCAGCTTCGTCGCCTCCGCCAGCACCGTCGTCAGCGCCATCCGGGCTTGCTTCAGATTCCCTTCACGCGCGTAGCTTATTGCGAATTGAATCTCACAGTCGAGCTGGTCCTGTTGTGACAGCGCCATCGGCAGCGCTTTGGCGTATTCCTGTCGAGCGCGGTCCTGGCTTCCTAGCAAGGCGTAAGCGTCGCCGAGACCGGTCTGAGAATGGTAAAAGCTGGGGTCCAGCTTCAGCGCTTTCCGATACTCGGCCATCGAATCCTCCAGCCGTCCCGCCTTCTGCAGAATTTCGCCCAGCGAATCGCGGGGGTTGGGATCGTTCGGTTCCATCTCGGCATAGCGTTTCAAGTAAGAGATCGCTTCGCCGTACTGATGCAGGTAGGCGAGGTCATACGCCAGGGTATTCAAAGCGCCGCCGAAATTGGGGTCAATCTCGAGCGCTCGCTTCGTGAGCCTCACCGCGCCTTCGTAATCACCCTGGGATTGCAGCCACAGCCCAGCTTCGTAGCTCAATGCGGCATCGCGGGGATACATCGACAGCAAATCGTTCATCGCTGCAATGGCGTCGAGAAAACGTCCCTCGTTCGTCGATATCATCCACTTCACCAGAAGCTTTTCCCCGGGCGTCACGTTCTCGGACGCAAGCTGCGCCTTCTCCGCCGCCTGCTTAACTTCCTGAGGATCGAGTCCCAACCACACGATGTAAGCCCAGGCCTGAGCAAAATTCGGATCTTTCGTGGTGGCTTCCCGCCACTTCACCAAAGCCTCGTCCGTGTGATAGTCGTATCTAAGGCGCAATCCTTCATCGAATAAGTTGGCAGCTTCAGGCGAACTCGTGGTAATGGGAAATCGATCGGGATTGTTGGCCGCGCTAGGGGATGAAGGTGAAGTCTGTCCGAGCGCAGGCCTCGAACCAACGACGAGGAGCACACTGAGAACTACCGCTCCCAGTAAGAAGGCGCAGCCCCAAAAATAGCGCTTGCCGGAGCCAAGAAGAACCCGCATGTTCTTACTGTAGTGCTCGAGCAGTCCACCCTCAAATTACGGAGGTGTACTTTCCCGCAACCTGCGGGCGAGTGAGCCAACTCTGCTCACCCACTTTTGCCGAAGCCCCCAGCGCAGCCGGAGAGCGCGGCTGAAACGGACGAGAACCTGCGGCTTAACCCAAGGTCGGCCCACTGCCCTCAGCTTTTTGGTCCGAACTGAAGCTCCAGATCGCGGTCGAAAAAGATCGCCAGGCGGTCGGCTTCCCGCTCAATCCCGGCGCGCCATGCCTTGGAGAGCTTGCCGAATGGCTCGATCTTAACAAGCAGCCGCTTGCCTTGAAGTTTGTGAGACCACACACCTGCAACCGAACCATGGATGAGTACGACGGGCGAGATCCACCACTGGCTGCGGTAGATGCGTTTATAGTGCTTCGGGTTCACAAGGTGGTCCTTGTCGCGATGAGCCAGCAGGTAGGAATCGAAGCTCGGCAGCAGGCGAATCGAGGTTTTTGCCACCGGGCTGCCGTTTAGAACTGCCACATCCTCTCGCAGCAAGAGACACCTCTTCTTCTCACCGGGAATCTCTGCCAGTTCGGGTTCGAGCAAAGCGCGAAGCGGTTTCACCACCTGCATGGGGATGCCCGACCAGTGGGCGAAGTCAGTCAACGTAGCCGGGCCATAGGCGCGCAAATACTTGCGGAAGAGAGCACACTGCGCTTCAGTCGGCGAGATCGGTTGCGGCTCCAGGTGAGGCAGCCATTGGTCCACCCGAATGAAGGTGATTTCGTTGCTCTCGCCCGATCCATAACAAATCAGCCCCTCCGCCACCGGCACCCGCACGATGCTCGAAACCTTTTCCATCCAGGCGCGCATGCGTTTGCTCACTTTGGGACGAACGGCGGCGGCGATGGCAGCCCGGCCTAACGGCCCTGAGCTGAGGGCGTCCATGATCAATGGGGTGAGGGCTTCGCCTTCTTCGCGCGCGATGCCGCATCTGGCCATGACCCGCAGCACTGCAGCTACGCGGCTTGACTTGAGCGCGGCGATGTAGAGCAGGAATTCATCGGCCGGGATGAAATGCAGCGTCTGGCGCATCAGGGAGGTCTTGACCAGAGTGCGAGTCTTCCACAAGGCGCTTTCGATCTCGGATCGTGTGATGGCGTGGTTGCGCGTCCAAAGCTGGAGATAGGCCGCTGACATGACCTGCGCCTGCACGCCGCACACATCACGGCAGATGGTAACCGCATCCTCGGGAGACTCATCCCAGAGGTGGTGGCGCCGCAGCCGGAAGCTTGAGATCGCCTCAATCCGAATTCGCGATGGAGTTTTCCGCATGCAACACCAGTGCGCCCTGTGTGACACAGTGTGGGCGGAAGTGGGAGCCTTCAAGACAGTGCCAATATGCGAATCGTTCCCGACAGCCCTGGAAATAAATCGAAAGATCTTGCACGA
>PMHI01000012.1 GCA_003156615.1 Acidobacteriaceae bacterium | reverse complement strand
GACGCAGGGCGGATCATAGAGCGCGCCAGCGGATTTCGGGGAAGGTTGCGACCTTCGTTTGCCGTGGGACACGGCTTCCTTGGCGTACGACCAAGATCTGGTCGCGATGGCGCGTTGAGAAACCATCGACTAAGCCCTCAGAAAGTGTCGGCTACCCCTCTGACCGCGACTGCTATTGTCGCGCCCTCCAGCGGAATGTCATCTGACCCGGGCACGATCCTCACTGGTGCGTACAGGCCTTTCAGGATGGTCATCAGCATCCTCGACGCCGCTGACGGCCTCCGCTTCGTATGCTTGATCAGTATCGGCGAGTTCTTCGACGCTCTCGTCCGCAGCATCTGCGATTTGCGAGAGGCCCTGAGTATCCCCTGATTGCCCAGCGCTGTCTGAGCGTACTTGCCCGGGATCGCTTCCTAGTTCATCANNGCTGCGCTTCGTTATCGCGGGGTCTACGTTTCACCATGACACCTCCCAAGAATTATCTTCAACGTTCAGCTCAGCGCGCGATTGCCCTTCGTTTGTTGTCTGATCGGCGTTTCAGCTTTGAGTGTCCCCGCCTATCGAGGCGGCGTAGCCAGCAGGCCTTTGAGCGAATTGATCGCTTTCTGCGCTTCCGCAAGCTGGGCCCTGGCTTGGTCCAGCACGGCTTTTGGCAAGAGTCCTTGCGTCCCGCTGGTTTGCCCGGGTTGCAACGGCTGGCCAGGGGATGTTCCGAACAAGGCGCTCAGCGCCTCGTCGAGCGTGGGTTCCATCACGACTTTATCTCCAGTTGCCACGATCACGCGTTTCAGTTGAGGGAAATTTGTGCCTTGTGCTTTGAGATAGAGTGGAACCACATAAAGAAAGGAGTTCTCGATCGGGATCACAATCAGCTTGCCGCGAATTACATTCGATCCTTTTTGGTCCCACAGCGTGAGTTGTTGAGAAATAGTCGTGCTCTGATCGATCATAGCGCTGATCTGGTTTGGTCCGTAGATCAGTTTCTCTTTCGGGAGCTCGTAGAACAGCATCTTCCCGTAGTCGGGGAAGTCGCACCTGGCCGCCAACCAAGCGATCATATTATCCCTGTTCTGCGGCGTGAAAGGAGTCAGAATGAGGTACTCAAGTTGCTCACTTCCGGGAAGCTTCATCAGTATGTAATAAGGCTCCATAGAGTTGACTGCACCCTCGTATTTCTCCTCAGGGGCAACCCACAGATCTTCCCGGTTGTAGAACACTTGGGGATCGGTCATATGGAAGCTCTCGTATTGATTCGCCTGGATGGCGAAGAGATCCTGCGGGTAACGCAGATGGCTCTTCAGATCCGCTGAAAGCTCGCTGAGATCCTTGAAAACACCCGGGAAAGCGCGCCGGTACAGTCCGAGAACGGGATCTTTCGGGTCCATCACGTAAAACGACACTGTTCCGTCATACATGTCCACGACGGCCTTTACGGAGTTGCGGATGTAATTGATTCCCACTGCCGAACCAGTAGCTTGCGGCTGTGAGTAGGGGAAACGGTCCGAGGTGGTATATGCGTCCTGAATCCAATACTGCTTCCCTTCGCTCACTACCGCATACGGATCCTTGTCGAGAAGCAAAAAGGGCGCGACTTGTGAAATACGCTCCTGCACGCTTCTCCAAATCTGGATTTTGCTTTGCGGCCTCAGGTAAGAAGTGAGCAGGATATTGATGTCGGTTTGCGTCCAGGAAAACATAAGCCTTTTCCAGATGCTGTCCAGCGGAATTCCGCCCTTCCCCTGGTAGCTCGTATAAACATTTTCATTGCCCTTGGGATAATCAAACTCTTTAATCCCGGTCGCCACGATCTTATAGCCCGGCGTCACCTCTCCGTAGTAGATGGCGGGCTGCGAGATATTCAGGCGGGCATACTGGGATTCGGGAGGAATATTCTTAACAAGATACTGCGGAAAACCTCCGCCTTCGGTCTTCGATACAAAGTTCATGACCAACCCGTAGCCATGAGTGAACTGCAGTTCCTCGTTCACCCACGTTTGTGCCTGTGCGGGTAGTTGCGTGGCAAGTTCACGGGATGCGAGCATCACCTGGTGATAGCCATCGGCCAGATGGTAGCGATCGACATCCACGTTATAGAACTGGTAATAGAGACGAATCGCCTGCGTTTGTTGGTAGGTCTGAAGTAACGGCCGCGAATCCCAGAGACGAATATTCTGAATCGTGTCTTGATTTCTAGAGAGAACGTCGGGAGTCAGATCGGTGAGAGCTGGATAAGCGGTTTCCTGGATTGCCTCAAGATTGTAGGCTTTTCGAGTGAATCCTATGTAATGTTGCAGGTACGGCGTCTCAAGGCTTAGCTCGCTCGGTCGAACGACGAACGTTTGAAACAGGTAGGGCAACGCCAGTACTCCGACTACATACAGTGCCGCATAAATGCCAATGCCTAGGGCCAACGTCTTCACTCGCGGACGACGGAATAAAGCGAGCACGAGAAGCGCACATGCCAGCACGGAGGCGCCGAGCATCATCCAAAGGGCGATCCTGGTTACGTGCGCAGCTGCATAGCCCGCTCCGTAGACAACCCCGAGGGTCGAATAGACGAGCTCGTAGTGATCCAGATAAAACCCCCACCCGACGGTGGCAGCCAAAATGAAGAGAAGTACGACGAGATGCCGAGCTGTATTGTCGCCAATCGTGAATTTTTGGCCGGGCTTGGATTGCCGCAGGCCAAGGAAGGAAACAAAGCCAAGTATCACAAGAGCGGCCACCGTCAGAAAGGTGAGACCACTCTGCAGTAGCTCGTAGAATGGAAGACGGAAGAAGTAGAAACCAAGGTCGACCCCAAAGAGCGGGTCGGCCACCCCGAACGATCCGCCGTAACGAAAGCGGAGATAGGTGTCCCATTCACTCGAAACTCCAGCCGCAAATATCAACGAGGCGAATATGACGGCCACACCGATGGCCAACACCAGGACCTTGGGGCTTAGATCGAAGTTGATTCTTCTGCCTGCATCGGAGGAGGCAGCGACAACCCCGCCGGAGGGAGAGGGAGTGGCAACCCTGAGGGAAGGCCCGCGCACCCGTGAAATGCTGACGCTCCTGGCTGCAAAGCGAAGATTGATCCCCAGATATAGAAGTCCACAGACCAAGGCCACGCCAAACATTCCCCACTTGACCCCCAGGAGGGTCCAGAATATGCCCACGTAGTCGAGTTCGCGCATCCAGAGAAATTGTTGCACTAAGCCAAGGAGAACTGTCAGAACGATCCCGCATGCGATCAGAACACCTAAACTCCACCGCAGCAGATGCCTTTTCCTGGGTGAGGGATTCTGGCGGACAGGGCCGCGCGGTTCATTCGGCAGGTGCGTGATTTTCTCAACGGCTGTCGCGGTCATTGTCCATCCCTCCGCACGATTTTCTTAAGCCTTCACTATCAAGCAAAATACGGCGAGGAATCTGGTCAATTTTGAACAGGGCATATACAGGCTCGGGGTCTCGGAGGCACAGACTCGGTTCGCCCTCGGAAAGTCAGCAGCTCTGAATTTCAACGCGAATCGACGGCTGCGGTAGAGGCAACAGGGGGCTGACGGAAACCTCGGCTTAGATTGAAGGCTGTGTTTACTAAACCGACGTGAGAGAACGCCTGAGGGAAATTGCCTAGCAAACGTTTTGCGACCGGATCATATTCTTCGGAAAGGAGCCCGACATCGTTACGAATGTCCAGCAGGCGGTCAAATATACGGATTGCATCTTCATGGCGACCTTGCAACTCATAATTGTCAGCCAGCCAGAAAGTGCAGGCGAGAAACTTTCCCTCGCCGTGCGGCATACCATCGACGTCCGGGTCTTGCGTGTACCGCGCTACAAAGCCACTCTCCATGAGATTTACTTCAATGGCTTTAACCGTGCCGATTACGCGCGCATCATCCGCCCGTAGGAAGCCGACCAGCGGCATCATGAGGAGACTGGCGTCGAGGTGCTTCGAGCCGTAATACTGCACAAAAGAATTGAGGCCCGCGTCGAAGCCTTGCCGGCAGACCTGTTCGTGGATGGTGGTCCGTAACGTCTTCCATCGCGCGATGTCTCCCGAGATCCAGCCTTGCTCGGCAGACCTGATGGCCCGGTCGACGGCGACCCACGCCATCATCTTGGAGTGAACGAAATGTCGGCGCGGACCGCGCATTTCCCAAATGCCATCATCGGGGTGATCCCATGCGGTCTCCAGGAATTCAATCATTGGCTGTGCAACGTCTTCGCCTTCGTCCTTCGGCGGTTTGAGCCCTGCCTGGCGACATTGAAAAAGAGTATTGGCCACCTCTCCGAAAATATCTAATTGAAACTGGTTGTAAGCAGCGTTTCCGGTCCGTACTGGCGCTGAGTTCTCGTAGCCTGAGAGCCACGGCAGTTCCAGTTCCGTGAGCCTGCGTTCGCCGCGAAGGCCATAGACGATGTTGAGTTCGGAAGGGCTGCCGGCGACGGCCCGCAGGAGCCATTCCCGCCAGGCTCGCGCTTCATCGTGATATCCGGCATCGAGCAGTGAGTGCAGGGTAAGCGTGGCATCACGCACCCAGCAAAAACGATAGTCCCAGTTTCGTACGCCGCCGAGCAACTCAGGGAGCGAAGTTGTAGGCGCTGCCGCGATCCCTCCCGTGGGCAAGAATGTCAGGGCTTTTAGGGTGATCAGAGAGCGCAATACCGCATCGCGCCACTTGCCATGATAGGAACAGCGATAGGACCATGCCCGCCACCAATTCTGCGTGTCTTGAATAGCCTTATCAATGTTCAACGGCAAAGGTTCAGACTGGTGTGAGGGATACCAGGTAAGATGAAATGATGCCTTCTGTCCCTCAGCAACGGCAAACGTTGCCACGGTTTTGAAGTTTTCCCCGCGCAGCGGCACTTCAGTGCGCAAACTGAGTTTATCTGGACCAGCGATTGCGGAGATTCCATGATCGGTACTTCGAACCCAGGGCACCACCGAACCGTAGTCGAATCGAATCACCAGTTCGAGGTTCATTTGGACCTGGCCTCTGGTACCGACGACCACCCGCAGAAGATCTGGCGTTTCATTGCGAGGTGTCATGCAGTCAATGAGCGTCGCCGATCCGCTTTCCGTCTCAAATTCGGTCTCGAGAATAAGCGTTCCTTCGCGATAGCGCCGCCGAATGCTTCGGATCGGTTCCGAGGGTGAGATGGACCAATGCCCGTTGTCAGCAGTTCCGAGCAGCGCCGCGAAACAGGCAGTGGAATCAAAGTGCGGAAGACAGAGCCAGTCGATCGAACCCCGTTTGGAAACCAAGGCTGCTGTGTGGCAGTCGCCGATCATGGCATAATCTTCGATAGGTATGGACAGGAGTCGTCCTCCGTCAAAATCGAACCGGATTGGTTCGAGACTGGCATTAGAACATGTAGCTTCCTGCGAGCACTGTCCCCGATTGCTCAGTCAGCGAAAGGTTCAAAGCATCAGAATACTATTTAGGAGCACAAAAGTAAGGAGCACAAAAGTATGTCCAAAAAAACAAAACAAATCCTGGACCATAGTCGCGGAAAAACTGTTGGGCTTCAGTCGGCAAAAGGCGCATCGCTAGATGTCCTAAGCGTCCCCGGCGGCTCTCAAACGGGCTCACACCCGGCCGACAAGCGCGACGCGAAGGCCGAAGTCTCTCCGCAGGGAGCGCTGCCAGTCATAAGCGTCCCCGGCGGCACTCAAACGGACTCGGAGCTGGCCGACAAGTCTCGAGAAGACGCGAACGTTGAAGTCTCTGCAGAGGGAGCACTACCAGTGATAAGCGTCCCCGGCGGTTCGCGATTGTAAATCCGGCTTTTCTCCATTTTGAACGTTCCTGATGCGCCGCATCAAATGACACCTCCTTGCCTTCTGGAGTGTGCGTAGCATCCTCTATGCCTGCTTTCACAATGCCTCCGGATGCTTTCCCGCTCGCATGTACGTTTCAATCTGTTCGAGAGTTTTGCCCTTGGTTTCCGGCACTAGGAAAAACGCAAAGAGCCATGCTCCGACGGTGACGGCCCCATACAGCCAGAAGGTCGCAGCTTTACCCATGACGTGTGTGAGTGTCAAGAACGATATTGCCACGATCAGATTGGCGCTCCAATTGGCGGCCGTCCCGATGCTCATGGCTCGACCGCGGATACGCAACGGGTAAATCTCCGAAAGTATCAGCCAGAAAACCGGCCCCAGTCCGACGGCGAATGAACCGACGTACACCATGAGGCTGGCCGCCGCTATCCATCCCAAGCTGCCGGACAATTGCGGCATCGCAAACGCCAGCCCCAAAACGACCAAACTCATTGCCATTCCCGCCAGGCTGGCCAACAAAAGCGGTCGCCGCCCGACCCAGTCGATTAGTTCCATGGCCACAATTGTCAATGCGACATTGACGACTCCGACTCCGACGCTGGCCAGAATCGCCACCGACGCAGAAGACAAGCCGGCGAATTTGAAAATAGTCGGAGCGTAATAGATGACAGTGTTGATGCCGGTGATCTGCTGCGCGATGGCCAGTCCAACGCCCACGATCATTGCCGGTCGCAACAGCGGACTGAACAGTTCGGACCAGTGACCCTTCTCCTGCGCCGCGCTAAGCTGAATATCGCTGAGTTCGCTCTCCACCTGATCCCGGGGCGAATCCGATTCAACACGGCTCGGGCTTGATCCACGTGACCGCGGCTGACAAGCCATCGCGGGCTGTTGGGAATGAAGATCAGTCCAACTCCGAATGCGGCCGCCGGAATGACAGCCATCGCAAACATCCATCGCCACGCCTGGGACCCGGCGAAGGCGTAGTCGATAAGGTAAGAGATGACGATGCCGCTGGTGAGAGCGACTTGATTGATCGAAACCAGTTTTCCGCGGATATCGACCGGGCCAATCTCAGAAATGTAAAGCGGTGCGACGAACGAAGCGATGCCGATCGCGCCGCCGGCAACGATTCGGGCGGCAAGCAGCCATGCGGTGCCTGGTGCCAGCGCGGCCCCGATGGCGCCCACCCCGAAAACCGCCGCGGTGATAATCAATAGTCTCCGACGTCCGATACGGTCGGCCAAAAATCCTCCGACCGCTGCACCGACGAGCGATCCCAGTAGAACCGAGCTGACGACGATTTCCTCCATGCCCTGAGAAAAAGAGAAATCCTTCTTGATGAACAGGATGGCCCCAGAGATGACACCGATGTCATAGCCAAAAAGCATGCCGCCCATCGCTGAGATGGCAGCAGAGAGATATACCAAAGGTTTTCCACCTGCCTTAGCCTTGTTATTCATCGTGATGACGGTCAGCGTGACGTGTGTTGGCGATATTCGTTGGAAGAGACTGACCGGCACCTAATTTGTTGACGGTATAGTTCTGGTAATCGACCGTCAGTGTCTCCTTGCCGAATATTCTGATGGCTGACACCGCCTCTTCTCTCGAGAGAAGCCAGAACCCGTCAATCTTCTGATAGTCCCGCACAAAATCTACTTGCTTGATCCACAACGACGGGCTTTTGGCGAGATGGCCGGTGATCTTCACGATCGCAAAATCCTGGTTGTCGATCCAGATCTTTCCTTCGAAGAGATCGATCTCCTTGCGCTTCGGAACAGCGTGGACCACTGAGCAGTCAGAGTTGCCGATTCGATCCGTGCCAACTACGTCCAAGGCATAATTTTCCCGTGTGATCAAGCTGTCTGGGTCTTTGTTGACTCGTATCCTCTTCCTCTTCAGCCTTCATCCGGCGCTGGAACGCATCTTGTCCCGGCATCCTGTCGAGGAAGGTGGTTCCCA
>PMHI01000382.1:1285-10187 GCA_003156615.1 Acidobacteriaceae bacterium | reverse complement strand
TACTCTTCTATCGCGGGAATTGGTGACCGTTTTGCCTCCGCCAGTTGGCGGATTATCGCGAACACTATCTGGAAATCAAATCGGCGGGCGCGAGCCTAGTGGCTGTTTCGGTGGATCCGCCCGAATCATCGGAGGCCTTGCGAACTCAGCTCTCATTGCCGTTTCCGATTCTGTGCGATACGGAACGACGCGTCGTCAGGAGCTGGGACATCTACAACTCACGAGAAAGAGGCGGCATCGCCAGACCAGCCGTCTTTGTGATTGATCCCAATCAGGTAGTCCGTTACGCTTCGGTGGACTCGGTCGCGGCGCGCGTACCAGCCCTCGAAATTGTCCACTCGCTACAAAATGCCGCCAATGCTCAGCCGATTCGGCGCAGAGTTCACGTCCCCATGTGGTCGGAGTGGATCAGGGCCATTCGGAATAATCTTCAAAGTTAGGCGAAATAAATTCGTCGATGAGTGCAGTGGCGGATGTTACGACAAGCGGCGGTCAGTATGTCTCCGACTTGGAGATCGCCAGGTAGTTCAGCTTCCCAGAGGCAAACCGCGCCTCGATGTAGGCCTCCCCGTCAGCATATTCAAGGTCGGCGTCGCTCATATCGGCATGATTGTTTCGAAGCTGCGCTACAGTTTCGGGGGCGTTTTCCTCCTGTACCGGAAGTAATAGACGAGCTTGCTTTGCGTAACGATACTCGGATCACCGAGTAATCAACTTCATATCGCTCCAGTGCCGACGCCGCATTCCAGTCGTCGACCGTGATCAAGCGTATTTTGACGTATTATTAATCAGAAATCCGGCTACACCCCGGAGCATGGGGCGCTCGCCTTACTTGGTAGCTGTTCCAATCAGACATTTCAACAGTTGACAAGGACACGACAGATTTCAGGCAGCGGTTGCGCCATAAGACCGACGATCTGGGGGTGAAGATTTGTCCGGCGCGATCATGGAACGTTGGACGCCCAGCTCTGTTCAGTCCCGGACAGCGATTCTCGATTTTGGACAATAATCGCACTCGCGGGAATCGCCCCATGAGCTCATTTCTGTGAAAGTAAACCACTTACATCCGCCACCGTTTGGCGTGGAAAATGATACGCCCAGCGCAGGTAAACGTGTGCGAGGAGGCTGGCGTGGATACCTTGTTTCAAGACTTGCGCTACACCTTGCGCCAATTGCGCAAGGCGCCGGGGTTCACCCTCACGGCGGTCATAACGCTGGCTCTGGGCATAGGTGCCAACACGGCCATTTTCACGCTGGTCCAGGGCATTCTGTTGCGCTCGCTGCCGGTGGCCGATCCGGCGCGGCTCTACCGTATTGGCGACGCTAACAATTGTTGCATCGAAAGCGGCTTTATCAGCGACAACGGAGATTTCGACATCTTCTCCTACGATCTTTACCAGCACTTGAAGAGTTCCGCGCCGGAGTTCGAGCAACTGGCCGCGATGCANNGAATTCGTCTCGGGCAACTATTTTTCCACGCTGGGGCTGGGCGCCTACGCCGGACGGCCGTTTACTGAAAGCGACGATACTCCCTCGGCCGCTCCGGCAACGGTGATCAGCTACAGTGCGTGGCAGACGGAGTTTGCCGCCGATCCCGCGCTTGTCGGATCCACGATTTTCATTCAGTCAAAGCCTTACGCAGTCATCGGCGTCGCTCCGCCCGGCTTTTTTGGGGACCGAGTTTCAGACCGCCCGCCCGCATTCTGGATGTCGCTGGCGACCGAGCCCTACCTTCTAGGAGCAAACTCTATCTTGCATAATACCGACTCGAACTGGCTTTATGCGTTGGGCCGAGTGCGTCCGGGAACTGAAGTTGGAGCATTGCAGGCCAAGCTTTCCGTGGCGCTTCGGCAATGGCTGGCCACGCGGCCGCTTTACACCGACAATGGCGGAGTTGGAGAGATTCCCAAACAGCATGTGATCATCGTGCCCGGCGGCGGTGGAATCCAGATTCTGCAACAGCAAGCGGGCAGCGGTTTGAAGATGTCGATGATCCTCTCCAGCTTCGTCCTGCTCATCGCTTGCGCCAACATCGCCAATCTGTTGCTGGCGCGCGCCACGGCCCGGCGTGCGGATATGGCCGTGCGTACGGCTCTGGGCGCAGGGCGGTCGCGGCTCATCCGGCAGATTCTCACCGAGAGCATGATGTTGAGTTGCATTGGGGGGGTGGCTGGATTGGGCGTTGCCTATGCCGGCGCGCGTACCATTCTGACCCTTGTCTTTCCCGATGCTAGGAACATGCCGATCGAGGCGAGCCCTTCCTTAGGTGTACTCGGATTCGCGTTTCTGGTCTCTCTAGTCACTGGCGTTTTCTTCGGGATGGCCCCAGCGTGGCTGTCGTCGCACGCCCAGCCTGCCGAGGCCCTGCGTGGTGTGAACCGCGCGACGCGAGACCGNNTCGCTGGCCAACCTGGAGCATCAAAAATTTGGCCTCGCTACCGCCAACCGCTACGTGTTGCACTTTGACCCGGCAGGGGCCGGTTACACCGTCGAAGGGTTGCCCGCGCTTTACCGGGAGATGGAAGAGCGTTTCTCCGCACTGCCAGGTGTGGCTGCCGTCGGCACGGCTCTCTACAGCCCACTTGAAGGCAATAACTGGTCGGATTGCGTCATTCAACAGGGGCATCCCGCTCGAGGACCCAACGACAAATGCGGCGCCACTTGGGATCGTGTAAGCAGTCATTTCCTCGATGCCATCGGCGTGCCCGTTCTGCGTGGCCGTGGATTTACGGATCAGGACACGACAACTTCGCAGCCGGTCGCCGTAGTTAATCAGACTTTCGTGAAGCGTTTCTTCCCCAACGAGGATCCGTTAGGCAAACGCTTCGGTATCGGCTTCCAGCAGTACTCGGGCACTTTTGAGATCGTGGGGGTCTTTGCCGATTTCAAGATGAACAACCCGCGCGAACCGGCGCGCCCGGTCTTCCTGCGCCCGCTCCTGCAGCGCTTCACCGGTTTCCGGGAACCGCAGATGAATCAGGCCGAGTTGCAATCGCTGTTCATGCGCGCGATGCTCCTCAACTTCAACGCGCCGCAGCAAAACATTGAAGGCCTTATTCGCCGGACTCTGGCAGGCATCAATCCTGATTTGACCGTCTTCAATCTTCAGCCTTTCGATGCTCAAGTGGCTGGCAACTTTGATGAAGAGCGCCTAATCGCTCAACTGACCAGCCTGTTCGGCGTCCTTGCGCTCATCCTGGCCTCGGTGGGCCTCTACGGCGTGATGTCCTACATGGTGGCCCGCCGCACCAGCGAGATTGGCGTCCGCATGGCGCTCGGGGCTACACGATCGAGTGTATTGGCCCTGGTGTTGCGCGGCGCACTCTGGCAGATTCTCATTGGCCTGGGCCTGGGCATTCCCGCTGCGCTCTTAGCCGGGCATCTGATGGCGGGTTTACTCTATGGCGTCGCTGGCTACGACCCGCTCGCCTTTGTGGGCGCGACCTTAGTGCTCGGGTTTTGTGCTGCCGTAGCAGGATTGATTCCGGCTCGCCGCGCCTCTTCGATCGAGCCCATGCAGGCGCTGCGCGCTGAGTAGCTTGCTACTCTGTCTCTGAAGCCAACTGACGCAACCCGGCCTTTACAGATTTTGACCGCTGGGTCGTCCGGGTCGATCAGCGCGGTTACACTCACAATCCAGCGCCTTTTCACGGCGCACTTTTACGCCAACTATCAGACGCTCGGAGGGGCTGGCTTCTCGGCCTCGGCCATGGGAAGAATGATGAGGAAGGTTGTGAGCAAAGGAATAAGCGCCGGAATCAAGGCCACCCATGGCAGAGGCTTAGGTACGAAGAGGACGACCAGAATCTCTGCCACCCCGACCAGCAGAAGAATCAACATCATTCTCCCTAACCACTTCAGATTCTGGCGATTTATCTGCATGAGTCTCCTCCACGCTGGTAGCCCTGGCAGCAGACTTCGCGCGATTTTAGGATCGAAACGGCATCCCTTGAAACAGTACATTGCTGGTAAGCGTTCCCGTCGGCCTCGTCACGGCGAGGTAGCCGGTGCTGCACTTCCGCAGATTCAAGTTGTTGCTCTCTCCGGTTGTGCCGGTCATTGACTCGCCTATTTCGTCCACGTAAGATTCGACGATGATCGGCCAGACCATCTCGCATTACCGCATCGTCGAAATGCTGGGTGGTGGTGGAATGGGCGTCGTCTACAAAGCCGAGGATACCGACCTTGGCCGCTTTGTCGCGCTGAAGTTCCTACCCAATGATGTCGCGCAGGATGCCTCCGCGTTGGAACGTTTCCGCCGCGAAGCCCGCGCCGCTTCGGCGCTGAATCATCCCAATATCTGTACGATCTACGAAATCGGCAAACATGGCGACCAGTCTTTCATAGCCATGGAGTTTCTGGACGGCATGACGCTGAAAAGCCGCATCGCCGGGCGTCCGATGGAAACGGAGACGATTCTGTCTCTGAGCATCGAAATTGCAGACGCGCTCGACGCGGCACACGCCAAAGGAATCGTTCACCGCGACATCAAACCCGCCAATATTTTTGTCACCGACCGCGGCCACGCCAAGATTCTTGATTTCGGCCTGGCGAAGGTCACGCCCACAGGCGGGTCGCTCAATACCCAGACGCGAACGGTCGATGAGCACCACTTGACTAGTCCGGGCACTGCGGTAGGAACAATTTCCTACATGTCTCCCGAGCAGGCGAAAGGCAAAGAGCTGGACGCCCGAACGGATCTGTTTTCGTTTGGCGCGGTGCTTTATGAGATGGCGACCGGGACGCTGCCGTTCCGCGGCGAAACCTCTGCGCTCATCTTCAAATCAATACTGGATAGTGCTCCGGTTCCCGTTGTGCGGTTGAATCCTGACCTGCCTGCGGACCTGGAACGGATCATCAACAAGGCACTGGAGAAGGATCGCGATTTGCGCTGCCAATCGGCGGCGGAGTTGCGCTCCGACTTGAAGCGGCTGCAGCGCGACACGGGCTCGGGGAGGATTGCGACTTCGGTATCGAGTGCTCCCGCAATTGCGACCGCTCCATCTTCAAGTGGCACGGCGAGTGGAATAGCGATTGGAACATCAACTGGAACTCTCGCCGCTCCTTCCGGCACGGCGGCCGTAGTTGCTACGTCCACTTCATCTGCGAAGAAATATCTTGTGCCCGCCTTATGCGTGGCAATCTTAGTCGCGGCCGGATTCGCTTATCGCTTCTGGCCGCATGCACCCGCGCCCAGCCTTCCCGGCAAAGTTTCACAGATCAGCCACTGGAACAAGGCCATGCACGGCGCGCAACTCTCGCCCGACGGACACACCATCGCTTTCTCGTCTCCCACGGAGGGCACGTTCCAGATTTATGTGATGTTGACTTCCGGTGGCGATCCGCTACAGCTCACTCGCGATGAGGGCGATAAACGTCCGCTCGGCTTTTCCGCCGACAGCACCGAAATCTACTACGCCCGCAATGTGGGGCGCGCCGATGTCTGGGCGGTTCCCACCCTCGGGGGCAACCCGCGCCACGTCGTCAACGCCATCACTTTGGCGCCTTCCGCGGACGGAAAATCGCTGTTCTACGTCCCCGAGGGTATCCACTCCATATACCGCGCGCCAGTCTCCGGCTTGGGCGGCGAGGAGGTCTTCAAATTCGAAGACCAGGATTCAACCCCCAGGNNCAAAATCCCTGCAACTGGCGCACCCGCCTGGGAGCAACCCGGCAAGTCTTTGCTTTTCAGCCGCACCGAGAATGACATCCAGAATATCTGGCGTTATGACCTGAACGACCGTTCCCTGACGCAGGTTACCTTCGGCGCAGGCCCGGATTACGACCCCATGGTGAATCAGGCCACCAAGGGCATTTATTACGTAAGCGGCAAAGCTTCCGGTTTCTTGACCGCCTATAACACACGAACCAAGCAGTCCCTCGACCTCGTGGACGGTGATGCGACGCAACCGGCCATTTCGCCGGATGGCAAGCGGGTCATGTATATAGCGCTGCTCGGTCCACATCGCCAGGAAATATGGGTGTCCGATATTGATGGCAAGAATAAGGCGAAGCTGGCCTCCGGTGAAACTCTGTCGACAAATACCTGGACGCATGATGGATCGCAATTGACCTTCGCCGATTCAAGCGGAGGGCCAGTGAAGGTCTACGTCGCCGGAGCGGACGGAAGCAACATCCGGCAAGTGCCGTGGAGTGGCATCTATGTCGGAGTCGCAATATTCACACCCGACGCCAAGTCGCTCTACCTGAGTTCGATCAAATCGCATGATTCGCCCGTGCAGATTTTGGAAATGGGCGTGGACGGCTCCCACCTCCAAATGGTTGATCAAGGGTGCGGATTTGCCAACGACGTCAGCCCGGACGGCAGGTACTTGTTGTCACTCGACCAGCGCGGTTCCGAGCAGGGTATTCACCAATTTTCGCTGGCCGACCACAAGTGCTCGATGCTAGTTCCGGGAGTCACCACGTTTTCTGGCATCTTCGCGCCCGACGACAAGTCATTCCTCTACGCCGTATCCGAACGGGGATCCGCCACGATCTACCGCGTGCCCTGGAGTAGCGGCAGAACCACAGGGGGGCCGCAAGTCGCCTATAAAGTGCCCTTCGCCTTCAGCATTGCTTATGGCGGCAACGGATACGATTTCTCGCGCGACCTATCAACCATTGTCTACGCCCGTCCCGGCGGTCAGGCAGACCTCTATCGGCTGAAATAATCCTGCAGTCCGTGGAGCTTAAGCGCTTTGACTGTTGTCATCAGATAGCACGTTTTGACCCGGTTTTGAGTGTAACGGCGACATTACGCCAACCATCGCAAAGGTCGTGTCCGGACGGGCCGCTCCGCAGGAGACCACAAAATCAGCGTACACGCTCGAGCACACGTCGCCAGGTCTTGCCGTCGCCAATCTCCAACCGATCGCCTTCCAGTCTGAAGGGACGCGCCTGGTCAGTGTCGGTGTAATCCGGCCTCAGGCTCCCCTCGACATGATGAGTAACCATGTGCGTCTCTTCGTCGACGGTGTATGTGCCGAAATATGCTGCATAGGCCGTGTAAGCCGCGAGGGCATGCTCGGCTGAGGGTGGCTTACCGTCGTCGGTGTTCGCTTCTGAAAAAGGAGCCAGCGGCGGAACCTTCATCATCTGAACGTGCACGTGCCCGGTTGCGTCGTAAACGATGTATCCCCGCGGATGTTCACCATACTCGTACTGCCACTTGCCGCCCTTATCTAGATCGGCAAACTCCACCACTCGCCACGTGCCAATCAGAGCGTGGGCTCCCTCAACGGGGCGCAGAGCGAAGGCGATGCTGACCAACAACAGCGAGCAACAGAGCGCATGAATCATTTTCATTTCGGCGCCTCCAAGTAGGTGTGGACATAAACGCCTGATTCTAAGAGATACGCGACGGTTGACGAAATCAGGCGTTAGCTGCTCAAAACCTGCTCACCGGAGTCGATGAGTGTAACGGCCGATTTTTTCGCCAACAACCCTTCTGAGGTCTCGCCAACTTCACCGCTTTGATTGACTTGCCCGCTCAAGAGACGTAACATTTCCCGCCAGTGATCGACCAGACCATCTCGCACTACCGCATCACCGAGAAACTTGGTGGCGGCGGCATGGGCGTGGTTTACAAGGCCGAGGACACGCGCCTGCACCGTTTTGTCGCCCTGAAGTTCCTGCCTGACGAAGTCGCGCGCGATCCGCAATCCCTCAGCCGCTTTCGTCGCGAGGCACAGGCCGCGTCGGCCCTGAATCATGCCCACATCTGCACCATCTACGACATCGACGAGCAAGATGCGCAAGCATTTATAGCGATGGAGTTTCTGGATGGCCAGACACTCAAGCACAGGGTCGAGAAACGGCCGCTCAAGATTGAAGAGTTTTTGGAGCTGAGCATTCAGATTGCGGACGCACTTGATGCGGCCCACAACCGCGGCATTGTGCATCGTGACATCAAACCGGCCAATATCTTCGTCACCAGCCGCGGGCAGGCGAAGATTCTTGACTTCGGACTTGCCAAAGTTAACGCCAGCCGTAATCTTACAGCTTCGCTGAACGGCTCGACGATAGCGGACGTTAGGGATGAGCAACTGACAAGTCCAGGCAGTACCGTGGGCACGGCAGCCTATATGTCCCCCGAGCAGGCTCGTGGGGAAGAGCTCGATGCCCGCACCGATCTGTTCTCCTTCGGTGCTGTCATGTATGAGATGTGCACCGGCGAAGTAGCATTTGGCGGCAGCACCTCCGCCGTCATCTTCGAGGCCATCCTCAATCGCATCCCGACGCCGCCCCCTCAGCTCAATCCTAACTTGCCGTCCGATCTCAACCGGATCATTGGCCGGGCGCTGGAAAAGGATCGTGAGCTGCGCTATCAGACGGCTTCTGAAATACGGGCTGAATTAAAGCGTTTGAAACGCGATTTGGACTCAAACCGGAGTGCCGCAGCCCAAGTATCAGCGACGCAGGCAGCTGCAGCTCCGGAGCTTACGGCAAACTCGGCCAGGAAGACGCATTCGATCCGATCGACAGGATTAATCGCTTGCGCCGTCCTCATTCTGGGCGCAGCTGCGGGCTGGTTTCTCCGCGCCGGTTGGATACCCACGTCGCAGCCTTCCTACCATCAGCTCACCTTTCGCCGAGGCACCATTCGGTCTGCGCATTTTACGCCCAATGGGCAGTCGGTCGTCTACGGAGCTTCTTGGGAAGGCTCTCCAATCGATCTGTTCATTACCAGTCCCGAAAGCCCGCAATCACGTTCCCTCAATCTCGGGGGATCTGCGCTTTTGGCTATCTCCTCCACTGGAGAGATGGCGGTATCGATAGATAGCCGCCCATCCGGAGTTTATGCCCAGGTGGGCACGCTGGCTAGAGTGCCACTCAACGGTGGATCTCCACGCCCTGTACTGGAAAACGTGCAGTGGGCGGATTGGTCCCCGGATGGAAG
>PMHI01000382.1:0-1273 GCA_003156615.1 Acidobacteriaceae bacterium | reverse complement strand
CTGCCCGGCGATGACGGAGGTTCTCTCCGCGTCGTAGACCTCAGCGGAAAGGTCAAGACTTTGGCTACGGAACTCCTTACAGCACAGGGACTGGCCTGGTCGGCGGACGGCGGAGAATTATGGTTCACCGGTAGCCGGTCCGGTGTTAAACGCGCTGTCTATGCTGTGACACTGGGCGGACGCGAGCGGCTGATTGCGCGCGTTCCCGACACCCTGTCGCTACAGGATATTTGGCAGGATGGGCGCGTGCTGCTTTCCCGAGACACCTGGCGAAGAGAACTAATTGGCCTCACTTCTGGTGACAGCAAAGAACACGATTTGTCGTGGCTTGACTACACGTACCCCTCAGACATCTCGCCCGATGGCAAGGTGCTGCTCTTCACCGAGGCGGGTGAAGGCGGGGGCCTGAACTATTCTGTTTACCAGCGCAAGATCGGCGAGGCCTCGGCCGTCCGCTTGGGGGACGGGCTTGCGATCACCGTGTCACCTGATGGCAAATGGGTTATTGCCAGTCCACCATCCACTCCCGCCCAACTTGTTCTCCTTCCGACCGGGCCTGGCGAGGCCAAGCCCCTCACTCACGACTCCATCAATCACAGCCGCGCGAGGTGGCTTCCCGACGGCCGGCGTTTCCTTTTCTCCGGCAAGGAACCAGGTCACGCTGCCCGTATTTACCTCCAGGATTCCTCCGACGGAAAGCCGGCGCCCATTTCACCCGAAGGAATCGACCCTCTAGTTCTTGTCCTTTCTCCAGACGGGCAGCAGGTGGTTGGCGTTGGCCCGGATGAGAAGGCGTATTTTTACCCGGTTTCAGGCGGAGAACCTAAGGCCGTTCCAGGCGTTGAGCTGGGAGAGCAACCGATTCAGTGGAGTGAAGACGCAAAATCAATCTATTTCTACAAGCCGGGAGATCTACCAGCCAAAGTCTATCGGCTAGATTTGTCGACCGGCCACAAGGCTCTGTGGAAGGAGCTGATGCCTTCCGATTCAGCAGGCGTAAGCCGGATTGGTCCCATCCTTATCACGCCGGACGGCAAGTCATGTTTATATGGCTATCACCGTATTCTGTCAGACCTCTATCTCGTGGAGGGATTAAAGTAAAGCAACTCTTTATATCGCTTCCACAATTCTTGAGGCGAACGACCTTTGGCTAAGCAACCGAGGGCGGCATATGCGAAGCTCTGGTAGCGGGAAGAAGTCCTGCCGCGTTTCTTTGCTGTTTGCTGATCGTTTACCTAGCCAGGCGGTTAGACTCACCGAGAATCAGCCCGAC
>PMHI01000101.1 GCA_003156615.1 Acidobacteriaceae bacterium | reverse complement strand
TCGAAACTATTATTGCGAGCTGATTCGCACCGTAATCAGAATATGGAGCGAGTGTTCTGTAGAAAACTGGTTTCCGTTCAATTGCAAGGGTCTGCCCACGTATCGTTGTCATGTGCTCAGATACCAGGGCACATTGGTGACGACGATATGACCATTGCCCTTGATGTAGAGCATGATCTTCAGCAGCGTGGCGCGCTGGTTGTGCAGAAAGTCGTAGAACCACCGCCGCTCCACCAACTCCGGAAGCACCACCGAGATCAGCCGATCTGGGTGGATACGCTCAAGGTTAAGGATGTACTCGACAATCGTCCTGGTGACGAAACGATAAGGCGAGGGCAACACCACCAATCGTGGAGGAGTGAGGCCCGCTTCTGCAGCGGGATGCGCAATGAACTCGCCCCATTCTCGCATCAAGGCGCTGTCAGTTTGAGTATCAGCTGCGTACTGGAACGTAACATGGAGCACGAAGACGTTCTGCGAAAGCGTGTACGCAAGCTGCAGCGCTTTTTCAGCAACCCTGCTCCAACTCTGCATGGGCACGACCACCAGGGGCGGGGTGATGCCGGATAGCTGCGCGGGCGAGCGAGTATCAATCTCGCTCTCAATCTTTTGGTAGTGACGGTGAATGGCTGACATCAGCAGGACTAAGCCAGGAATGGCGAGTGTAGCGATCCATGCGCCTTCAGCGAATTTCGCGACAATCACGACGCACGTTGTCAGTCCGGTCGCCACGGCGCCCACACCATTGATCACCATGTTGCAGCGTGCGCCGCGCTGCCCCCCTCTTCTCTTCCAGTGCATGACCATGCCTGCCTGAGACAACGTGAATGCCGAGAATGCGCCGACGGCGAACAGCGGAATCAGGCGGTCGGTGATGCCTCCGAAGAGAATCAGCAGCAAGCCAGAAAGCAAGGCCAGAACACAAATGCCGATAGAAAACACCAGCCGCCGTCCGAGAATCGTAAACGGATACGGGAGGTACCCCTTTTCCGCGATCAAGCGGCATACACGTGGAAAGTCGGCAAAGGAAGTGTTGGCGGAGAGAGCCAGCACAGTGAGCACGGTGCCCATTGTGACATAGTAAGAAATGTTACGGCCGCCCACTGCACCCGTCAGTTGCGATAAAAGACTTTGATAACCAGGCTGGTCCGGCGGCGTGGCCGCGATTCCATAAGATCGACACAGGTATGCAATACCGAGGAGCATCAGCATGAGGATCGCGATAATAATGGTCAAGGTCTTACGCGCATTCTTCACGTTCGGTTCGCGAAAGACGGGCACGCCATTGCTTATGGCTTCGACACCCGTCATGGCTGTGCACCCGTTTGCGAATGCCTTTACCAGCAGCCACAGGCTGACCGTCGTCAGGGCAGGTCCGCACTTTGGAATCGCCGCCACCGGCAGTGGATGGCCTCCGTGCAACACTGTCTTGATCAGACCAATGACGATCACACCTCCGAGACATGCGACAAAGACGTAGGTGGGAACGATGAATGCCAATCCGGACTCACGGATGCCACGTAAATTAGTGACCGTCAACAGCAGCAGGATTACGAGGCAAAGTGCCAGCGTGTGTGGGTGCAACGTGGGCAAGGCGGAGACCAGCGCGCCGACACCGGCGGATATTCCGACCGCGACGTTCAATATGTAATCGACGATCAGCGCCGCACCGGCGATTAAACCCACTCGGGTGCCGAGATTCTCCGAAGCGACAGTGTAGGAACCACCTCCCTTTGGGTATGCCGCGATGGTTTGCCGATAGGAGAAGTAAACAATGCCGAGAAGGGTCACAATCGTGAGCGTGATCGGCAGCAAGTACACGATGCCGAACGAACCGAGTGCAAGCAGCATAGTGAGGGCGGCCTCGGGTCCATATGCAGATGAACTCAGTGCATCGAGACCAAAGACCGGAATTCCGGCCGCAGGGCCGACCCGCTCGTGATCGTCGCCATCGGCTAGCGGACGGCCGAGGACAATATCCAGAAGGGATTTCCGGGCACGCCGCTCTGGTTGTTCAGTCATTCGCGAATTCGTATCTGTTCTCATGCGTTTTCGACCGCTAGTGCCACGGAAATCGTCAGGTCTGCGATTCTGCGGGACAGAGCGAGAAAGGCTTGCAGTTCCGGTGCAAGCAATCCTTGCGGTCCTTCGCAACAATACGATCGGACCGTTCTTTCTAGGTCCTCGAATGCATCTTCAAAGTCGTCTTTCCCCTGCGATGTTTTGCCCTCCATCCGATCGGCCACACCATCTATGACATCAGCGAGAGCTTCATCGAACTCTTGTTGCGCCGTAGCCACCGGCGCAGGCAGTTCAAAACCGGAGACCCGAACGCGGTATCTCCACAAAGCAACTCGCATTATGAAAAGCATCCGCAACTGCGGTTGCCAGCGTTCGATTCGACCGCGCAAAACAAGGTCCTGCTGCCGAGAAGGGCCTGTTTCTAATAGCACAGCATCGGCGAGCGCTCTGACTTCTTCGAAACTGCTGTTGATCATCTCGCGCAACGAAAACGCGCGTTCGGC
>PMHI01000668.1 GCA_003156615.1 Acidobacteriaceae bacterium | reverse complement strand
AGCGACCTGGAGAAGGCCCGGCAAGGTCTCGTTGGGATTGAAATAGTGGGCGAAGGCGAAGATTGCCGACATCAGGACCGCGCTCGGCCAGAAACCGATGCCGGTCGAGAGCGTGAATAGTGGGTAGCCGCGGAACACAAATTCTTCGTTGAAGCCAACGGTGAGGAAGGCGATTCCCCAAAGGCCTGCGTATTTCAGAGTCTCCCAGCCATTCAGCCCTACGCGTTCGAAATGGCACACGCCGAAGACCCGCAACACAGCCAGGAGGAAGGTGACTGCGCCAAATCCGATGCCGATACCTTGCCAGAACTGCAGGCCGAAGGCTTTTCGTGCCGGCAAACCATAATCGGCGACTTTTCTACCCTCGATTTTGGACATGATCCAACTCACCAAGAGAAACAGCAGGAAGGTGCTTCCGGCCCCACCAATTTCGCCAGCGGGGCTGAACTGGACCCTGGTTGGGATGGGGGTGCGGGTGAAAGTTACGAGGATGAGGCGGAGGCTGATGCCGATTCCTGCGAGAAGGGCGAAAAACAGCAGCAGACGCCATCCGGCGCGCAGGCCGTCGGGCTGGAAAAAGAAGGCTTTTAATCCGGTTGTGCTTCCTGGAGCTGCAACCGGGGGCGGTGGAATCAAAGAATAACTGCCATCTGCATGGCTCATGTGACCAAGTCCTTTTCGCCCACAGTATGTCTGCAGGCGCATTCTTTCCTAATACAGAGTTGCAGCAGAAAAGTTACACGGTTGTCCAGGAATCGTGGCACCAACGGCTCAACCCAGGACTCGCGTTCGAACCCGGCGACTGACGCGGAAGTAGAAAACCCAGGAAACGACCGCCAGCAGAAAAATGATCGCGATAGCTTCGCGCTGTCCGGGCAGGGTAAGCCAGTGCACTCGAACGTGGCCGCCGCCGATCTCAAAACTGAAACCAAGTGTGAGGACGTTGAGAGTGAAGGTGGAAGCCAGGGCGAGCAGGATTTTTTGCCGGCGCAAGAGGCCCTTGGCGCGCTGCAATGCGGTCTTCTCATCTCGCTCATCAGGAGACTCGGTAGCAGCCTGGCCGAGTCCCTGCAAGCTCTGCATGGCGTGGCGTGCCTGGCGTTCGAAGCCGGGATTCTGCCGGAAATAATCCTCGACGAGGGTGCGCGTATCCGGGCTAGCGTCACCAGAAAAGTAGCTAGGCAACAGGTCATTGATGACATCTGCGGTGATATTCATGATCCTTCCTCCGATCTGTCGCTCCTGCCCTCGAGTGCTTCGACTGCCCGCATCAGCTTGAGCCGTGCGCGATGGACCTTGACCTTGGCTGCCGCCAAGGACAATCCCAACTCCTGAGAAATTTCTTCATACGACATTTCTTCCTGCACCCGCATCAACAGTGCGGCGCGGTCCACTTCGGGGAGTTCCCGCATCGCGGTCAGTACAAGCCACAATTCACGCCGAACCTCGACCTGCTTCTGTGGGCTGACTCGCGCATCTGGCAGAGTTTCGCCAAGGACCGCCAGACGGCGGCTGTGGCGCAAGGAGTCGAGATACAAATTGCGGGCGATGGTAAAGAGATAAGCCTTGACCGTCTGTTGGCGGATTGTCCCGGTGGCAGTCCAGGCGCGAACGAACGTGTCAGACGTGATGTCGTCGGCTAGCGCCGGATCGCCGCAAAGAAACAGCGCAAAGCGGTGCACCTGTGGCGCGTAGCGCTCGTAAAGCGCGTGGAAGTCAGTCATCCGACGGTCCGGTCAGAGTAGATACGGAGAAACCCCAAGAAAGTTACACCAAACGCGAGAAATTGAGGCTGAGCAGTGGTAGATGAAGCTGACAGGCGTGAAATGTTATTACTCGACACAAAGACGGTTCTGGTGGAAGCACCTGTCAAACATCGCGATAGCACTCACAACCCCAGTTGACGCTGTGGCGAGAATCCGAGAAGCGTGACGAGTTGTGGTGGCTCATAAACCCAAGGCTTTCACTTGCTCCTCGGTTTCGTAGCCGAGCCAGTGTGCAACCTCATGCCAGACCACCCGTTTCACTTCGGCTCGCAAATCTCTCTTTGAACACCGCAGAATGGGGCCACGAAAAACAAATATCAAGTCGGGGGCATAGTTTACCTGGGCGTGCGACCGTTTCGTCCTAAGTGTGCCGCTGTACAATCCCAACAACTCAGTTCCACGGCGCCATTTCTTCTTGTTCGACATGTCCTCAAATACGTCGGCCGGAGGCTCGTCAACCACTTGAATGCCGGGGAAATCTGGCAGGTCCCTGATCTTCTGAGGCAGGGTGCTGTATGCCCACTCTACAATCTCCTCAAAGTTTTCGGGATTTCTGGTGTCGGCCATGGGCCAACTTTACCATCGAGAGGGACTTTGAGTGCTAAGGCCTGTGGCTGTTGAATAAAGTCCCTTTTTCTCGAAACAGCGAAAATTTAGGGGATAGAAAATGTCTAGGAAAATTGAGAAAGTCGTTTGTAGGGCTTCCTAACGCAATTTTATTTTTGTGAATTTCGCGGGAAGGAGTTTTTCAACAGCCANNTCTTTCCAGAGGGCGAAGAAGTCGTTATATGCGGCTCTAGCTTTGGCGGTGTCGCCCGACATCGCATAGGCACGACCGATTTGCAGATGAGCCAGCGATCCCGTTACAAAGTTCAGGACGATGCCCCTGTGATCGAGTAGCTTCTGGAACTCGGCAGCTGCGGCAGCGCCGTTGTGTCCCAGCAGGTAGGCTT
>PMHI01000501.1:5502-6862 GCA_003156615.1 Acidobacteriaceae bacterium | reverse complement strand
TCAGGCGTGGGGAGTATCAATGGTAGCGAATGGTATTTCCCCCGTCCCGTCTCGGCCACGGACAAAGGCATCGCTAGAGCAAAGACGTGAATTAGCCGGCGCCTCTCATCAGGAGGCTCTTCGTGTTCAACACTCTTTATCGCTGTCCACCCACCGTCGCATGTCACGAAAATGGTCCGCGACAGGAATCGAGGCGGTCATTCAGCAATGCCCGTGGATTGTCGCGGAATTCAGCAAGGAGTTGGAGAAGCTATGGAATTCGCGGAAGGGCGAGTTCGTCGCGGTATTGATGAGCGGCGAAGAGAAGCCTCGAAAACGGCAGCAGCCAGCGCCGGGAAGTGACGGGGAAGAAAGAAACATGGGTCCAATGCGGGTTCTTTTTTGCGTTGGCTCCGCTATTCATCGATCTCGCTCCATGTGCTCTTGGCTTTTGGGTAATCGGAGCAAACATGGGAGGAAAATTCTTTGTCGCACTGCAACTCGAAGTTGCGCATCATTTCGTCGAAACCTGCGCCTGGGGGCGGGCCGGAAGGTTCGAACTGCCAGCCACATTCCGAGCAACCAAAACCCACAAAACTCTGTTGCTCAATCCAATCCAGCTTCCGGCTCATGGCCTATATCGCTGCTCCCCAACGTTGTCTGACTGCACGCTAGTACCTACTCGCCGTCAAGGGAAGAAGCGTCCTTTTGCAGCGGCGTACTGCCTCAATGCAGAAGAAAACCGTCAGCCAGTCTTGGCCTGCCGAAAGATGCATAAAGTAATGGGCGAAGCTTACACGCGCCAATTTGCATGGTCTGTCGGGCATCCTACATAGATGGAAATGTTTTGTTCGTACGAACGTCCAACTTCCGAGCCGTTAGGGGTGAAGCGGAATCGCTTTAGGTGTTGATCCCGTTTTGGTCCCGTTTCTTGCGCCGCGTTGCTGGCGCGAGGCTGCGGTAAGGCCAATGTAAGGTACCCTACAGATGCGTCGTGTTGGACCCGATACAATCTTCCGCGTAGCGCGAACAGGCAGAGTTCCTGTTTGTACATCACGGCGGGTGGGTTCTTCCCCGCGTCCGGAGGCTTTTCGGTTCTCGCTTGTGGCGCGCCAAGACCCCCAAATCGTGCAGTCCGGCGAACGGACGAATCCCGCAGGAAAGCCAGTCAGCAACAAAATACTTCTATCGATCACCGATAACGAATACAACACAGTTCGTCCTCACCTCGAATACGTCCGATTGCCAAACCATCAAGTCCTTCACGAGGCAGGTGTAAGGCTGGAGTTTGCGTATTTCCTCAATCGAGGTTTGATTTCTCTGGTAGTCGTAATGAAAGATGGAAAGACCGCCGAAGCGGGCGTAGTTGGCAATGAGAGCT
>PMHI01000501.1:0-5417 GCA_003156615.1 Acidobacteriaceae bacterium | reverse complement strand
GGTGGTTGTTACTGGCTCAGGATAGAGTGGATTCAGGGTTGCTGCCCATCACCCATGATTTTCTCGCAACGATGCTGGGGACAGATAGGCCCAGCGTGAGCCTGGCCGCTGGTGTCATGCAGAAGAAAANNTTCTATCGATCACCGATAACGAGTACAACACAGTTCGTCCTCACCTCGAATACGTCCGATTGCCACACCATCAAGTCCTTCATGAGGCAGGTGTAAGGCTGGAGTTTGCGTATTTCCTCAATCGAGGTTTGATTTCGCTGGTAGTCGTAATGAAAGATGGAAAGACCGCCGAAGCTGGCGTAGTTGGCAATGAGAGCTTTACAGGAACACCGGCGGTGGTTGGCCTGAGCAGGGGCCCGCTGCGGGCAGTAGTACAAATCACGGGGGATGGGTTTCGGGTAAAAGTTGGAGCCTTGCAAGATACCTTGGAATCCACTCCACGCTTGCACATGATGTTGAACCGCTGTGCCGTAATCCGGGGTATGCAGGTTGCTCAGACAGCGGCGTGCAATCGGCTGCACGATATTCGGCAGCGCCTGGCGCGGTGGTTGTTACTGGCTCAGGANNGCTGGTGTCATGCAGAAGAAAAAGCTGATCGAGTACACCCGTGGCGCGGTGAAGATCGTGAACCGCAAGAAACTTGAGGACTACGCCTGCGAGTGCTACGGCGTTATCCGACAGTACGATGGCGGGCTGGGCCCCAGATAGGTTCGCGAGTGGAGATTCGCTTTCTTGGCTCTCCGCCAATGATAAGAACTCAAACGATTGTGCGTGGTTGTCGGTCCGACCTTTACGCGGCGTCCCCGGCCGCTTTCAGGAGCGGCAGTTTCTTGGAGAAACGAAGCCCGTCCCCATATGCGGAATCGAGATACCAACACCCGGTTTGGGCAAAAGACGTGAGCCTGCTTCTGGGACGGGATGAACGTCTCTAGGTTCCGCTTGCCTAGATCTTTGTCCGCGGCGACGGAGTAGCGGACGGCTATTCTGGGTCACCAAGGTGCCCCGTACAGAAAGCAAATGAATCAGGGGGAGGAGAGAGCTATTCGCGGCGCAAGACGAGCGCGGTCGCATCGTCGCTGAGCGTCCCGCCACTCGCGAACTCTTGCACCTCGGCCAACACCGACTGGGCTGATACTCCTGGTTTCTGCAAGGATTTCACAAGGCGAGAGGTTCCATATTCCTGGCCTCCACCGTTCGTTGCCTCTACCGTACCATCGGTGTACATGAGCACGCGGTCGCCGGTCTGTAAGGTCAACCCGATCTCTGAGTACTCTGAGTTCATAAGCCCCAAAGGAAGGCCTTTTTCCGTTTTGAGTTCTGTAATGTCGGTCTGTTCCCGGACGAAAATAGGATAGGGGTGGCCTCCATTGGCGACCCTCACTGTCGCGCGTTTAGTATCGAGGATCGAATAGACTAAAGTGACGAATCGGCCCTCAGGAAGGTCCTTCACTAGTGCCTGGTTCAAGCGCATAAGGACCTCCGAGGGGGACTTCAATCCCTCGGCCGCCATGCGAAACAGACTGCGCGTCGCCGACATGAGCAATGCCGCCGCCATCCCTTTGCCGCAAACGTCACCGAGTGCGATTCCCCAGAAGCCATCGCCAAGATCCACGTAGTCATACCAGTCGCCTCCCACGGCATTCAATTGCAGACAGAAACCATCAATCGCATAGCCGGAAATTACAGGATCTTGTTCCGGTAAGAGTGCTCGCTGGATGTGCCTGGCCTCCGTCTGCTCGCGGAGAGCCTTTTCTTTCTCCAATCGCTCTTGCCGGAAGAGGCGAGCATTTTCAATGGCGATGGCGATGTTATCCGCTAATGCGCGCAACAAGTCGATTTGCTCAGGAGAAAATGCGTCAACTGAGGAGCTTTGTGCATTGAATATGCCGATCAGTTTTCCACGGCTGATCAGCGGAATGTCCACTTCGGAAAGTGTCGTGGACTCACTGACCACATAATAGGGATCCTTCCTCACGTCAGGCGCATAGTGCATCCTTGCGGTCGCCGCCACGTGGCCCACCATCCCCTCACCGCCCACNNAGCGTCATCCTGCAGCAGCACTGCCGTCCGGTTGCACCCAAAAGCCTCCGCAACGCTGCCCACGATCTCGTCCAGCAATTTCTCCAAATCGAGTAAGGAGTTCACCTTCTTCGCCGTTTCCTGCAACAGCAGAAGTTCACGCACTCGGCGTTCCAGCACCTGATTCGTCGTCCCGGTGTTCATGACGTAGGATGATAACGCAGTTCCCCAATATCAGTGCGTGGGAGACTTCGGTTTCCTTAGCTCACCCAAATAACGTATTGGATTGCGGTCAGATCGTTATTCCGATCCCTTTACTTTTGCGAGTCATGAGCGGATGACGGCTATACGGAAGTCGAGTTACGAAGCAGATGCTGCTTTGGTCGAAGCCTTCTTCGGAAAGGATGCGGGAATCCGACCGCGTTGGCTACTCTGAAACCCGGCGAAGTTGTACTCGACCTAGGCTCCGGCGGGGGTATAGACGTNNCTGGCCAACGAGAACAAACGCAAAGCGGGGGTGAAGAATGTCGAGTTCTTGAAGGGAGAAATTGAACATATCCCATTACCAAACGATTCTGTGGATGTCATCGTTTCCAATTGCGTCATCAATCTCTCAGCGGACAAAGATCAGGTACTGAGGGAAGCCCTTCGCGTCCTGAAGCCGGGCGGACGCTTTGCTGTATCCGACGTTGTGACCCGTGGCGAGATTCCGCCTCAGATTCGCAAAAGTGTGCTTCTGTGGGTTGGCTGCGTTGCGGGCGCCCTCGAAGAAGACGAATATCGCACCAAACTCGCGTCTGCTGGCTTCGAGAACATTGAGATCGAGCCTACGAGAATTTACCGCGTTGATGAGGCTCGGGAGTTCCTTTGCGGCCAAAACATCGACGTGGATGCCATTGCGCCGCAGGTAGACGGAAAGTTCATGAGTGCATTCGTGCGAGCTGTGAAGCCCGAGTTGAGATCTTGAATCCTAAACGATCGAGCGGTGAGACGGTAACACTCGCTCGTTAGCGGCGAGGTCCTCCAGAACGTCTGGTCAGGCTCCCAACAGGTTGATTTGTAGTTTCTCGTACCCATGTTCGCGTGCCCATAGGTCCAGAGGGATTGTCGCCAACTCATCGACAACGGCAACCGCCAGCCCCGTTTTCGTCAAGTCGATGCTCTTCAGATAGGTGTGGCATGTGTCGCAGACATCCACCCGGACGTGCGCGATCTCGGGCGCTGAATAATATGCCATCTGCGGTTCTCGTTCTTCTCCACATGCTGGACAATAAATTCTTCGGAAAGCCCATTCGTGGGCGCAGAGCATGCAAATCAACGACTTTTTCGCACCGTCCCCTTCACTTCGCAATACCCCGACGGCAGGCTTGCCGCCGCAAAGCGGGCAGGTCGATGGAGTTCCATTCACAACGGCGATCTCGCGGTGATCTGCAAGATATTCAGCGTACGGCTGAAGAAACATCCACGCGAGCACTCGATCGGAAGACTGGGCTTGCGCAGTGTCGTCCGCGACTCCAGCCAATTCTGCCTCTCCNNTGCCAGAAGTCTTCGATCGCGTGTTGCCAAGCGGCTGGCCCCATCTGCGCCAGAGCGCCCGAGGCTTGAGCGAGCGGCGCTGGCGCAATCTGCTGGATCAGCGACAGGAATGCGGGAAACTTCGGGAGGAGGAGAAAAAGATCCAACTCGTCGCGCAGAGGACGATCAGAGGAAGTCCTGGGTGCATCCGCGAGAGCTTTCTGGAGTTCACGGTAAAGGCTCTTGTGAAACGTTGCGACACGCGTGTAGTAACGGAGTCCTTCCGCGGAGAATGGATAAGACGAAACGAGTTCGTTGGCGCGCCGGATGCGGCGATCCCACTTTGCATCATTCATCGGAGGGGTCGAGGTTTGCCAGTGACCTGGTAGTACCACGTGCGATGAAAAGTCCACGCCCACGCGCGGGTTACATAGCCGTGAATCATGGATCCAAAGCTACCCTCTTCGAGGATTGCACTCATGTACACGTGAATCAGAAACAGTCCAATGGTGATGAGAGCCACGCTCGCATGAACTAGAATCGCGGCGTAGCGCACGAAACGGAGGCTCCATGGGAGAGTTTCTGTGTACCACAAGGCGACGCCGGAGAGCAGCAGAAGAATTACGCTGTAGAAAATTCCCCAGAAGAAGAGTTTTTGTCCATAGTTGAACCGGCCGACCGGCGGGAGTTTGTCGTCCTCGTTCTTTATGTAATCCGGAATCGCTTTCGCCCAGGCTCGATCGGCGTCCTCGATTTTCATGTCGCCGTGCCACTCTTTGAACGTCCAGAACAGTGATACCGTAAATATCAATCCGAACCACGGATGCCAGAATCTCGCCGCGGGCCCGCCTCCCACAACCGCGGCCAGCCAGTACAGATAGGGGGACCAGAAGGCGAGGCCGGTCATGAGCAGGTAGGTATAGGAAAGAGCGCCGATCCAGTGATTCACACGCTCGCCCAACGTATACCGGACGATCGTATCTGCGTTGCGGTGTGCGGCATTCGAGCGAGAAACCGCCTCGGTCGTCATACCCGCCTCCCATCATCGCGCCGCTCATCCTTCGGCGAAGCATCCGGCGGAATCGGTTCTTCTTTCTTCGGTCCAAATCGCATGTAGTGCAATGCCATCCCGACAATGCCGCCAACCATCGCCAGATTCCCCAGCCACTTCAACGGCCCTTTCCACAGGCGCACCGACCAGGGGATCCGCGGATCACTGGGCAATCCCCCGTACAATTCCGGATTCTTTGCGTCGTGCAGCACGTAAATCACGTGGGTTCCGCCGACTCCTGCCGGATCGTAAACTCCTGCATCCTGAAATCCGGAATTTTGGCGAAGTTGCGCCGCGCGAGTCTCCGCCAATTCCTTCATTTCCGACTTCGTCCCAAAATGCAGGCAGCCCGTAGGGCAGGCCTTGATGCAGGCTGGTTCCAGTCCCACCGACACGCGGTCGTTGCACAGCGTACATTTAAACACTTTGCGCGACGGAGGATCGAATTTCGGAATATTGAAGGGGCAGCCGGTCATGCAATATCCACAACCGATGCAATTTGCCTCCTGGAAATCGACGATCCCGTTGGCATACTGGACGATGGCAGCGTCCGCCGGGCAGGCCGCAAGACAGCCTGGGTCTGCGCAATGCATGCACTGGTCCTTGCGCATGAGCAGCATCATGGTGCCGTCGGCGCGTTCGTGCTCGTTGAACTTGATCAGGTTCCAATAATTCCATGCCGTCTCCGGCATGGTCTGGTAACTGTTGTCAAAGGTGGTTTCGCTGAAGGTGTAACCGTTCCATTCCAGGCAGGCAACTTCGCACGCCTTGCAGCCAATGCAGGTGGTTGTGTCGACCAGCTTGCATACCTGGAATTCACG
>PMHI01000244.1:16234-20417 GCA_003156615.1 Acidobacteriaceae bacterium | reverse complement strand
CGAACTACCAACTCTCCAAGGCTCAGACCTGGGGATGCCTGCTGGGCGAACTCTTTGACTACGTGGATGGCGTCTGTCCCCAAGAACCTGGCCAACCAAATGCTGGACTCCTGAATGCTTTCGGACAAGGCGACTACGGCCCATCGGGAGAAGACGTTCGCCATCGCTTCGTGCTGGCTGGCCTGGTGCACCTCCCGGGCGGATTCGAATTGAGCACCATCAACCAGGTGGAGAGCGCCCGTCCCATCACAGTCACGAACGCCGACAACACTGACCGCATTTACATTCAGTTCAGCGGTGCGTCGCAGCCCTCCTATACCAGCCTCGATGAGTTCCGCGGCACGCCTTACATCCAGTCAGACCTGCGCGTCACGCGTCCTTTTAAAATCAAAGAGCGCTGGCTGTTCGACCCGTTCATCGAGTTCTTCAACCTCTTCAACCGCAACAATCCCGGTGCGAACTATGCGGTCAATGTCGTCCAGCTCCCAGTCCCTTCGCAGCAGATGACTCCAAATTCGCTCGGGCAAACCATCGTCAGCGATATTTGCACGAATCCCGGCTGCTCCCAAACCGTGCCCATCACCAGCCGGAAGCAGCTTGAGATACCCGAAGGCGCACTGGGAGACTTCTTCGGCCCCGGCACAACCGTAGGCATCCCATTTGCGGCGCAGTTGGGCATGCGAGTGACGTTCTAGCCGAGGATGAGTGCCTTAGAGGCCGGTCTTGTTGGCGAGGATTCTTCGGAATTCTTCTGGGTAGGCTACGAGGGACTTGGTTTACTCTCTGGTCCGACTACCCTGGAAGAGGCAGGGCTCGTAAGTGGATCGCGAGTCGATGACGCGGCTTTCAAGGTACCTTCTACCGCACCAGCCACTCCGTCGCCGCGTGTACCCGCACCAGCAGCGCGCTGTAAGTCACGGCTAAAGCAGCCACCACGGCAACCGCAGCGCACAGCGCATATCCCAACGAATATCTTGGGCCGGTATTCTGCCGCCGTTCCGTCCACGCAATCAACCGCTCGACGCGCGCATTCACGGACTGCGCCGGGCTGTAAACCAAAGCCGTAGTCAGCTCCGCGGGCGGCTCCAGAGAAGTCAGCCGCGACAATTTGATCACAGCCGCAGCCAGATCCAGAGCTTCGGAGGCACTTGAGACTGCGGCATCGTCGGCAGCCATTTCACTCGCTTCGCGCCACGCACTCTCCAACTCCGCCATGCCCGGAAATGCCACCAGACGCAGAATCAGCTTTCTCAGATTGTCCCGGCGGCGCACATGCACCACTTCATGCCGGAGAGCGGTCTCCAACTCCCGCTCGGTCAACACAAATTCCACCGCTCGCGACAACCACAGGCTGGGTCGCAGAATGCCTGCTGCGGTGAGGGGAGGCGCAGCCGCCGAAATGCGCCGCACCGCAACCGAATTCATGGAATCTATAGGCCTGGTGCCGATCACGCGCGCCTCGCTCGACCACCGCGCAACCGTTCGCGAAGCCCGCGACAACGCCGTCACCGCCTTCCACAATCCCGCCAGCAGCATAGCCATCCCGCACAGGCCCAGCACCACAGGCATAACGCCCATGGGTTCATCCACAGCGCGCGGCTCGAGCAGCAGGAACGAAGGCACGGCCAGGGTGAGGGTAACTCCAGTTGCCACGGCGAATGGGATCATGCGCAAGGCAAAAAGCAAATCCGCGCAGCGTCGCGCCGAGTACCGCGGACCGCCAAGCCACACATTCCGCCACACGCCGCCAACCGCCAACGACAGGGCGCTGTAGAACACGACGAAGATCGAGAGAGAAACGGCGATCCCGCGCAGCGCGAACATTTATGATTGTTCCTCCTTCCGGCTCATTTCCCGCTGGCTCAGTTCGCGGCGCTTGCGTTCCACCAGCTTCCGCAAATCGTCGAGCAACTGCTCGTCCCGTTCGCCCAGGATTTCCACCAGGAAGGAAAGCGGCAACGACGAAGCCGGACTCGCATCCAACAGTTGGCGAAAGGCATGGCCCGCCACTTCCCGATGCATCTCCTCACGGCTGAATCGCGGGGCGTAGCGGAATGCCCTGCCGTGCTCGCGGCGCGTCAGCAGTCCCTTTTTGAACAGCCGATCCAGCGTAGTCATCACCGTGGTATAGGCAAGATCCCGGTAACCGCCTTCGACCAGTTCGCGGACGGTGGCGCTGCCTCTTGCCCACAACCCGTCGAGCATGCGCTGCTCCAGCGGTCCAAGCTGCCGCGAAGAGCTTCGGAATGGATGGAAAATCCGTTTCATCCTCGTTCCCACTGAATCCCGCATTCTACCGTGAGTCACCTCCCGTACGCGAACGTCTTCGAATGGTGCGAGCTTCGGGATATTGAGTGACCTGCGTACGATTTCCTCGGGGCGGTTTGGTCGTTTCGCGGCCGCTTGCGTTTGCGGCTGTCAGCAGGCAGGCCGATCGGGCCTCTACGGATCCGTAGAGGTCATGCTATCGACCAAAAGTATGGCTTAAGTTACTTAGAATTGGGGTGGGAAACGGGAATCGAACCCGCAACCGTCGGAGCCACAGTCCGGTGCTCTGCCAGTTGAGCTATTCCCACCGCCGCTTCGATTATAGCAACTGCGCTTCGCACATGTCNNGAAGCGTTGGCAGGGCATCTGATGCGGGCGTTCTAGTCGCTTCCCTGGTAGGCCGGAGGACTGGCGCCCGTTGTGGGAGTGATCACTTCTCAGCTATAAACGGCTCCACCAGGAACTGAATAGATAAGTCAGGCTGGAAAAGGATAAGTGGAAGAAAGAAGACGAGAAACCCTCGAGAATTCCTGACAGAAAAGTCGATAATCGGGATAGCAGCGCCGGGTGCTCAGGCTGTGCTGCGGGCTCTAGTGCGGGATTGAGAAATTCTTCGCTGACGGATCCCGGGGAGGAGTTCGTTTGCCTGCTGCGAGCGGTCGCCGTCCCAACACCTTCTCCCGCCAAGCTTCATCCCCTTCCTACCCCAACGTATTCGAACCCCATGGCGCGCAGCCGCACGGAATCCAGCAGGTTCTTCGTATCCACGATGATGGGTTTCTTGAGTAGGTGCTTGATNNGCCGCGGCATAAGCCGACTCGCAGTAACGTACCGAACCATTCAGTTGCAGCTTGGCTTCGGAAAGAGCAACGGGGTCATAAGCCCGCACCCTCGCGCCTTTGGCGACCAGCCTTTCGGCCAACCGCATTGCGGACGAACCGGCCACCGAATTCGTATTCGGCTTGAAGGCCAGACCGAGAATTCCCACGTCCTTGTTCTCCACCGAGTTCAAAACCAGGGCGATCTTATCGACCAGGCGCTCGGCCAGAGTATGGTTGACGTCACGCGCCGCGCTCAGCACTTTCAACGGCACGCCGTTGGCCTCAGCCAAATGCGCCAGCGAATCCATGTCCGACTCGGCGAACACGCCGCCCATGCCCGCTCCCGGCTGCAGGCAGCGCGGAGCGATCTTCTTGTCGAGACCGAGCGCCAGAGCCAGACTGACTGCGTCCGCACCCACGCGCTCGCACAGGGCCGCAACTTCGTTGATGAATGAAATCTTCGTCGCCACAAAGGCCGTCGCCGATTCGCGCACCAGTTCCGCCGTCGCGTGGTTGGTCACAATCACCGGCACACCGCGCATTACCAGCGGATGAAAAATCTGTTTGAGAATTTGCACTGCTTCGTTGGAGGTCGATCCTAGAATCAGCCGGTCGGGCCAATTGAAGTCTTCCACCGCGCAACCGTCGGTGAAGAACATGGGCTGGGAGACGATCGTGCCATGCACGCCCGCATCCTTCAGGGATTTCTCGAGCGCCGCAGCCGTGCCCACGCCGACCGGAGTGACGATCGTCAGAATCGGAGGCTTAGGTGCCAGGCGCGCGATCCGCATCACCACGTCGGCCAGGTTTTCGGCTCCGTCTTCCGCCAGAAAAATCACTTGCGTCTTGCGCGCAAAGGATTCGAGATCGGTGGAATACGCCAGGCGCCCCGCCCGCACGTTTCGCCGGATGATCTCTTTCAGATTCTTCTCAAAGAATGGGATGTTGCCCCGGGCCATCTCGACCATGCGCGACCGATCGGGATGACAGCAGGAAACTGGAGTGCCAAAATCTGCCAGACAGGCCGAAATCACTGTTCCCAGGAAACCCGACCCGTAGACACCGATCTGCATGCTTGCCCTCCGGCTGTGCTG
>PMHI01000244.1:3894-16210 GCA_003156615.1 Acidobacteriaceae bacterium | reverse complement strand
AGGCCAAACGAAGACGATTTACGGTGAAACCAGGCTGCTGCCGAGCGAGACCGGCGTCGCCTTCGCTCTTATCGAGGGCCAACCCCCTATCTCGAGTAAGGGTTCACACGCTTCGGGTCGTACTCGAAATCAACCAGACCGTCGCGGTAGTCCAGCTTCACCTCCAGGACCCGCAGCATTTCAAACCCCAACAAACCGGAAACCTCCGTCCCGGTGTGGCGGCTTAAGGTGGAAAGGTCCAGCGTGAGGATGCCCAGATTCGGCTGCTGCAAATGCCCGAAACGCAAAGTGGCCCTGTCGGAACTGTAGACCTTGTTCACTTCTCCGTTCAGACCAAGGACCCGGATGGTGTCGTCGGAACTTACCTTGCTGACCTGCCGCCCGGCCCGCGCCGAGAGAATATTGCTGGATGAACCCGTGTCGAGTCCGAAGAGCATGAATTTTGAATCGTTCACGCTGGTCGGCACGAGCATGCTGTGGCCAAAGCGGAACACTTTCGTCCAATTCGCCATCTCCGGCGAAATGTAACGGTCTCTCGGCAGGAGGGCTGGCTTTGATGTCAGAGCGGGAGATTTCTGCTCCTTCGAAACCCGCTCGTTCGTGCTGTCTTCTTTCCGCTCAGCATTCGCTTGTTCCTCTCCCTCGCTGTTCAGCGACTTCGGGGCAACTTCGTCTTCGGGTCGCTTGGGCAGCGGAGACAGTTTGAGCCGCATTCCCGGAAGGTCGATGTCAATCAGATAAGCTCCAAACACATCAGCCCCGATCAGCCCGTCTTCATCTGTGATTGAACCCTTGTCGGTTACGGCGACCACGCAGTCTTGGAACTCCAGTTCGCCGATCCGTATGTGGTCTGCTACCGCCGTGTGGCCGCCTTGCAAGCCTTTGTCACCGATTCCTCCGTAATGCACTGCGGAGAGGAGGGTCAGTCCCGCCTTCTGCGCAACCTTGCGGCTTACCATGATCCCACCGGCTCCGGTGTCAAGCAGGAGGTGGGCATTCCGATCGTTCAGCTTGACCGACAGGCCCAGGCCCCGCGTGCGGCGTGATTCCCCCGCATACGCGGTCTCCAACCGGGTCTCGGTCTGCTCCACTTTGCTGACCAGCCTGCAGGCATGAACGGGTTTATCTGCGGTCGCTTTCAGAAACTCCAAATAGTCGGTCATCCACTTGGTTTCTTCGTCATTATCGGGATGTGGCCCGCCGAGGTAGGCCTGCAATGCCGCCAACCTTTCTTTGCGTGGCAGCATGGGCAGCCACGCCCTCTGCACCTCGATATTGTCGGGAGCAACCTCATGAGCTCTCTCTAGCTGGTCATAGGCTTTGCGATATAAGGAGTATGAACGGTACAACTGCGCCAGTCCGAGATAGGCGCGTACTTCTTTTGCATCGAGCTTCTTGGCTGTGAGGTAGGACAACTCGGCATCGGGCATNNTGCGGCGCTTGCGACGTCCAAGGCCTCATCAATCTTTTGCTGTCGTAACATTGCCCGGACAAGCCCAACCTGCGCGGGTACGAGCTTCGAATCGGACTTCAATAGTGCCTGATAGCTGGCCTCGGCCTCGGAGAACTTGCCCGCTCGATAAAGTTGGTCAGCAGCCGCCAGGCCCGAAGCAATGGCGGGGGCTTTCGGGTCGTCGCCCAGCATAAGTTGCAGAGAGATCAGCAGAAAAACGGGAGCGAGGGTTGAGCGCAGGAAAAACATCTACGGTGAAACTAGGCTGCCGCCGAGCGGAACCGGGGCCAAATCAACCCACTGATTCTGTGCGTCTTCCCGCACAAACGTGAGCCGGTCAAGCAGGATGCGGCGGCTGCCTGAATACTGTTGCCAGCGTTCGCGGGCCATGCCCATCGCCTGGTTCGCTGCTTCTTCGGTCGGCATTTTCACAATCGTGAGATGAGGGATGTAAGGCCACTCTTCGGCAAAGGCCAGAGCCTGCGCGTTCAGCTGGTCGTGCAACTCCAGCAGCCGCCATGCGGCATGAGCCACGCGGATGTAAACCGTGGGAGTGGTTGGAACAAAGCTTTCCACGTCTCCCAGGGTCACTTCAAAAGGCTCAACCTGGCCGCATATTCCCCCCAGCACCTGCAGGGCTGCGCCTTCCGTGTCCCGCAGAGGCCGCGGCGGCAGAAAGGTGATGTGCGCCGCGAGATGAGGATAGGCGGGATGCAGCTCCCGCCGGAGGTTCTCCACGAACTCTCCCACTGGACTCCTAACATACGCAACCAACGCATACCGCGGGCTCGGCATATCCAGTAAAGAATTATAGCGTGCTTCGACCTTAATAATCGAAAGCGTTGTTGATTCAGCAGAGTCAGGGTGTGACGAAATCGGGGCGTAGCTCGCCTCCCTTGGGCGCAGAAGAGTTTCCAGCAACTCCATCTCGCATCTTTGTTTCTATGTTTCTATGTTTCTATTGTTTACACCAATGCGGGAAATCTGCTCTTCGTTCCAGGTTCAGCCAAACGTAACGAATTTCATCGTGAGTTCACAGTCTCTCGACGGGATGGAGCAACTGCTTCCTCACAATGAGAAGTGGTTAGAACGTGTTCGGCACGGACGCAGGTGCGCACCTCTATTGGGTAGGCGGCGCGGTTCCGTTCGCTCTGTCAGATTCCTCGGCGACCCGGGTCTGATCCGTAATCCAATTCGCTTCCCAGGTCTTGCCTCCATCCTCTGAAAAAGACTGTTCAAAATGGGGCGTACTGGTAGCGGTGTCCGACCAAACGAATCGAATAAAGATAGGTTTGTCATTCAAGGTGTCCTGGCCGAAAAACTCGCCGCGCCCGTTCTTGAACTGGCCAATCTGGGGTGCGACTACGGTTCCGTCTTTGCTGTTGGCCCAGTAAAGGCCCCACTGGTGAGTTTGGGGATTGTACAGACGGAGGGTCAGACCTTCGATGTGGCCTCCACCCGGGCTATCAGTTTCGAACGCTTCGAGCTGAGCGTGGCCACCCCAGACCTTTCGGGTAACGGACGTGCCGTCAAATTCGATCCAGGTTGTGGACCCAGTTAAGGGATGCTGGAGGCGCTTCAGGTGAATGTTCCAGCTGCCGAACTCAAAATCAAAATCGCGTTGTCCATCCGGTTCCGCGGGAGTGGGTTGAAGGGTTGTTTTCTCCGCCGCTGTTTCCTTTATCACGCGCGTGTCAGTCGCACTCCAGTTCACCTCCCAGGTCTTGCCGCCATCGTCGGAGAATGCCTGTTCAAAGTGACAGGAATTCGGACTGATGTCCACCCAGACATTTCGCACCAAAATGCTTCGGCCATTAAAGGGTTCCGTGTCGAAGAATTCGCCCCGCCCATTCTTGAACTCGCCGACCGTCGGCACGCCGGTCAGGGTGCCCCCTTTGCCGTTGGCATACGTGAGGCTCCACTGGTGAGCTCCGGGATTGTATAGACGCAGAGATAAGGCTTCGAGGTGACCCGCTGGACCATCGGCCTCGGTCTCACCCAGACCGCCGCGGCCATCCCAAATCTTGCGGACTATGGACGTTCCCTCATATTCGACCCAGGTATCGGACCCAGTGAGAGGATGCAGGCGGCGCGATATGTGGGTTTTCCAAATGCCAAACGAGAAGTCAAAGTCGTGTTGACCATCGTGTTTCGCGGGACTGTGTCCGAGGCTCGTCTTCGACTCGTCCGAACCCTGCGCGAGTCCGCGAATGGGCTGCAAGACGACGACCAGGATGCACACCAGGAGATAAGCTTGAGTTTTTTTGAGCCCGTTCATTACCAGCTCCTTCCATTCATCTAAACTTATCGCGTCGGTTGCTTGGTCAAGATCCTAAGGGCCTNNGTAAAGTCAATCACCCAATGTTTGCTCCAGGTCTTGCCGCCATCCAGGGAGCGGTGACTCTCCCAGTGCGCAGACGTTTCGGTGATCCGGGACCAGGTAAGTCGGGAGAGAACAAGGCGCCCGGTCTCATCCTCCCATTGGCCGTGAAGATCAATGGCACCGCCTTCGAATCGTCCGCGCCAGACCAGGAATCCTCCCGGCGCAGAGGTATCGGTCCAGGTGTGTTCCCACTGCGAACTTTGGGGATTGAAGGCGCGGAGACCGAGCCCTTGGATGATGGTTCCTTGATACGGCCCCTCGAAGAATTCGAGCGAAACGGAGCCATTCAGGACCTTGCTCGCCCTCAGCCAGCCGGGGCCCTCACCCCAGGATCCATCAGGGAGAGGAAAGAGGCAGTTGGCGCGCCACTCGCCTTCAAGAAAATCAAACTGCTTTGCTTCCGCGTTTGCGGCTTCGACAATTACATGGCTCATATCGACCTCCGGATCGGACTGCCTCGAAATCGTGTGCAGTCCCACGTCATACAAGGAAACCTTAACCTTGATAGTGGTCTGCAACAATAGCCACTTTGATGTGTTACGATATAACCACTTCAACTGGTCCCGGATGAAACGCCTCTCTCCCAGCTTTCTCCCCCCGGTCGCGCTCGAGGACCGCAGCCAGACTCCGATCTATCGCCAGCTGTATGACTGGTTCCGGAGAGCCATCCTCGACCGTCAAATGCGGCCCGGACATCGTGTACCGTCTACCAGATCCCTGGCCGCTGCACTGAAGATTTCGCGCATCACGGTCTTGAACGCATACGAGCAACTCCTCGCCGAAGGCTACTTCGAAACCTTCGTGGGAGCAGGCACCTGTGTGGCTGGATCCATTCCGGACGACACGCTTCGTCCGCCGGCCATGAAAGCGAGGAAAGAGGGGCAAGAAACAGTGGGGAAGCCCAGTCGCAGCCTGTCACGACGCGGAGCGGCGTTGATGCGTGTGCCGGCGCAGCCGTGGTTGAACATCTCGGGTGCGTTTCGAGTAAGCCTGCCCGCCCTCGACCACTTTCCGACCGGCATCTGGTCGAAGCTNNGAATATCTAGGCGCAGTTCGCGGGGTCCGATGCCAGCCGTCGCAGATTCTGGTGACGACCGGGTCACAACAGGGCTTGCAGCTTTCCGCACACGTTCTGTTGAATCCCAAAGATCGGGTCTGGACGGAAGAGCCGGGCTACCCGGGCGCGCGCCAGGCTTTCATGACGGCCGGCGCTCAGCTGATACCGGTTCCAGTTGACGACGAGGGCATCGACATCGCCGAGATCGTCCGTAGAGGGCGCGACGGGCGTGCTGTCTATGTCACGCCTTCGCACCAATATCCGCTGGGCGCCACCATGAGCGCCGCGCGTCGTATGCTTCTCCTCGATTGGGCAGCGCGCACCGGGGTTTGGATCGTTGAGGACGACTACGACAGCGAGTATCGGTTTGGAAGCCGGCCCGTCGCCTCGCTGCAAGGTCTGGACACGGATGCGAGGGTCATTTATGTCGGGACCTTCAGCAAAGTCATGTTTCCCGCTTTACGCATGGGCTACGTGGTTGTCCCCCCGGACGTGGTGCCCGCTTTCGCGTCCGCTCGAGATGCCGCTGACATCTTTTCATCGACTCTCTACCAGGCGGTCATGACCGATTTTATCCGCGAGGGACACTTCGCTCGCCATATACGTCGCATGCGCGTCCTGTATATGGAAAGGCGAAGGGCGCTGGTAAAGGCGATTCAGATTCAGATGGGAGATATGCTCGAGGTAATTGGCGCCGAAGCGGGGATGCATCTGGTGGCGCTGCTGCCCCCACAAATCGACGACGTCGCGGTTTCTAAAAGGGCTGCCCAGAACGGCATTTCTGCAATGCCGTTGTCTACATGCTACTTGAAATCACCGGCGAGACCAGGCCTGATTCTCGGCTATGGGGGCGCGAACACACGCCAGATTCACGATGGCATACGCAAACTCAGGATGAGCGTAAAAGCCACATAATCCAAACACGGCTTTCGAGAAGTTCCGGAACGAGGTGCCAACCGAGCTCCCTTGTGCAGCTTTGCCGCCGTCTGAGCAACAGTGCTCAACCGCCGTGCCAACGTGATGCCTGCTGAAAAAGCAGGTGCGCATTCTGACTCGGTGACCGTGCAGTGAGCACGATCATGCTCGGTTTTGACACTTTGAGGAAAAAAATGATGGTTCGCGGTAGTAACGGCGTTCGAAAGTACTTTAGAATCAATTCTGCAAGTCATGTCGGGGCGTAGCGCAGCCTGGTAGCGCACCTGCCTTGGGCGCAGGGGGTCCGCGGTTCAAATCCGCGCGCCCCGACCAATTCCATCTGTCCGTTCCGCTACATTCTGGGAGTGCCAATTCGATTGACCGCAGGCGCGGTCACGAGGCAACGCTAGTTTCAAGGAGTCAGGCCACTTCCCGCTTTTCGGGGATGCTGCGATAGGAGATCCCCACCCTTCTCAGCTCCACTGGTGCGCATTCCGTGCTTTGGATATACTTTTCGAACGTTGCGCGGGGCTCGCCCGCGCCGCCTTTCGCAAGGAAATCGAAAAAAGAAACGCGGAGGTCTTCTGTCGCGTCAGTGTCGGTTCGTGCCATGTCTGCTGGTTTTCGTGGCGCTTGGCTTCAGCGACAGAGCGCAAACGTCGCCCGCGCCTGCTTCCGAACATCCCACGCAGGATTATCTCCTTTATGTGGTTTGCGAATCCGCAGACAAGATTGTGCTCATTCGTTTTGGCCCGGGCGGCGCGCGTATTGAGAACCAGACTCGCACCGGGCTCATGCCCATGGATATCAATGGGCCGCACGGCATCGCAGTCTCTCCGGACAAACAATATTTCTACGTTTCCGAAGGCCACGGCCGGCCGGAAGGCTCCGTCTGGAAATATCGGGCAGGCGCCGATACGGTTATCAAATACACGAGCCTTGGCCTGTTCCCAGCCACTACCGACATCACTCCTGACGGCAACTTCATTTACGTAGCCAACGCCAATTTCCATGGCGACATGGTTCCCTCGTCAATCTCGGTTGTGGCCACGGACCAGATGATCGAGGTCAAACGCATTCCCACCTGCACCATGCCTCACGGGTCGCGCCTTAACCGCGAAGGCACGAAACATTACTCGGTTTGCATGATGGATGACATGCTGGTGGAGATCGATACGGCAAAGTTTGCCGTAGACCGTTATTTCATGTTGGGGCAGGGCAAAGAGATGGGCATGACCGGCGTCCCTGGCGCGCATTCAATGACGGACCACAAGCCCTCGTGTACGCCCACATGGGCACAGCCATCGAACGACGGATCCATCATCTACGTGGCCTGCAATCAATCGAACGAGATCGTTGCCATCAAGACCGACACCTGGACGCTGGCACGCCGTTTTCCCGCCGGAAGCGGGGTTTACAATCTCGCGATGACCAGAGATGGACGGCTAATCGCAACCAATAAGCGTGGACAGTCGGTGTCCGTTTTCGACCCTGTCACAGGGCGCGAGCTGGCCAAAATTCCCACACAGAGGAAGATTGTGCACGGAGCGGTGGTTTCGCCCGACGACCGTTACGCTTTTATTTCGGTCGAAGGGGTTGGCTCCGAACCGGGCACGGTCGAAGTGATTGATCTGAGCAGCTTGAAAACCGTTGCCACCGTCGATGTTGGGCCACAAGCGGCAGGCATTGATTTCTGGAAAATCGAACCGAGCAAGCAGTAATCCACGACATAACAGCCGACTCAACGGGGGAGGGCGTATGTTCAAGCACAGTGCACTGGTATGGGCAGTTGCGGTCATGACTCTTTCAGCGGGAACCGTCGGGTGGTCTCAGGACGCACCTCCCGCCAAACCAGACGCGGCTTCCGCCAAGCAGGACAAGCCGGCGGACGACACGAAGCAGGAGCCTCCCAGCACCTCAGTGGCTCCCGCGAGCGTGGAGATCAGCCCCAACACCCTCGACGCTCACGTCGGAGAAAAGGTCAAGTTCAGCGCCACTGCCAAAGATGCGGCGGGCAAAGCCATCGACGAAAAGCCTTCGGTCTGGTTTGCCGCTCCGTTTGACCTGGCGGGCGCGGATGACTCGGGCGAGGTAACCTTCCATGCCCCGGGAGTGGTGACGGTAGGTGCGGTGATCGCGGGGAAGACCGGCTATGCCACGGTCAACATAGCGAACTCGAAGATCTCCAGCCTCGAGATTGAGCCGCCAGCGTACCCGATCGTGGCTGGCAGCGCGGAAAAGCTTACGGTCACGGCGCGCACATCCAATGGCAATCCCCGCTCCGATGCGGTAATCACCTGGACCTCAGAAAGGCCATCGATCGCGAGCGTGGACGCCGCCGGGTTAGTGACCGGCCTTGTGCCGGGGAGCGTTACGATCAAAGCCACGTCGGAAGGAACAAGCAACACCGTTTTTTTTCGGGTGGTGCGCGATGCCGTACATAAGTTGACGGTCAAGCCCGCTTCTGCGGAAGCTCGCACCGGCGATGTCGTCCACTTCAGCGCGACGGCGCTCGATGGCAGTGGAAGCCACTTGAAAGATCCACCGTTGCGCTGGTCTTTTAGCGGAAGCGGGAGCAGCGGCGGCAGTGGTGCCGCAGTTTACCCGGATGGAGGTTTTGTGGCGGAGAAGGCTGGCACCTACGTGGTGATGGCCAGCAGCGGGCAGCACAGCGCCGCCGCGTCGGTCGTGGTCCGCCCCCGCAACGTGGAGCGCGAGGTTGAAGTTGTGGCCCACGTTCCCCTGCCCGACCTGCAGATGTCGGAAGAGTGGATTATCGGTCACCACGCCTACCTTGCCACCGTCGCAGACAAGGTTTTCGTCTACGACATCGCCGATCCAGCAAACCCCAAACTTCTCGACACCCTCACAGTAGACGCCCGCCTGATCAACGACATCAGCACCACGCCGGACGAGAAAATCGGTGTATTCACGCGCGAGGGAGCTTCCAACCGCAAGAACGGAATCGTGTTCCTCGACACTTCCGACGCGTCGCACTTGAAAGTTCTTTCCGAATACACGGCGACAGTCAGTGGCGGTGTGCACAGCGCCTACATTGATGGCCACTACGTCTATATCACCGACGATGCTACAGGGTCTCTGCGCGTCATTGACTTTCAGGATCCGAAACATCCCAAGGAAGTGGCCCGCTGGGAAGCGCAGAATCCGACCGTCGTCAGTATCAGCACCAAGCACGGATCGATGACCAGCGGACGTTATCTGCACGACCTGCAGGTGAAGGATGGTCTGGCCTATCTGGCGTACTGGCGAGATGGATTAATCATCCTCGATGTGGGCAATGGCATGGCCGGCGGCAGCCCGGAGAATCCCAAACTGGTGAGCCAATACCACTTCAACCATTACGAGCTTTATGGAGACGGCTGGCTGGCGGGCACTCACAGCGTGTTCCGCTATAAGAACTACTTGTTTGTTGGGGATGAAGTTTTCCCTGCCATTTTCGAACTCGACAACCGAGACCGCATCCCGGTGCGCGCCATCTTGCACGTCATGGATGTTTCCGATATGAAGCATCCGCGGGAAGTGGCGCAGTATGAAGTACCGGAAGGAGGGTCGCACAATTTCTGGGCCGCGAACGACATGCTTTATGAAGGCTACTATAGCGGTGGCGCGCGAGTGCTCGATATCTCCGGCGAGCTGCGCGGTGATCTCTATCGCCAAGGCCGCGAGATTGCCCGTTTCTGGACCGGTGACGCCAAAGGCTTCCGTCCGAATCTGCCATTTACGTGGGGCGGGCAACCCTGCTCGGTGACCTGCGACAGTCCGCTGCTCAATAGCCTGATGTATTTCAACGACATCCACTCCGGCCTGTGGATCACGAAACTTGGCGAGGCCAAGTTCGAGGGCTCGACCAGTTCTCCGGCGGTTCGCAAGAGCGAACAAACCATCCATTAGCGCGGCTGGCGTTGGGCTGAAAGTTTCAAGGCACGATGACCGCCGCTCCGTCGATGGCGTCATTCTTGACGGCAGCGAGCGCCTGGTTGGCCTGGTCCAGAGAAAATACGGTTACCTTTGGTTGCAGCCGAATGTCGGCGGCGGTTTTGAGAAAGTCTCGCGCGTCGGATCGAGTCATGTTTGCGACGCTGCGGATTTGGCGCTCGCCCCACAGCAGCCGGTCGTAATCGAACTCAGGGATTCGGTCGAGATGGATCGCGTTGATCGCGACGACGCCTCCTTTTCGCAAGCTGGAGAGCGCAGCGATCACGACGTCTCCGCTGGGCGCAAACGTCACAGCGCGATCGAGTTCGACCGGCGGCTTGTCGGTTTCACTGCCCACCCAGGCTGCTCCCAAAGTGGAAGCCAACTGACGATGGGAAGCGCCACGCGTCGAGACGTAGACCTCGCAGCGCCAGGAGTGCAGAACCGCAATCGCCAAATGCGCGGATGCGCCAAATCCGAACAGTCCAACCCGGTCGCCCGGCTCAACGCCGGCTACTCGCAGACTGCGAAAGCCAATGATGCCGGCGCAGAGAAGAGGCGCGGCGTGCAGGTCGTCCAGTTCCGGGGGCAGTTTAAATACAAAGTCGCTGCGCGCCGCGGCATACTCCGCATAGCCGCCATTGACGGTGTATCCGGTGAAGACCGGCGAATCGCAGAGATTTTCGAGTCCACGGCGGCAGTACGGGCAATCTCCATCGACCCCGCCAACCCAGGAAACACCCACGCGCGTACCGAGCGGCAACTCGGCCGTAGCGCCCTCGACAATGTCCCCGACGATTTGGTGGCCGGGAATGAGTGCGTCCTTGCGCGGCGGCAATTCGCCCTCCACGATGTGCAGATCCGTACGGCAGACGCCGCAAGCGCGCACCCGAAGTAGAACCTGACCCGCTGCGGGCTGAGGCTTCGGAGTCTCCTCAATGGAGAGAGGCTGTTTTGCGGCTTTGAGAATGGCGGCTTTCAATAGCTTTGGCCTGGAGTTGAGCTTAGCGCTTCGAGCGCACACGTTTGTATTTGAGCGCGATCATTCCTTTCGCAAAGATCTTGTTCTCAAGCAGCGAACAGTTCCTCGGGCGTGCGCTCGAACCGCCAAGGCGAATGCCAGGGCCGAGGACAACTTTTCGCACGATGCATTGTAAACGCTATGCGTTGTGTCCTCTTTTGTAGTAACTAGGGTAACAACCCTACTGCACAATTTTTGTTGCACATTCACACTCCTGAAATATCTTGCATCTAGGATTGATGTAGGAGGGCACTCCATGGGTTCGCCGCGCATTGCGAAGTCGCTGCCGCTGCAGGTGGCTGCGATCTGTTACCGCGGGCCGGGCACGGCGGTGGAGTTCCTGCTGGTCAACACCAATGGCGGAAACAAGTGGACCTTTCCCAAGGGATCACCGGCCGCCCACCTTTCGCACAGCCAGGCCGCCGAGCGCGAAGCCGCAGAAGAAGCCGGCGCCCTGGGCACCATCGAGCCGCGCCACTTTCATCTCTATATTCACTCCAAAGGCGTTTTCTGGCAGCCGGCCGGCGTGCAGGAGTTTGTGGTCAAAGCCTTTCTGATGGAAGTCCATGAACAGCGCCGCCCCGATGAGCCCGAACGCCAGCCCACATGGTTCAGCCCGGAACAAGCCCGGAAACGGCTGGCCAAAGGCCGCGAGGTCAAGTACGCGCATGAACTGGGAGCCGTGATCGATCGCGCTCTCGAGCGCATTCACTTCCACAGCGAGTTGTGGGGCAAGTATCCCGAAAGCCGCCACGCCCGCACCGCCGCCCACCCCTGAATCATCTCCGCGCCACTCGGTACTCGGTTTTATGAGACGATGAATCCAGCCCATGATCCAGCTTTCCGGCGCCGGAAAACGTTTCGGCCACAAACTTCTTTTTGAAAACACCGACTGGCTGATCACGCCTCACGACCGCGTCGGCCTGGTGGGCGCGAACGGCACCGGCAAGTCGACGCTGATGAAGGTTCTCGCCGGCCTGGACAGCTTCGACTACGGCTCGCTCATCGTCGCCAAGGGGACGACCGCAGGATATCTGCCGCAGGATGGGCTCTCGCTTTCCGGGCGCACCGTGTTTGCCGAATGCATGGCGGTGTTTACCGAACTTCATGCCATGGAACGCGAGCTGGAAACGCTCACCCATCAAATCTCCGAACTCGATCATGCCAGCGCGGAGTATGCCGACGTGGCCGACCGCTATCACAGTCTGGAGCACGAATTTCGCACCCGCGATGGTTACTCGATTGAAGCTGAAGTGGGGCGCGTGCTGCAAGGACTTGGATTTCGCAAAGAAGACTGGGATCGGCAGACGGAGGAATTCTCCGGCGGCTGGCAGATGCGGCTGGCGCTGGCCAAGCTGCTGCTGCAGAAACCCAACCTGCTGCTGCTCGACGAGCCCACCAACCATCTCGACCTGGAAGCGCGCAACTGGCTGGAAGAATATCTGCACGATTATCCGCACGCCTTGGTGCTCATCTCGCATGACCGATACTTCCTCGACGTGACCGTCAACAAGATCGCGGAAATCTGGAACAAGCGCTTCTGGTTCTACA
>PMHI01000244.1:3320-3820 GCA_003156615.1 Acidobacteriaceae bacterium | reverse complement strand
CAGAGCCGCATCAAGGAACTGGAGAGGATCGAGCGCATCGAGATCCCTGCGGAAGAAAAGACGATTCACTTTTCGTTCCCGCAGCCCAAGCCGAGCGGGCGGATCGTGGCCGAGTTCGAGGGAGTCGCGAAGAGTTATCCGGCGAAAGCAGACACAAACGGTGGCGAGAAAGAAGTCTTCCGCGACGTCAGCTTCCTGATTGAGCGCGGCGACCGCATTGCGCTGGTCGGCGTAAATGGGGCGGGCAAGTCCACGCTGATCAAGCTGCTTGCCGGCACGGAACTGCCGACAGGCGGCGAATTCCGCCTGGGCCATAACGTTCAGGCCGACTACTTCGCGCAGGATCAGTACAAAGAGCTCGATCAGGACGCGCGCATCCTCGACGATCTGGCTGAGATGTCGCCCCGCTCCACACAGACGGAACTGCGCAGCCTGCTGGGGTGTTTTCTGTTTTCCGAAGACGACGTCTTCAAGAAGATCGGCGTGCTCTCCGGCGGTGA
>PMHI01000244.1:0-3315 GCA_003156615.1 Acidobacteriaceae bacterium | reverse complement strand
CTGCGCGCCAAAGACGTCCTGCTCAATGCGCTCATGGAATACACCGGTACGGTGGTCTTCGTGTCGCACGACCGTTACTTCATCGACAAGCTGGCGACGCGGGTTTTCGAGATTGGAGCTGGAAAGGTCGAGGTCTATCCCGGCAACTATGAAGACTATCTCTGGCGTAAACAGGGTGGGAGCGCCAAACAGAATGAGGCCATCCGGCAGCAATTGAAAGCCATTGAGCCCGCGCTCGAGGCGCCCTCCAATGGCAATCAGGCCTCGGGCGACGCTGCTCCCGCGGGCAAGGCAAAGCGTCTGAATCCGATCAAGCGCAAGAAGATAGAAGAGCGCATCCGTGAACTGGAAGCGGAAATCAGTCGCGCCGAAACCTTAATCGCGCAATGTGAGACGGCCTTGCAGGACTTCGTCAGCGCCGAAGAAAGCCACCGCCAGTCCCAGGAACTCGACCGGCACAAGGCGGCGCATGCCGCCTTCCTCAAGGAATGGGAAGAACTCAGCCAGTCTCTGCCGGAAGTCGACTAACGGGAGCCGATGAACGGAAGTTGATCCACCGGTAAGCCTCCCACACAACGGTTCAGCCTCTTCCGTAATCTCGGAGAATTCCTTACTTCTGTGCGATAGTGACCATGGCCGAAGGGACACGAACAACCACAGGCCCAAGATCCCAGATTCACCGCACGCGGTGCCAACAGAGCCGCACGGGAACATAAGGAAGGTCGCATGCTCCACTCGTCAGAGAACTCGCACGACGTGAAGTCCACCTCGCCAGCTTCGAACCCCAACTCCTACAATCCAGTCAAGACCACCAGCGTGCCCGTCGAGCAGGCCACCATCGGACGCTCGCTCGTCATTAAGGGCGAACTCAGCGGAGCGGAAGCACTTTATATTGATGGCCGCGTCGAAGGCAAGATCAGCCTGCCCGACCACCGCGTCACCATCGGGCGCAACGGCAGCGCGCAGGCCAATATCACCGCCCGCGAAGTTGTGGTCATGGGCAAGGTGAACGGAAACATTGATTGCAGCGACCGCATAGATATCCGCAGCGAAGGCTCGGTCACCGGAGACGTTACCACCATGCGCATCAGCGTGGAAGACGGAGCCATGCTTAAAGGTGGCGTCCAGGTACGGAGCGGCGAAAAGAAGCAGCAAAACCAGGCGCAGTCTCAGCCGAAACCGGCGGAGGCGCCGAAGCCAGCAGCAACTGAACCGCAGAAGACCCTGGCCGGAACCGCCACCGCGTAAGGGATTTGTCATCCCGCGCGAAGCGCGGGATCCAGGTTCGTGCCGGCAGCGGCGACACAGCTGGCGCAGGCAAGGACCAAGATCCCTGGCTTCGCTCGGGAGGACAGTTTAATAGCAGCCGGGAGACTGGCCCACTGGCCCATTGGCCCTACTTCTCGTCCTTCGGCTTCAAGTCCAGCGCGGCGGAGTTCAAGCAATACCGCAGCCCGGTCGGCGCTGGACCATCCTCAAAGACATGCCCCAGGTGAGCGCCACACTTCGCACAGCGCGCCTCGGTGCGAACCATCCCGTAGCTGGAATCTTTTTGCTCCTCGACCTTGTCCTCGCCGGCGGGCTTAAAGAAGCTCGGCCAGCCCGTTCCGGAATCGAATTTCGTTGAGGAATCGAACAACGGTTCTCCACAGCAAACGCAGTGATACGTCCCCGCGTCCTTGGTCTTCCAGTACTTGCCGGTGAAGGCCGGCTCGGTCCCCGACTGGCGTGTAACGTGATATTGCTCCGGCGTAAGCTGTTTCTTCCACTCCGACTCGGTCTTCGCCATTTTCTCGGCCATGAATGTATGCCCCCAGCCCAAAGAATGCTTTTCCACAACCTCACCAACAGTCTGTGTCCAATGGTCCGTAAAACCCAGAGCACAAATGCGTGTGCCCACCCCCCAGGTTTTTACTGGCCTCTGACCACTGATTCCTTAGATGTTCCGCAACCAGAAAAGTGGCGGATGACGGTTTCCCATCGAGCCCTGCCCTGTCTGTGACATCCATCCCAACCCAATTGGGACATCTCCGAGTGTTCTCCTCATGAGACTGCGGGACGTTCTACTTTAATCCGTTACTTCTTCGCCAATCTTTCCGTACTTGCCTCGGAAGAACAACAGCGGTTCGCCCTGGCGCACCACTACGTCTTCCGCCTCCGCAATGAAGATGGTGTGGTCGCCCGCCTCCTGGGCCGACTGCAGCCTGCATTCCAGATAGGCCAGCGCTCCATGCAAGATCGGAGTTCCTCGCGCCGTGCGGTCAAAACGCGCTCCGGCTTCCTCTTCGGCACGCTCGTGGACGTGTACCGGCCGCGCGTAATATTCGGAAATCACCCGCTGGTGTTCNNGTTGATCCCGAAGCGCTTCTTGGCGTGCAGATGAGCATGGGTGCGTGCGCTGTGGTCCACGCATACCAGCAGCAGCGGCGGATCAAGCGACACCGAAGCGAAGGCGTTGGCGGTCATACCATGGACTTCGCCCTCCAAATCGAGGGTGATGATGGTCACTCCCGTGGCAAAGCACCCCATCGCTTTCCGAAATTCGGCCTGACTCAGGCTCATGGTGTGTTCGGGTTTTCCTGCCGCGATTGCCTACATTATCACGGCAGTGGTCAGTCGCTAGTGGTCGGTAGATGGTGGCGAGTGGACGCGGGCAAGATTCGGCACACGGACCACCTGCCACTAGCTACTGATGTATGATTCGATGCATCCGCACCGCCGCGGAACCGAGCACAGTGACTCCAATTGTCATCAGAACGGCGACCCCAGCGCACCGCTCCTTGTGTGCGACAGAACTGGCCGATCTGAGGCCGGGCTGGCCCATTTCGCGCGACCTGGCGCTCGGCCTGATCGGCTGCAGTGATGACGATCTGCCCGCGCTGCTCGCCGCCGCCCGCGCGGCAAAAGAAAACTTCAAACCCGGCGTCATCACCTACTCGCGCAAGGTTTTTCTGCCGCTCACCAATCTTTGCCGCGATTACTGCGGCTACTGCACTTTCCGCCGCGATCCCGGGGAGCCCGGCGCGCATACCATGACACCGGAAGAAGTCCTCGCCGTCGCCCGCGCCGGCGAAAAATTGGGATGCTCCGAAGCCCTCTTCAGTCTGGGCGATAAGCCCGAACTGCTCTTCCCCGAGATGCGCGATACGCTGCGGCATCTGGGCTATAAATCCACGCTGCACTATCTCGAAGCCATGTGCGAACTCGTGCTGCGCGAGACCAGTTTGCTGCCGCATCCGAATCCCGGCTTGCTCAGCGCCGAATGGATCGCCCGTCTGGCCGCGGTTTCACCTAGCATGGGCCTCATGCTCGAAA
>PMHI01000424.1:159-4623 GCA_003156615.1 Acidobacteriaceae bacterium | reverse complement strand
ACGGGATGCAGGAATTCCAGCCTGCCAGTTTTTCGCGAGCCGACTCCCACTGGAAAGCATCTGCAACCGCGCTTTCGGATTTCTGGTTGGGATTGGTTTCAGATTTCCCCACGAATATCCTCGGCAGGTCCGCGGACGCACGAGCCGTTATTCCAGCACGCTGTCGTCGAGCTTTTTGCGTCCCCAGTCGGCCGCGGCCTGGACGAAGGCCAGGATTACGGGATGGGGATTTTTTTCGGTCGAAGATAGTTGTGGCTGGAAGAGCGTGGCGATGAAGAAGCGGTGCGTGGGCGATTCGAGGGCGCGAATCTCGCCTTGCGTGCCGCGCGCTACTACGGGGAAGCCGGCTTCCATGGCGCAATATTCGTATTCCGGATTGACCTCGAAGTTGCAGAAGAATTCTTCGGTGACGATTTCTTTGTCTTCGCCGTAGAACGATTGCAGGCGGGAGCCGGGACAGAGGCGAATCTCGGGCACCTTGCCGGATAACCTGGGCGCGCCGCCCATGCGGCCGGTCACGGCGCAGGCTACGGGATAGATCACGATATTGTTGGAGCCGGAATTGTTTTCGGCGCTGTCGGCGTCCGCGATGCCAAGGACGTTGCGGGCGAACTCGATGAGGGCGTACTGAAAGCCTCCACAGGTTCCGAGGAAGGGCCAGTCGCGGCGGCGGGCGAATTCGATCCCCTTGAGCATGCCGTCGAAACTCTTGTAGGGGCTGCCGGGAGACGCCAGGAGGCCGTCAAAGCTTTCGAGAATGTTTTCCCCCGTGGGGGCGGCGAGCGATGGCGTCGCTATCCATTGCGATTCGACTTTCAGGTTCAGTTGGCGGGCGCCGTGCTGCAGGGCGTCGTTGGTGGCGTGGTGAGAAGGGAATTTGGGATTGAAGTCGCCGAGGATTCCGATGCGAACGGCGTGGCTCACGCGAGCATTGTACTAGAGGGTGCGGCGGGGAACTGGAAAGTCGCGGTTAGAGGAGTGGTGCGGCCCGAGAGCGTCGTGACGGCGGCAGAAGCCTAGACTCCTCGCTTCGCTCGGGATGGAGTTTTCGACGACGAGGCCCTTCGGCATCGCTCCGGGCAGGCCGCTGAAGCGCCGCTCTCCACGGTTGCTCTTGCAGGGGACCGCTCCCTGTAAGCGAAAAGCAAGATCAAGATCAAAAGCTGCGGGCCGTCCTGCCCGCTCCCCACCATCTAGCATCACTGCGCCACGGAGTTCATCTTGTCATATGGTTTAGATCAGATGGGTCAGCGTCAGCAGACCGTAAAGGCTTAGCAGGGCTAGAGCCGGGCCGCCCCAGATCATGAGCGTGCATTTCCAGCCGAGTGAGCGGGCCAAATCGCGCTGGCTACGCCAGGAGATCAGGAATGTTGGGTTGTTCGTGCCTTTCATCAGCACTACGGGGGGATGCGGGTCGAAGCCCTCGGGCGGCGAGGCTTGTAGGTTGGGCGCGCAGCTCTCTGGAGAGCCATGTGGACCATGGTTGGCCACTGGCGTCGGAGTGACTCGGGCGGCGGTCCAGGCGGCGGGATTGGAGATGCCCGCTTTCATCAGCGCGGCGGCGATTTTCTGCTGCTGCGTCATGTCCGCTGTTTGGGTGGGGCCTGAATCTGGCGAAAGCCGGATTACCCGGGCCGACGTCGTGGAGATTGCCTTTTCGTAAGTCGGGTCGAACTTTGGATCATGCTGAAGCCCACCCGTCAAAAGACCGGTGAAGACGTTGCTGCCTTCAGTTGCGAACGAGAGGGCAGCGCCTCGCAGAGGAAATGAAAGGCTTCCGGCGGCGAACGATATTACCTCGTCGTCTTGAATTGGCTGCGGAGTCAGTTCGAGGCCGGGATTCTCTTCGAGCGTTCCGAGCACGAAGAGTGCGTTCTTCGGCTTGATACAGAACTCCTCGACTTTAATTTTGTTGGTGGTGTTTACGCCGTGGCGCAGAAGGAAACTGCGGACGTTGTCGGGCACTTCTTCTTTTGTGGTGAAGAAGGAGTCGCAGAATTCCTCATGGAAGTCGCGATGCAGGTCGAGGTCGGCGCCGCGCGGGTCGACCATGACCGTTGCGGTGTTGTCGTCCAGAAAAAAAGGAACATGCATGCACTCGGCGGCCACCTTGACCCATTTACTGCTTCTGCCCTCCCGCTTCCATTCCCAGACGAGGCTGCGGTGGTAATAGCAGGGGCGGGACGTGATGGGGGCGACCATGGTGTAGGGACCGACGGCCAGACCGCAGAGTTCGACCATTCCGAGGGGAGCGCTGCGAATCTTCGAAACCGGCGTGTCGAGGACGAGGTGACGGCGCCGCAACAGGCGGAAGCCTTGAAAGAAAAAATAGATTCCGGCGCAGATTCCGATGACGCAATAAACAGTAAAGCCGGCTGGACTCGAGGAACGCAATAGCAGGGTAGATGGAATCAAATCGGATCCGTTGGGGCTGGATTCGGGGCGCGCCCTGTATCGAGGCTAGCGGAGCGTGTCGGGCGCTGGCAGCAGAAAAGGGTGACGTGGGCTTACCTTGGTAATGGAGTAGGGACTCATTGGCGGTTCATCGGTGGCCGCAAAAATCCTTCCCTCGGAGGGCACAGATTCACAGAACGTAGGTCGCAGGAGCTCAGCCGAAACTTTGCTTAATCTTTACTTGATTCTTTCGGGATCGGAGCGATCTTAGCGCAGTGCCCTTCAACTGAGGGCTCAGCGCGACGGGGACGCCGAGAGAAGTCACGACCCGGTCGGCCGGCAAGACCGAACCGCTGCACCTCCGCTGATACGCCGCTATATCGATATTCGCGTTGAGCGGAAGGGATCGTTGATCTTTAGACCGGGGACCGAGAACCCTTGTCCGTCCTGCGCATGAAAATAATCTATCGAAACTGCGGCCGAGCGGCGGCAGTCCCCCACACCAGCACTCTTACGATGCTTGGTGGCGGCGTTTCAGCAATACGTAGGCGAGGGTGAGAACTGCGAAAAAGACGAGTCCGGCGAGCGCGTTGACTCGGGTTGAGAACAGAGTGTGGAGAACTGCGGCGGAGGCCAGGACGAAGCCTAGGATCGATCCCCAGATTCCCAGAGGAGAGCGCATGGGCAGGAGAGCGAGTTGCTGGCGAGTGAGGCGTCGGCGGAAGCTTACGTGGGCTGCCAGGGAGATGGCCCAGGAGAAGATCAAGCCGGAGAATGCGGCTCCCATGATGTAGACGAATGCTTGTTTCGGAGCCCANNCCGAGTCGCGCGGGAGCCCATCCGGAACGACCCATGGAAAACAGCAGGCGGGAGGCGACGTAGAGTTTGGCATTGGCTCCGGAGAGCGCGGCGGTGAGGACTACAAAATTCATGAAGTAGGCGGCGGCTGGGACTTTGGCCAGGCGGAGCACGCTGACGAATGGACTTTCGGAGACACCGGCGTGGTTCCAGGGCATAACGCCGACCAGAACGGTGATGGCGCCGAGGTAGACGCCGGCTAGCAGGAAGAAGGTGAGGCGAGCGGCGCGAGGGATGTCCTTCGAGGAACGCGATTCGCCGGTGGTGACGGCGAGCATCTCGACGCCGCCGAAAGCGTAGATGGCCCAGAACACCGCGAGCAGAGGGGCGATTGGGCCTTTGGGCAGGAATCCGCCATGCGCAGTATATTGCGGGGCTACGCGGCCGCTCGCGAGCAGCGCCGCGCCAGCCAGGATGAAGGCCACGATGGTCGCTAACTTAATCATGGAAAACCAAAACTCGAAGCGTCCGTAGGAACTCACGCTGCGCAGGTTGACGAGGAGGAGCAGAGCGGAAAACACGATAACCCAGATTTCGCTGGGCACGGCGGGGAGCCAGTAGGTCATGTAAGTGGCCGAGGCGACGAGTTCGGCTCCGACGGAGAAGGCAATAGCCGCCCAGTATCCGGCGCGGCAGAGAAATCCCAGATACTGATTGAGATAGAGTTCGCCGTAGAGGCCGAATGATCCGGCGGCGGGGTGCATGCTGGCCAACTCGCCCAGAGCCATCGCAACCGTGTAGGCAATGAAGGCGGCGATGATGTAGCTGAGGATCACGCCGGGGCCGGCGACTTCGAGGGCTGCGGCTGAACCTAGAAGAAGCCCGGTGCCGATGGAGCCTCCGACGGCGACCATGGTCATTTGGCCGGCGGTGAGCTGATGGTGGAGCCCTTGTTCGCGAATAAGATCTGGGGCGGGAGGGGCCTGAGGCATGGGGCACGATATCAAAGGATGATGGGTTGGCCCAAATGGGCGGAGTTCCCGGTAGTGGGTCAGTCTGGTTTCCACACTACGGACCTCTCGACGGGCGTCGTCCCGAAGGCCCGCGTTTTCACCAGCGGGCCGAGGAATCTCCCGGCGAGATTTTTCCTTCAACATCAAACTGGCCTGCCTGGCAAGCGCTCCAGCTCCGGAATTTCCCGGCAGCAAATCGGCTGTAAACAGGGCGTTTCGCCTCTTTTTTCCCGGCGAAAGTGACCTTGGTAATGGAAGC
>PMHI01000424.1:0-146 GCA_003156615.1 Acidobacteriaceae bacterium | reverse complement strand
ACACACGGCCCATTATGTCTACTCCTACGAATCGTATTCCGAACCTGCCTACGCCGGTGGCTTCTCCGTCGCCAAAGACATCTGCGGGCACAGGTGCGGCAGCCGCAGCCGCAGCCCCAGCGCGAATCTCAACTAACGATTTGCTG
>PMHI01000777.1 GCA_003156615.1 Acidobacteriaceae bacterium | reverse complement strand
GCTCAGAGGAAGGCTGCCGCCAGCGGCTGGGCTTTCGTCCGTGCCGAGGTGCAAAGTATTCCAACTACGGAGGCTTGAATGGCTCTGCCTTCGACCCACCAAGTGACCCAACTCCCCAAGGCCTGGACTACCGGAGACGAGCGGGCTCTCGATCAGCTCACGCCTTTGGTGTATGCGCAATTGGATCGCGTCGCGCAGCGCTGCATGGCTGGTGAACGGTCCGGCCACATTTTGCAAACGACTGCGCAGTAGCGGTCCGCCGTTGTTTGCAATTGGTACACTTGCTCCTGAAGCTAATGCCTTCCCGACATAAATCTATCTTCTTGTTGAAGTCCGCCTTTCTCGCCAGTGTTGGTCTCTGGGGGGCCCTGGCGGGAGCGCAAGATTCGCTGTTCCTGGGAGCGCCTCCGGGCAGAGCGAGGGCGGAGGCTCGCGGGAGTGTTGTGTCCTTATCGAACCGCGTGTTGGAGGCGGAGTGGTCGGTTGCCAGCGGTAAACTGGCGGGATCGAAATTCGTGAATCACGTCACCGAGGAAGGGTTCTCTTTGCCACGGGATCCTTTCGCAATCATCTTCAAGGATGGGACGCGGCTCCCAGCTTCCGCGATGAAGCTGGTGGGTGCACCGCGAACCGAGGCCCTGGCTGCAAATCCGCATTCCTCGCGCGCGGCTGACCATCTCGAAGGTCAATCCGGTCTCTTGCGACTGCAAGACCCTAAACAAACAGTTGCCGTGGACTGGCGTGTGATGTTGCGGGACGATTCAAACTACGTCCGAGAGGAGATTACGATCTCAGCCCTCCGCGACGATCAGGCGATTGCCGAAGTCCGATTATTCAATGACAGCTTGGCGGGTGCGCGGGTGGCAGGGACCGTCAAGGGATCTCCCGTGACCGTGGGCAACGTCTTCTTAGGTATCGAGAATCCGCTGGCGGAGTGCGAAGCCGCGGACATAATCACTTGCACCATGAAGAGAGAGCTGCCCCTGAGAAAGGGACAGACAGTCACCTATTCGCTAGTGATCGGAGTCTCACCGGCAGGACAGATGCGGCGCAGTTTCCTGAACTATGTGGAACGGGAACGCGCCCACCCCTACCGGACGTTTCTGCATTACAACTCCTGGTACGACATTGGCTTTGGCAAGCCCTACGACGCGCCCGCAGTGCTCGACGTTATCGGAGCATTCGGAGCGGAGTTGGTCCGTAGCCGCGGCGTGAAGCTGGATTCTTTTCTCTTGGACGATGGGTGGGACGATCCTCGATCGTCATGGCGCATGAACTCTGGTTTCCCTCAAGGATTGTCTCCATTGAGCGGCGCCGCCGAGCAATATGGGGCAGGCATGGGAGTGTGGCTTTCCCCGTGGGGCGGATACGATGAAGCCAAACAAAGGCGGCTTGAGTATGGCCGCAAGATTGGGCTTGAAATCAACAAAGGAGGATTCGCCCTCTCCGGCCCCAAGTACTACGATCGTTTCCGCGAAGTGTCGTTGGACTTCATTAGGACGGAGGGCGTGAATGTTTTCAAGATTGACGGGACGGGCAACGTTAACACGGTTTTTCCCGCGAGCGCTTTCGACAGTGATTTTGCCGCCGCTATTAGTCTGATCCAAACCTGGCGCTCGGCCAAGCCGGAGATTTACGTCAATCTCACCACCGGCACATATCCTTCGCCATTCTGGTTGCTTTATGCCGATTCGATCTGGAGAGGCGGAGAGGATCACAGCTTTGCGGGTGTTGGGAGTTGGCGTGAGAAATGGATCACGTACCGTGACCAGCAGACGTATCAGAATATTGTGCAGGCGGGACCACTGTTTCCGCTGAATTCCCTGATGCTGCATGGGTTGATCTACGCCCGGCAGGCCGAACACCTGGAGAGCGATCCGGGAAATGACTTCGAGAATGAAGTTCACGATTACTTCGGGAGCGGGACGCAGCTGCAGGAGATGTACGTTTCGCACGCACTCCTTTCAAAGGACAATTGGGACGTGCTGGCGGAAGGTGCGAACTGGTCGCGGCGTAACGCGGGAGTTCTGAGGGACACGCACTGGATCGGCGGCAATCCGGGCAAACTTGAAGTTTACGGTTGGGCCGCGTGGTCGCCTGCAAAAGCCATACTTACACTCCGCAATCCCAGCGATCGGCCGCAGAGCCTATCCATCGACGTGGGCCGGGTACTTGAGTTACCCGCGACTACGGATTCCAAGTTCGTGGCGCGAAGCCCGTGGAAACACGACAGCGGAGTCCCATCGGTTTCATTGGTGGCGGGTCAACCACACACGTTTGACCTGCAGCCGTTTGAAGTCCTGAATCTTGAACTCTTGCCGGTCGACAGGGCCCAACCGTGAATCCTATTGCCGTCGACAGGCTGAGCATGGCGGTTTATTTCTTGGCATTGCGTTTGTCCTGTGACACCGGGTATGCGATTTGTGCGCCCCTCCCGTTGCCTGTACGCCATGAAAGATGCACTAGCGTTGGCTTACCTCTAATTGCACCGGCTGGGCCACGGAGTTCACGTCAGGGTCATAGTACTCATACGCTCGCGATTGGAATGTCC
>PMHI01000471.1 GCA_003156615.1 Acidobacteriaceae bacterium | reverse complement strand
TGGAATTGTTGAAGAATTCTCCTTACAAGGACAAACTGGGGAGTGCCGGGTTGTTCTTAAAGGCCGTGCAACAAAGTGCTCCCGATCTGCCCAATCTGATTCGCCCGCACTTGGGCAATAGTGTGGCCAGCGGCAAGAGCATCCGGATGTCAGCGCTACTGGCGTCCGCACCCCAACTCGAGCCGCAACGCGCCGATCAGATTGCCGCGCTTCCACTCGGAGGACGCATCAAGCTAGATCCCTACACGGACCAGGTGGAACTGGCGAAGGCAAAGCCGGTGGCCCTCACTTCGGCGAAGGAAAAGATGCCCTTCGAGATCACTCCATTTTTCCCTTATCTCACCAGACTCTCGGCTCCGGGCAGCGAGAAAGTCGCGCTTACAGCGCCCACTCCGAAGTGAGAATGTGATTGCGGCGCGCGCAGAAAGGGTATTAGGTCCTAGTCCAGCTATAGCTAGCTGGATTGGCGAAGCGTTTGCTCGGTAGCAAGTACCGCCTCGGCGCTGAAAACTCCCGAATTTGTGTACCAGAGGGCATGCGCGGGGAAACGATCAAGCAGAGCCAGATGTTCAGCTACTTGTCGCCGGAGCGGCGGGTGCGGCAGGTCGCAAACCGCGGAACAGAATGTTGTCGTCGACCTCTTCCATCAGCAGCCGCTCGCTCCGAATCGAGTACAACGGCTGCACCACCCGCGCCCGCAATAGCCTACCCGGCACTCCGTTGCTCGAAAGATAGGGTGGCTTACGCGAGGAGAAATATTTAGCCGCGCCAAAGCGTGGCTCGCCACTCGCGTGCATTCCTCTTCGTCCCTCCGGGAGCAACATTGTGAAAATTTCTTGTGAAATTCTTCTGAGCTCTAACTCGGGAGGTACGAAGGCGGAAGAAACAGGGCGGAGCCGAGTTCCAGAAGATTCTCTACCCTAGCGGCATCGTCTGGAACTGCTGGACGGGAGCATTGGCTCATCTGGGCGTGGCTGCAGGCGAGAACTTCGCAGGGAACTGGTGCCGATGCTGCCCACGTCCGGGCACTCGCCCGAGGCCCGGCACCTAAGACCTACTGAATGGCGCTGGCAACATTCGAGAATACGTTGTTGGCGTTCGAGCCAATGAGCTGGATCGTACCCACCACGATCACCAGAATTACAGCCAGCATCACCGCATACTCGGCGATGTCTTGGCCACTCTCATCCTTCCAAAGCTTTTGTAGATTTCTTGCCACGGGCTCCGTCTCCTAGAATTCGTCTTCCCCGTACCCCCATCGCTCAAGCGGGGGAAGATCGCGCACACGCTGTGACAGGATCAGTTTCTCTCCCGAGGGTGGTCTAGAGCCATCATAAGTTCAGCCAGCGCGCCCGCCAATGGCCCAGAAGTGCCATCTCCGTTTACCTCGGCGCCAGCTCTTAAGTCCTTGTCAGCCAATGCTTTTCAGCGGAAGCGACTGGTTCACCGCAAACAGCGCCAACTCCAACCGCGTGGAAACTCCCAGCTTGTCGAAAATATTGCTCAGATGATGCTTGACCGTGTCTTCGCTGATCTTGAAGTATTCCGCAATCTCCTTATTCGAGTATCCCGCCACCACCGCGGCCACAATCTCCAACTCGCGCGGGGTCAGGCCGAATTTCTTCCGCCGTGCTTCGTCGCTCGAAGACTGCACCAGAGTTCGCAAATATTGCACCAGGTTCGAGACGCTCTCGCGTCCCACCCAGTACTCCCCTGACATCACGGTGTGGATCGCTTTCAACAGCAACTGAGTGGCGGAATCCTTCAACACCACTCCCCGCGCGCCCAACTGTAGAGCTTCCACAATCTGGCTCTTCTCCGCCGCCGCCGTCAGCAGGATCACGCGCACGGGAGTGGAACTCTCCCCCGTGCTCAGATCCCGCAGAGCTTCGAGGCCGGGATGCTTGGGCATCGCCAGGTCCAGCAAAAGAATGTCGGGCTTCAACTGCCGCGCCAGTCGGACCGCTTCCGCGCCGTCTGAGGCCTCCCCCAAAACTTTCAAATCCGGTTCCGCTTCCAGAAGACGGCGCAGTCCATCCCGGAAAATTGGATGGTCGTCCGCAATCACGATACGAACAGGCTGTGATTTCTTAAAGTTCATCGGAAACCTCTCCACCCTTCGCAACCTTGATTTCCAGGCGCGTCCCCTGACCGGGATTCGATTCTACCGTGAGTGCGCCTGCAATTAAACGGACCCGTTCCTTGATGATCATCGGCCCTTTCCCCATCTGGTCCAGTTCGTCCTGCGTCAGGCGGCCGGAAAAAGGGAAACCCTTGCCGTCATCCTCCAGCGTCAGGCTCCATTGGCTGTCACTCGAACCCAGTCGCACCAGCACATGGCGCGCTCGGCTGTGCTTGCGCACGTTGACCAACCCCTCCTGGACGATCCCCAACATCTCGCGGCAGACCTTCCCGGGCATCTCCAGTTTCTCAATGTCGGTGACAAAACGCGCGGAAATCCCGGTCTCCCGCTCAAACCGTTCCACCGTGTCGGTCACCACGCTCAGGAATCTTCGAGCATCCACGTCGATCAACTTCATCTGCTGCATCAGTTCCCGCAGCTTCAGAACCTCTTCCCGTAGCAAACCCTGAATCCGGCCCAGTTCGCCGCCCACTACGGCCGGCGTGGTCTCCGCCTGNNCTGGCGAAGCGCGCGCGCTCCGCGGCGCTAGCCCGCCGCCTCAGCCGGTGCAGCAGGTAGACGTTGTACACGGCCGGACCCACCTGACGGAGCAAATCGAGCAGAAAACGCAGTCCTTCCTGCGTCTCCCCTTGCCACGAAGGGTCAAACACCATGACCCGCCCCCGCCACTCGGTTCCGAATACGAAGGAAATCATAATCAGCGACCGAAAGGATTGCCGCAACTGCAGTCGAGCCAGCGGTTCGCAGGACGGCGAAGGCAGTTGGTTGCCCTCACGGTCCAGTGCGATCACCGACCAGCGTTTTCCTTCGTCCGCCGCGTAACACACTTCACCCGGAAAATCCTCCAGATAGCTCTTGGCGTCCCGCGGGCTGGATTCGAGCCACACGAAATCGGGAGACGCCCCATCTTCATTGCGCAATTCGCCCAGAAACATTCTGTGGCTGGGAATCTCCTGCGCCGCAACCAGCAGCCGCACTGCTCCGCACAGGCCGAGGACTTCACGGAAAATCTGCTGCAGAGTTCCCGTCAGCCCGGCTTCCACACGCACCTTTGCCAGAATGCGGGTCACCGCAGCCTTCTCCGCCCTCAGCCGCTTCTGCTGCTCCGCCAGATAACCCAGCAGCAACCCCATCACCAGCAAATAAACCGATTGCATGAACAAACGCTTCGGTTCGAACTCGCCCACATTGATTTTCAGACCGGCCAAAATGTGCCAGGGCACGCGTATCCCGTGTGTCGCCAAAACATGGAATATCACGAAGCTTTCGGCCCACAGCAATACCACTTCCGCCGCCGCCGTGCTCAACGTCTCCCACAAGCCCCACCGGTAAGCCGCCGCCGTCAGCACAAAAACGAAGAACAGAACGAACGGGCTTCTCGGACCATCCGCGAACACCGAGATGAAGGCCGGCCACATGATGTCGGCCGCATGTACCAGAATTCGAAACCGAGCCGTAGACGCCTGCCGCCGGCGGAGCAGCATCAGCACCAGGACGCTATTCCCCATATAGAACCCCAGCAGACCGTAGGCCGCCGGAGAATTGCCCAGTTCGGTTGGATCCATTCGGATTGCGACCAGGGCGGAAACCGCCAGAAACACACGCGCCGTTGCCAACCAGCGCTCGGTGCGCCGAATTTCGCTGGGGTCGGCGGGAGCCTGCGGTCTGCCAAGAAAACGGTTATTAGCGTCAGCCTGCAAGTCGAGTCACTTCCCGCTGGAGAATGAATTTGTGTAGTGGAGTTTGAGTGTCACTCATGAACAAGGGTTGTTTGCCCAGGGATGAGCCTGCCCCGAGCTGGTCGCGGGAATCTGGGCGAGCCCCCCGAAGCGTCGCGTTCTTGGCAACGCAACCAGCGTGCGTTTGGCTCGCTTCCTTACCGAATTTGCCAAGTCCTGGAATGATTCGCATACTATTGATAAGAAAGATCGAGAGCAAGCAAAACTTTCTGCTGCACTCTTTTTCCGAGCGTAATCGTAAGGATTGAGCCAATTGGGTGATTTTGTAACGGAAGCCGGGCGCGAGCTCTTTCCATTACTAAATTACCCGATTCCAAGTTCTCCCGGATGACTTCCGTAACCGGTGCCTTCTCTAGTCCCAGTCTAGAATGGCAGCGAGGACTGTCTTGTTGCGCACCTATCGCAAGCTCTGGACCGCAGGCATCGTAGCCTGTCTTGCGATTCTGGTCCTGGCTGCNNCTGCTGTTTTCCGGAACGGTTTCCCTCATCCCTCACGCGGTGCGGTCACGCGGGCGCTCGCGTCTGTTCTGGACGCTCATGGCTGCCGGCATCGCCCTCTGGTTTTCCTACCAGCTGTTTTGGACCTACTACGAAGTCTGGCTGCGCACCGATGTCCCGGACTTATGCGCGGCCGACATCATCCTTTTCCTGCACATTGTCCCGCTGATGGCCGCTCTGGCGCTCCGGCCTCATGCTCCGCAGGATGAGTATGCCGCCCGCCTGCGCCGCCTNNTCCCCTGGCAGTACATCGTTGTCGATGTGCCCGCCTACGCTAACAATCTTAATTCTTTGTACCTCATCGAGAAACTGGCTTTTCTGGGTGCCTTGTTCCTGGCCTGGATGGACAGCAAGAACGGCTGGAAAACCTTTTATGCCAGTCTGTTCGGCGCCAACTTAATCTACGCCGGCGGTTCTTACGTCGCCAACTTTGCGCTCAGTTGGCATGTCTATTACAGCGGAAGTCTGTTCGACATTCCGCTCGCTGTTTCTATGGCCTGGATCACTGTGATCGGTCTGTGGACCCGCGACCGCGAACCTCAAGCTGGTGTCCCCTCCACTTCCACATCTCATGGCGTGTGGCTGGCGCGGCTGGGCATGATTGCGGCCTTCTCGCTCCCGCTGTTTGCCACCTGGGCTCTGGTGGATACGGTGCTTCCCCCGCCTATCCGTTCGTTCCGCCTGGTTCTGACGCTGGCCGCGGCGCTTCTGATGGGCGTCATGGTTTTCGCCCGGCAGCACTTGCTCGACCGGGAACTGCTCCGCCTGTTGACACACTCGCGGGAGTCCCTGGCCAACCTGAAACGTTTGCAGACGCAGATCACGGAGTCGGAAAAACTGGCCTCGATCGGACAGCTGGTGGGCGGCGTAACCCACGAACTCAACAATCCCATCGCCGCCATGCTCGGTTATTCCGATATTCTTCTGACCACGCCACTCAACCCGGAACAGTTCGAACTGGCGGGAAGAATCGGGCAGCACGTCCGGCGCACCAAGTCTCTGGTGGCCAGCCTGCTCAGTTTTGCCAGACAAGGCCCAGCCGCTATGGCCCCGGTGGATCTCAAAACTTTGCTGCGTACCGCCGTCAAACTCTCGCAACCTCAGTGGCAAGCTCTCAACCTCGAAGTGCGCGCCGAATTCTCCCAGGACCCGCTGCTGGTTCGGGGAGATTCCAACCAGTTGCTCCAGGTTTGTGTGCAGATCATCAACGACGCGCTGTACGCAGTGGGCCAGCACCGTAATCGAACCCTGACCATTACCGCGGAATGCAAAGATGGCCTCGCTATCATCAACATCTCCGACACCAGCCTCGCCGGCGAATCAGCCGAAAACGAAGAAAAAGAAGAAGACCAGACAATCTCCGGCTTGGGACTTAGCGCCTGTCAAGGCATCCTGCAGCAACATGATGGACGGATTCTCTGGGAGCAAGACCGCCGCGCGAGAACCAACGTCCGGGTCGAGATCCCGGTCATCTGTGCGGCACCGGAGCAATCGACTGAAGCTGGAGTTCCGGTGATGTGGCAACCTCAACCGTTCTCTTGAGCTGGCCGCAGGCGGCATAGATGTCCCGGCCCCGCGGACGCCTCACAAAAGCCGGTATTCCCGCGTCCCGCAGAATCTTCTGAAACGCTGCCACCCGCTCCGCACTCGGAGTCGTAAAGTCAATTCCCGGCCCTGGATTGAGCGCGATCAGATTCACCTTGCAGCGCAGCCCACGCAGCAATTCAACCACTTCCTTCGCATTCTCCGGTGTGTCGTTCACCCCGCCAAGCAGCACGTACTCAAACGTGATCCACTCCCGCGTACGCAGCGGAAACTCCCGGGCCGCCGCCATCAGCAATTCCAGAGTCCATTTCTTGTTCACCGGCATCAGTCGCGTGCGCAGTGCATCGTTGGATGCATTCAAAGAAATCGCCAGCTTCGGCCGGATCGTCTCCCCGCCAAAGTCCCGGATGCGCGGCACAATCCCCGCCGTCGACACCGTCATTCGCCGCTCCGCAATGNNGGCTCGCCCATGCCCATGAAAACCAGGTTGATCCGATCCTCCGGCGGAGAAATGTGTTGATCTTTGAGCACAGCACAAACCTGGCCCACAATCTCGCCCGCAGTCAGGTTGCGGGTCACGCCCAGCAACGCGGTCAAACAAAACTGGCAATCCACAGCACATCCCACCTGACTGGAAATGCAAATCGTCGAACGCCCCTGTCTCGCGCGTTCCTGGTCGGTGCGAACTTGGCTGCTGCGAACAGGGCTGGTGCGAACAGCACCGACAGCATTTTGAGAAGGGTGGAGAAGGCCTTCGAGGGCTGCGTCAGAGGCAGGCATTTGGACCTGGGTTTTAGCCCCCGAGGGAGTGAAGCCGATCGTCTCCGCTTCCGCCCCTGCCTCCGACCCATCCCCAGCTTCCCCGCCATCCCCCTCCGGCATCCAAACCGTCTCGACACTGTGTCCACCAGAAAACCCAATCAAGTACCGCACGGTTCCATCCACGGACACAAACTTCTTCTCAATCCGCGCCGCCCCGACGGAAACCCCGCTCTCAGACAACCGCTCCCGAAACTCCTGGGGTAGCGTAGAAATCTCCGACAAAGTTTCCACTCGCTGGCGGTAAACCGCAGCCATAATCTGCTTGGCGCGATATCCAGGCTCACCCGCCTCACTCACCAAGGCAGTGATCTCCTCGCGATCCATACCAAGCATTGCTCGTCTGAAGTCCCTATCTTCCAAGTTCTTCCTCAAATCGTCATGCTTCTCGCGGTTCTGGTCTAACCATTCCCCTACGCTTTGGCACTCGGGGCGAGTGCGCCCGGCTCAAAACCAAGCAGCAGAGCATCACAAAGGATCCGCAACTCACTGATTCTAAATAACTAACTATCTTATTCTCGCACACCCCGCCCCACCCTGCCAGATGTGTAAGAATAGTAGGGTACCCTCTGAGAAAGTTCCGCCACTGACATCGTCATGTTTAAAGAAGTTCGCAGCATTCGCCGCCAGGTGTTGCCCCACGGCCTCACCGTCATTACCGAGCAGATGGAGCACATCCGCTCGGCTTCCATTGGCATTTGGCTCGAAACCGGCTCTCGTGACGAGACGCCGCAATCGAACGGCATCTCCCATTTCATCGAACACATGGTCTTTAAAGGGACCAAACACCGCACCGCCGAGGAAATTGCCCGCCAGGTCGATTCCATCGGCGGCAACATGGACGCGTTCACTTCCAAGGAATGCATCTGCTTTAACGTCAAAGTGCTCGACGAGCATGTTCCGCTGGCGCTCGAAATTCTCAGCGACCTGGTACTGTATCCCAACTTCACGGACGAGGACATCGCCCGCGAACGCGGCGTGATCCTCGAAGAGATCAAGATGGACGAGGACAATCCCGACTACCTCGTCCACGAAATCTTTACCCAGAACTTCTGGAAGGATCATCCTCTCGGCAAGCCCATCCTCGGAACCAAAGAAACGGTAAAGAAATTCGAGCGCCAGGCCGTGCTTGACACCTACACCCACCGCTTCGCGCCTGGCAACATTATCGTCGCTGCCGCCGGGCATCTCGACCATAATCAGTTCGTCGACCTCGTGGTCAAGCACTTCGAGCANNCTGAAACCCGCGCAGAACGGCTTCCATTCGCCCGCACCCAAGATCGTTCCTCGCATCGTCTTGCGCAACAAGAAAGCTCTCGAGCAAGTGCAGCTTTGCATCGGCGTACCGGCATATCCCATTGCCCACGAGAAGCGCTATGCCGGCTACATTCTCAACACCCTGCTCGGCGGAGGCATGAGTTCGCGTTTGTTCCAGAATATCCGCGAGCGCCAGGGCCTGGCCTACTCCATCTACAGCGACCTTAATCCCTACCGCGACACCGGATGCATGGCAGTCTACGCTGGAACTTCCCTGGCATCGGCGGCCAAGGTAGTGCAGTCTGTGGTCAGCGAATTCCGCGATCTAAAAATTAGGCCAGTGCCGGAAGAAGAATTACGCCGCTCCAAAGATCAGCTCAAGGGCAGCCTGATGCTCTCGCTCGAATCGAGCACGGCACGCATGTCAAACCTGGCTCGCCAGGAAATGTACTTCGATCGCTTCCAGGACCTTGACGAGCTGGTCCAGAAGATTGAAGCCGTAACTGCCGACGATCTGCAGAGCCTGGCCCAGGAGTTCTTCAAGACCGAATCCGTCGCCGTCACTGTGTTGGGCAATCTGAGTGGTCTGAAGATCTCCCGCAATCAACTGACCTGCTGAGAATGTTCGCCTTAGCTTGCGTCCCCGTGCCCCCTGTGTTTTAAGCTTTGATCTCGGTGTTGTAACTTTCTGCCCGCTGGCACGTCTGATCTGAGTCTGAAGGTGCAGACCTGCCGGACGACCTAACTCAAGACTCACCCAAGGAGAAAACCATGAAGACGTTTGTTGGCAGTCTGACGCTTGCCTGTATCCTGGCAGCCCCGATGGGAGCCTTTGCCCAGGACGCCATGAAGCAAGATAGCACCACGCAAAACGCAATGAAAAAAGACGANNGGCCAAGAAGGCTAAGGCCGCAAAGAAAGACACTACGAAGAAGGACGACAGCATGAAGAAGGACGACACCATGAAGAAAGACGACTCAATGAAGCAGAACTAGTCTGTCGTCCGGGATGGAGGCGCGGGCCGTCGGGTCCGCGCCGTTTGTTTTTCTATTAGCCGCCAGCAATTGGTGGAAGGGGAGTCGCAATTGCGGAGTTGGGGCCGCCACTTGCGTTCGACCGCCGCCACAGAATGCCCCGCAATTCGATTTGCAGCCTAGTCTCCTGAGTCATAAATAGCTTGCATAGCTTGCATAAATCATCGCACCAGAGTAGTCCTCGCGTGGTTATGCTGGAGACGGGAACTCAAGCCTTCTCGCGCTGCGCTCCTCGGTCTGCTGGCAAGCGCCAGTGTGGAGTGGATCAATCGACGATCGGGCAATTATGGATGGAAAGTCTTGCTGGAGAAAAGGCGTATGTCTTCGCCAAGCCTGAGCGTGGAACCGTCCGGCAAAACCATTAATCATGTACTTTTATTCCAAACAGGTGCAGAGCTCTTCTGCACCCGCCGGGGCGAACACCCCGAAGGCCGCCATTAACCCCGGATCTCCTCTAATCCTGGACGTCGGTGTCTATCGGCGTAAAGCCGATCATGCTGGAAGCGGCGAACTGACCAACCCNNCGTTTTTCGTGCCAACGTCGATAAAGGAATCCGTTGGTCACTGGCGTCAGCGAATATCGGGCAATTGCTTTGAACAGTCCCTCCAGATCGTCCCACTCGCCGTTCTGATCGATTTCCCAGCTGTGGAAATAGAGGTGGGCTATTCCACCCTCGCGAGAGACGTCCTCGAGCGCACAAATGAACTGCGCTGCCCAAGGCACGCGCGCCTTGAATGTCGTAACGTACTTATAAGCGCCGGCGAAGTTAGATTCCAGAAGGCAGTGCCTAAGTTGAACGTGTGCGGGGCAAGTATTGGCGTAGGTACTTATGTCCCAAACAAATGGGTTCTTGGGATAGTCATTAAGAAAGTAGCGGCAGGTGCGCCCGGCGAGAAAACCCGCTGCAGCGACCTGCGCTGCGACGCGATGATTAAACTTCCCACCTGGGTAGCAGAACGAGACCACTTCATGGCCCACCGCGTCTTCCGAGAATTTCTTGCCATCACATATTTCTCGCCAGGCCGTTTGGGCAGGGAGCCTGGTCAAGCGCAAATGATTTAGGGTGTGGCTGCCGACCTCGAACTGCCGATCGATTTCTCTAATTTCGCAAGCCTCCATCACCGTGCGTTCTCCATTGGCACCCGGAACATAGAAAGTCGCCTTGAGACCATACTTATGTAGTAGATCGACAGTACGGAGATCCGTAGGGTGGCCGTC
>PMHI01000504.1:2905-3421 GCA_003156615.1 Acidobacteriaceae bacterium | reverse complement strand
CTCACGGACATCGCGGGAGAGTCTCTGCAGCGAGCCTGGGAGAGCGGAGACGCGATCACTGAAAATCAGCGTGGCAAGTGCGCGCTGGACGTCGCCACCTCGAAGGTCGCCACCAGCAAGGTCGGCCTGGAGATCACCAGCCGGATGTTCGAAGTAATGGGAGCCCGCGCCGCCGCCGGTCCTGCGCGGATCGACCGCTACTGGCGCAACCTGCGCACTCACACGTTGCATGATCCAGTCGACTATAAGATTCGCGAGTTGGGAGACTGGGCCTTGAATCGCCAGCTTCCGAAGCCCTCATTTTATTCCTGAACAGAGATCGACGAAGGACCCAGACTTATGCGCAATTCTCTACCTGCAACGTTTCGCCGTACGGTCGTGGCCCCTATCTTGGTCCTAATGGCTTTAACGCCATTCGCTTTGACCCAAAATGCCGATAACGTCCTACGCATCGGATACCAGAAATACGGCACACTGGTGCTGCTCAAAGCGCGCGGCAGTTTGGAGAAACGGCTG
>PMHI01000504.1:0-2866 GCA_003156615.1 Acidobacteriaceae bacterium | reverse complement strand
GAGGCGATTCTCGTTCCCAAGAATTCGCCCATCAAGACGGTGGCCGAACTCAAGGGCAAGAAAGTGGCGCTCAACAAAGGCTCAAACGTTCACTTTCTGCTGATCAAGCTGTTGCAGCGCGCAGGCGTCAACTACAACGACATTGACACCATATTCCTGACGCCGGCGGATGCGCGAGCGGCCTTCGAGCGGGGCAGCGTGGACGCGTGGGCGATCTGGGAGCCGTTTCTCGCCGCGGCGCAAAGGCAAACCGATGCTCGCATTCTCGCCGATGGCAACGGTGTAGTCAGCAATCACCAGTTCTTTCTTGCCGCGCGGTCCTACGCCAAAAAAAGGGAGGACGTGATCGCCATCATCCTTGATGAACTGGCGACAGTCGATCAATGGGCAAAGACGGACACGAAAGGGGCAGCCGCAGCGCTCGAACCGCAGATCGGTCTGGATCAAGCGACGCTTGAACTGGCACTGTCTCGGGGCGGCTACGGTGTGACGCCAGTCAACGATGCCGTGCTTGCGGAGCAACAAAGAGTCGCGGACGCCTTCTACGACCTCAAGTTGATTCCCAAGCACATCAATGTCCGCGATGCGACTTTGCCGGGAATGTTAGCGGAAACCCAGGCCCAACGCTGAGCGAGGAATCATGAACCAGCGCCAGGAAAGTCCTGCCAAGAAAAACCGGCCTCGGCTGAGTATTCTGGCGAAGCAAGCATTGCCGTGGGTCGTGCCCATTTCGCTGTTGATTGTTTGGCAGTGGGCATCTTCCGCGGGGATTCTGCCCAGCCGCTTTCTGCCCTCGCCACGCGGGGTGGTGAGTTCGTTCATCGCACTCAGCATCTCCGGTGAATTGTGGATGCATGTTCGGGTCAGTACCCTGCGTGCCTTGTCAGGTTTCGTGGTTGGGGGCGGTGTGGGACTGTTGCTCGGGTTGCTCACCGCCTCTATGCACTGGGCTGAAATTCTGCTCGACACCACCATTCAAATGGTCCGCAACATCCCTCCTCTGGCGCTCATTCCTCTGGTGATTCTGTGGTTTGGCATCGACGAATCGGCCAAGCTTTTTCTGGTTGCACTGGGTGTTTTCTTCCCCGTCTACATCAATACTTTTCACGGGATTCGCTCGGTCGATCGCGGACTTCTGGAGATGGGGCGAACGTATGGCCTGTCTGGATGGCCGTTATACCGGGAGATCATTCTGCCCGGAGCTTTGCCCTCCATTCTGGTAGGCGTGCGCTTCTCTCTCGGGCTGATGTGGGTGATCTTGATCGTCGCCGAAACGATTTCAGCGCGCTCCGGCATCGGCTACATGACGATGAACGCACGCGAGTTCATGCAGACCGACATCATGGTGGTCGGCATCCTGCTTTATGCAATTTTGGGGAAACTCGCCGATCTTCTGGCGAAAGGATTGGAACGCTACTGGCTGCGCTGGAATCCGGCGTATCAGACGGCGCGATAGAGGATGACCTTGCCTGTGACTGTCAGTGCGAGAGAGATCGCGGCTACCGACGAGCATTGCTCGCGCGGTGTGTCGGTCGGAATCAAGAGCGTGAGCATCGCCTTCGGCGGCCGCACGGTGCTAGAGAACTTCGATATTGAGATTTCCGCCGGTGAATTTGTGGCGGTTGTCGGCCGCAGCGGATGTGGCAAGAGTACTCTCCTGCGGTCAGTCGTTGGTTTGGAAACGCCGGAAACCGGAACCATTATTTTGGGCAAAGTTAGAGAGCACAACGGCAAGCCAGACGTCCGCGTCATGTTTCAGGACTCTCGGCTGCTTCCCTGGAGACGAATCCTTCCCAACGTTATGCTCGGCCTGGAACCTGCGCTCGTCCCGCGGGCGCGCAAAGTGTTGGCGCAAGTTGGTCTGGCCGAAAGAGCCAACGACTGGCCCGCTACTTTGTCGGGGGGGCAGCGACAAAGGGTAGCGTTGGCTCGCGCTCTTGTCCATGACCCAAATCTGTTGCTTCTGGACGAACCGCTGGGATCACTGGACGCGCTCACACGCATCGAAATGCAGCAACTCATCGAAGACGTTTGGCGAAACCGCGGTTTCACCGCAATGCTCGTGACTCATGACGTTGCCGAGGCCGTAACTCTGGCAGATCGCGTCATCTTGATTGAGGGAGGACGCGTCGCATTGGACGAAGTCGTAAACATAGCTCGACCACGAACACGCGGCAGCGCCCGCTTTGCCGCACTGGAAGAGCGCATCCTTGGCCGCGTGCTTCAACGCCGGCCGGTGGTCGAAGATCAGTGGTAAAAGCCTGAGGAGAACGGGGAGATTTGATGGCGAAGGACGCGGGTGCACCAATGCCCTGGAAGACCCTAGCGTTTCCGCTGGCCGGCTGATCAAAGATGACGCATTTCATTCGGCGATCATCGGTTTGCACTCAAATCCTCCTCTCCTCCTCTATCTCCTGAACGATACCTGGCCCCTCACGGCCGGTCTATACGATTCTGTCGACATCTTAAGACCTCTCTCGCCAATGGTTCCTGATAGAGTTGTTCCAATGTATCCGCTCGGTTCTTCAACACGGCGGCGGGATTCAAAGTTTCTTTGTCAGTGATTTCGCGGGCTTCCATTGAAGGAGACATTGGCGGAGAACTATCTGTGTGGGATTGCCGGTTGAATCTCTATAAGACGAGGTGTTCTCGTCGGTCGTGATGCTACGACTCGGCCAGGAGAATGTTATGTTTCGCACCGATGTTGTCGGGAGTCTGTTACGCCCTGCTTACCTAAAGGAGGCCCGCAATAAGTTTGCGGCTGAGAATCTCACGCCCGCTGAGTTCAAGGCTATCGAGGATCGTGCTGTCAATGAATGCATTGATCTGCAGATCGATGCCGGAATGGAAGTCATCACCGATGGCG
>PMHI01000193.1 GCA_003156615.1 Acidobacteriaceae bacterium | reverse complement strand
TACTATGGAGAGACGGTGACACCAGACACCTTGATATTCGACCTTGTTGAAAAACTGGCTTGCATCTCCGTTAGCCAAGACGGACATGCCAAATTCTTCGAGATTATGTACCTCACTCAAAAAAAGAGAGTACAATTCTCCGCAGTCAAGGAGAACGACCTTGGCTGAACGGAGATGTAGTCAGTGTCTAAGCTACGAAGAGAAAGGCAAGCAAGGCGGGAAGCGGCAGCGATCCCTCTGTCGGTTAGAGTGCAGCATAAATCCATGGCTGTGCTCAGTGCTATTCAAACGAAATTGCCGCATCCGGTGTTCGGCATCGTGATAGCTTTCCTCATTGCGTTCACTGGTCGCGGTGCGCTTACGCTGCGAAGCTGGGGCCTCTTGCTGATTGTTGCGTGGCTTGCTGTGGAGCTGTGGGTATGGTTGTTGCCACAGCAGGACAAGTACAACATCAAATATGCTTTTGGTTGGACAGCCACAAGTGCCATGCTCATAGGAATGATGGGGATAATGTGGTGGTGGATGGATGGAATACTGAAAGATCAACAAGAGGATGTTCAGTTGAAACTCAGTGCGACAGTCGCGCTCCCAGCCGCCAACGGACCATACTTCTCAAAGTTCACAGTTCGCAACGGAGGAAGCACGGGTATCGGAAAGCGAACAATATCTTGTGATCCAGTTCTGCTGGTAGCGTCGAGCGGAAACCTCGCAATACCTAGGGGTTTTGCCGAGGTGTTTCCTACAACGAGCGCCGAGATGGACCCCGGCAATGCGGAAACTGACACTTGCCTCGCATTAATGGCAACACGTTTACCCGACTGTATAGATACGCTGCTCAACATACGATATTCGTTGGTGACACAGCCTAAGATTGTTCAGGAGAAAACCTGGCGATTCGTTGCCATACCATCAGCGGGAATATATCAGTGGGACGAACAGCCGGTAGGTGAGCCGAATAGCTATTGTGATAAGTATCTCAGCCCACAGGAAAGGAATTTGATGCTCAGGGCTAAGCCGCCTTCGTGAGTTCTTTGTATTCGAGGTTATCCGATGCCAGAAGCCGCATGAGCGTGTCGCGGAACAGATATTGGTTCTTGCGATTGTTGAAGCGCCACGTCATCTCTTGCAGGTAGGCTGGAAGATGTTTCGTAGAAATGTTATGCCACGCACCCACGACACCACGCTTAAAGAGCGAGAACGCGGATTCAATCGCGTTTGTGGTTACGCACAGACCGCCCTCGTAACGGACGTATTCCTCGGCGCTATGGTTCACGCTTTTGTGCTGCGCCTTGCGGTGCGCCGTGGTGGTGAAGTTGTACAGTTTGGATTCGTCCGTCATAATCACGTCCACGGTCTTATCCACGTTGCGGGAAATGATCTCATTCACTTGGGATTGATTCAATGGGGCATCGGCTTTGATAAAGTGAAGATGGCCGCCGCGCTCCCGGATGCCGATGACTGGCGCGTGTTTCTTCCACTTGTCTGCGTTCTTCGTGTGACCGCCGATGTACATTTCGTCAATCTCTACCGTCCCGCTCAGTTTATGGTCCGCTTCTGCCATAGCTTTGCGGATTCTGTGGCAGAGATACCAAGCTGTCTTGTAGGAAATGCCCAGCGTGCGCTTGAGTTGGTTCGCAGACATACCCTTGCGGCTCTCACAGAGCAGGTACGTGCAAAGAAACCATTTCCACAGGTCCAAGTGTGTATCGTGGAAGATCGTCGCTGTGGTGACCGTAAACTGGTAATGGCATGAGTCACAGTCAAACGTATCGNNCGTTGCAGCGGAGGCACTTGGGGCCATCGGGCCAGCGCAAGGTTTCGAGCGCCTTGCGGCACTTTTCATCGTTCCCAAACCGCTCGATTAGCTGGCAGAGATTCACATTCGGAGTCATAGGGTCACCATGAAAAAGCGGCAGGCAAAGAAGCATCCGAGCAAAATGACCAGCGATGAGCTAGTCGAACACATCTTCCATCCACGGATCGTCAAGCATGTGCGGGCGATTCTGGAAGAGCACAACGCGCCGAAAGCTAGGAAAGTAAAGGCCACAACCAAACATTAACAGAGGTTCGCATTTGAGTCAAGTACATAATCTCGAAATTCTTGGTCGGCAACGATCTACACGACATCACGGACACAAATTTAGGCCGCTGGCTGCTCGAAACTCAGGGTTGGGGTTTGGTGCGACCCCTNNGACCCCTCCAACCCTTCCGGTGGCCGGAAGCCGGCGGAACGATCCAGTAGACCCCATCCACCGACGATAATTCCCTTAAGCCCCATAAGCATCTAACTTAAGCAGGGCGGGCTAGAAGTTGACCCCTCCCCGCCGCTTTCTGGGCGGTAACTTCCGAGTGGCGACAATCCAGCATGAGTGCGTTCATATCTCCTGGCCGTCATTCCAGAGCGCACACACAATCTCAAAACTTGATAGATTGGCGTGTGTCCTTAATGAGAATCGCCAGCCTGATCGTATGCGCTGTTCTGGGTGGGGTTTCCTCTCATGCCCAGGGAACTGCATGTCCTGCCGTGGGACAGGAGTCTATGTCCGTCGAGGGGAATGCCCCCATCGTCACGCTGCAATTCAAAAGGCAAAATGGAACGATTCGGGCGGCTCGCTTCGTTTTCGATTCGGGCGGTGGTGCTGTTCTCTTTGACAGCGCTTTGGCCTCCGATCTCGGACTGAATCCGAGCGGAGCTGAGATCGGAGAGGCTGGGGAACGATATGTGCCCGTCAATCCTCCGGAGACCAGCATC
>PMHI01000614.1:15013-16015 GCA_003156615.1 Acidobacteriaceae bacterium | reverse complement strand
AAGCTGCGCGGCAAGTGGTGGGAGATCTTCAACGATCCCGAACTGAACGCGCTCGAAGAACAACTGGACATCAACAACCAGAACATCAAACAATATTTCGAGAACTTCATGGAAGCCCGCGCCGTGGTGCGGGAGGCCCGCGCGCAATACTTTCCCACGCTGTCGGTTGCGCCCTCGGTCACACACTCGCGAGCCTCGGCGAACCTGGTCTCGACGACCGGCACTACGACCGGCACGGGCACTACATCCCCTCAGCAACTGCAAAGCACTCTTTACACGCTTCCTCTGGAAGCGTCCTGGGAGCCCGATCTTTGGGGCAAGGTTCGCAACACCGTGCGCCAGGCCCAATACGCCGCCCAGGTCAGCGCGGCCGANNCGTTCGCTCTATGAAACCGGCATCGACGATCAGATCTCGGTAGTCGAAGCCGAAACCGCGCTGCGCAGCGCGCAGGCGGGCGCGACCAATGTCGGAGTCGCGCGGGCGCAATATGAGCACGCGATCGCCGTACTCCTCGGCAAGGCCGCCTCCGATTTCTCCATTCCCGTGAAGCCCATGACTGCTGCTCCGCCGCCGGTTCCACTCGGCCTACCCTCGGAACTGCTCGAGCGCCGGCCCGATGTGGCTGCCGCCGAGCGCACCATGGCCGAAGCCAACGCAGCCATCGGCATCGCTTACGCGGCTTATTATCCGAACCTGACTCTGAGCGCAGAAGGCGGCTTCGAGAGTTCGGCCTTCCATAATTGGCTCTCCTGGCCAAGCCGCTTCTGGTCGGTCGGCGCGTCGCTTCCGGAAACCATCTTCGACGCCGGCTTGCGCCGCGCTACCGTCCAACAATACGTAGCGAGCTACAATGCCGATCTCGCCGCTTACCGTCAGACGGTGCTTTCCGCATTTCAACAGGTGGAAGATGGTCTGGCGGAAGTCCGCATCCTATCCAAAGAAATCCAGCAAGAGCAGCAGGCAATCGATTCAGCTCAAACCTACCTCAAGCTCGAACAGGC
>PMHI01000614.1:0-14979 GCA_003156615.1 Acidobacteriaceae bacterium | reverse complement strand
ACAGAGAAACCCGCCAAGTCGGAGACGAGCATCGAGCAGTAGGATGGAGGACCCTCCCGCGCTTGCCTCCGTGTGAGCAGCCCCTTGTTGTCTTTGTCGCGTTCGTTGGTGCCCGCCACCTGGTTCTGGCGGTAGCTTACGTCGTCCACCTGCACGCGACGCTAACCTGACGGCAAGAGAACAAGCTGGAGCGGATTAAAAAAATAACCCCGATCCGTGGAGCTGGACCGGGGGTGGTGTGGCGGTTCTTGAGCCTTATTGTGGGGTGAAGTTTTGGTGATAGCTTAAACTCACCACGTCCTGGAACGCGGGCGTTCCCGGAGGCAGATTGTTCGGGTTCAGGAACTGGGTGTCGAAGAAATAGTTACGGGTCCCCGGCGGAGAATACACTGAGTTGCAGCACTTGAATACGCCGGTAGCATATTGCGAATAGTACATGGTGATCATCGAACCGACGTAGTTCACCGTGGCTCCATTTCCGTTGTCGCTGCGGTCTTCGAGATAGCGCAGGAAGTTGTGCATCCCGCCATCGGTGCCGAAATCCTGCCAACGCGAAGCGGAGTAAGCTGTCTCGGGGAACGGAATGCTCTTACCCGCGGCAATGGCCACACGATAATAGCTGGTGTTTCCCTGCCGTCCGAGAAAGCTCCCGCTCGCGACCGCTTGGCCCGGATATAGGAAGCTTACGTGGTCCGTCCAGCCTATATTCGCGGCTGGGACCGTCGCAGCCGACGGGGGGTTCGAGAGCAACGTAACTGAGTCGGCGATGATTGCAGCGGCGGAATGCGGAGTAGTGGCGGTGGCTCCGCTTGGCCAGAAGGGATCGGTGGGGCCGGTATTGTAGTTGCCATATACATACACTGGCTCCTCCGACGCGATGGTGAAGCCGTTTCCCTGAGTCGTTGGGTTTCCCGAGGTACCTGGCAAGAAGCTGACGGCACCGGTACTCATGCCGCCGTCGACGAGGCGCAGCACGTGCCGCGGGCCGGTGACCATGTTCCACTCCGCCGTGGTCGAGCAGCTGGCGATCCCGGCAGTCGTGCCGCTGATGTAATAGGGCTGACTCATGCTCCCCGCCGCAATGCCAAAACCGGCGCCCAAGTTTGCCTNNCCGGACATTCCAGAGATGCCATTGTAGAAGGTAGATAAGGGGTGAGTATCGGGGACCATCCCGCGTTGGTCCGAGAAGTAAACGATGTAGCCGTTCTCGTTGGTGCCAAGCTGGTTGGTGATGCTCACCGAGGGGCCGCTGCCGCCGGCGTACGCCCCTACTCCCTGTAGCCAAAGCCACAGGTTGCCCACATCGAGCTCAACGGCGTTCATGACTCCGATCGGGCTGCATGAGGTCTCTGGGTCGCCGCCGGGGCGGCTATCCCGTGGCTCTCCTTCGCGTGCATCGTAGAAGTTGATCGGCAGCCAATTGTTCGCCGTCGTAGCGGCTCCGGTCGCGCTGCCCGCGCCCAGGCCATTTTGCAGCTGCTGGAGGATCAGGATGGCGGGGCTGATTGGGTTCTGGCATTGGGCCGCCGGGTAGCTCGGGTACGTAGCTGTAGGGCACAACGGAACGGTGGCGGTGGAAGCGTTGTAGGGATGAGTGGGGGGCATATCGTAGCTGCGCCCGAACCCGTGTCCGAGCCATTCCTGCGTGACCCCAATCCAATTTCCAGAACTGTTTACATACTCTACCCGCAGCCACACGCTCTGGCACGTCGACGCGGCAGTGACTTCTCCATGCAACGGCCAGGTAGCCGGCGCAGTACAGCCCGTAGGAGCAACCCAGTTTGCGCTGGTCGCTGGATTGGCCACCGCATAGTACATGCTAGGACTTCCACTGATGGAGACGTCCGGTACGGAGCCAACAAGCTGCACGTCATTGGCATCGAGCGGGGCCGGGCTGGGGCGCTCAGGGTGCAGACCGGCTTGCGTGTCGGCCAGCAGAATACGAATTGCGGCTTGGTTGTAGAGACGCGAACCGGTGACAAGCGGGGTGTCGAGGGGTGTCGGTCTGCGGATGATCTCAATGGCCCCGACATTGGTCGCCCGCACGAAAGGTAAACTGAGCTTGGATGCGCCAGTCGCTCCGGTAATGATGAAGTCGTTGAAGGTATTCGTGGAAATCCCTTGCCAAGCGCCGTTGGCTGCGCCCCCACAGTCGGCAGTGCAGGTGGGGGAGGTCGGGAAGCCGCCGGACCAACTGCCGGCGGGGAGCGCTGCGCAATTCGCGGCTGGTCCGGCCGCAGGGGCCGGAGGACAGGCATTGGCGGCGCTGGGTACATAGACCTTCCCGGTATAGTTGGTGGAGGTCGGCCATCCATTCTCGAGTTGCGACGTGACGATCTGGCCCACGGCAGCGACCTTGTCGGTAAAGGTCAAGGCAGAGCCTGAGGCGAGAAACAGATTGCCGTTGGTATGCACGCGGCCGCCGAAATTAAAGTTTGGCCCCGCGAAGTAGTCGCAGTCGCCGTCGCAGAAGATGCCGAACTCGAAGGCTGGAAGCAAGGCCACTTCGACGGTCCGATTCAGGTTGACCGAGGCGCCGGTGGCGGCCATGGCGGAGTATGCGGAGATCTGGCCGGCATTCGACTGGCTCGTGGCAGTAACCTGCAGGCTGAAGGGGATAAGAGATGCGACCATTCCCTGGTCCGGACCCGAGCCGACAATGTCCCACGCGCTGCACGGATTCGGAAGATTAGGACAAGGTTTCCCGTTGGTTTGGGTCGATGGCCAGGTGATGGCCTCCGTGAAATTCATGTTGGTGATCATCGAACCGCTAATCGCCGTGGGATAGTTGGAAGCAGCGGTGAGAGCATTAATGGACGCGGCATTCGGCGCCTGCGAGGACTGATACAACTGAGAGAGTTGGGAAGTCAAGTCTTCGATGCCAGACTCCGCGGCATAGTAGGACAGGTTGGTCCCCAGGTCATTGTTTCCCATGTGCTGTTCATTGCTGACCAGGTATATCATTCCTATGGCCAAGCCCGACAAAAGCAGGGTTAACAACAGCGCTGCGATGAGCGTGAAGCCTCGCGAATTTCTTGTACTCTTCCCCATGTCTCCCCCTTCAACCTCTACCCCAGACCTGAGCCGCCCAATCATTGGCACGCGGTGGCTGAGCTGCTATAGGAATTGCAGAAACTCATATTGCGAGTGCTGACCGAACTCGCCAAGTACATGCTCTGCGATGTCGTTCCTCCAGTAACTAAACCTTCTCCCATGATCCACAAGTTCACCTTCTGAATCAGTGCGGGCGAAAGTCCGGCGGCGATCGGATTGGGCTGATTCGCACTCATGGTGCCGGCCGTGGAGTTGATCACGTCATAGCTGAATTGCAGGTTGATGATGTTATCGGCCACCGGGACGGCGGTGAGTCCGTTGACCTGGCGCATCAGTCGGGGAAATTGAACGGTGGGGCCGGCGGCTGGAACTTGCAGGAAATAAGTGACGGCGTAGAGGCGGCAGACGGTCATCGTGGTCCCCGCAGGTGCGCCAACGACAGAGGCAAGACTGTTGGCGCCGGTCTGATTGAAATTGAGCGCGTCGCCGCTGGCAAAGTCGATGGTGGCGTTGTCGGGCAGGCCGGTGATCTCGCCTACGGCGGCGGCGGTTTGCGCAAGGCTGGTACCTTGGTTGCCACTGGCCGTGCCCTGGCCTGGGGTGCTCACGATGAACAGGAGCAGGTCGCCTACGTTGAGGCCTCCAGGGGCCAGAATGTTGTTGGGTGTGACCGCTGCGTTCACCACGGCCACGTCGGCCTGGGTCACACTGGGGAAGTTGAATGTGAAGTTATGTAGCGAAAAGTTGTAATCGCAATAGATCGAGGTGATGCTGTCATCGACCGCCCCGGCAGCATTGGTGATGACCGTACCGTTCTGAACGCCGTTGTTGTAACCGGGCAGGATGGGATACATGTAATTGATTGACCCTGATCCACTATTCGGGTAGGTGGCGCCGGGAACATAGCAGATGTCGCTTTGATTGCAAGCGACCTTGATGGCGCTGGCTGTGGGCAACTGCAAGCCGCCCGTGGGCAAGCCTGCGCCCGCCATGCTGAGGTCCTTGGTCATCAACTCGATGGCGGCGCGCATGTTCTGCTGGGTCTCGACGCGCTGCGTCACCGTGAACATGGCATTCATGGCCTGGCGGAACGCGCTGGTCATGGCCGCCATCACGATCACTCCAATCAACGCCGCAATCATCAATTCGATGAGAGTGAAGCCGCGTTGCGATTTTGCGATGCCCGTCTTATTCATAGTATTCATCAGTCTTAGTGGAAGCTCGAGATCAGCCCATTCACCGAGTAGCTGCGGCTCAGCCCGGACCTACCAGGTTTGCTGTAGAAAATAGTGACCGTGACCGCGATAAGACTCGTGTTGGTCCCTCCGGTGGGTACCAAAACCGGGTTAAAGGCAATGGTGCGGGTAAAGTTGCTCAGGCTATAAGTGACGTCGTCGGGGGTGCCAAGAATGCCGTCTGGGCCGGGCAGCACCAGGCACTCAACTTGCTCCGGGCAAGCTACTCCGGTGTCGGGCGCGGTGCAGGGCACGTCATCGGCCGTCCCGACCAGACCATCGGGTCCGGCGCAGAGCAAGGGCAGAGCTCCGCTCAGGAAGATTCCGCCGTTGGACACGTTGTTGATCGAAGCGAAAGGAAGCTGCTGGCTGTTGCGGGCCGTATAGATGCTTTCCATGGCATCCAGCGCCTTGTGGCGGGCGATCAGATCTTCCTGTGCCCACTCAGTAGCGTCGATCGCATTGGCGAAACTCATAAGCACCGCGAGCAGGCCGATAGTCAGCACAACCATGGCGATCATGACTTCGATCAGCGCGAAACCGCGCTGCGTCCGATGTTTCCTGCCGGATTTGTTTTCTGCTGTCATTGCTGCACCCAGGTTGCGGCGCCTGCGATCTGATTGAGACGCCATCCGCGGATTCTGCCGGTTGCTCCCCATACCGTGATCGCTCGCGAGGTGTAAATGGTCTGGCTGGATTGCGTCATATAGATGACGCCGCTATTAAGGTTCCCGAGGCTGTCTTGCGAGGAGCCGTCGGGCATGAAGACCACGTAATTGATGGGCTCGCCAGCCAAGCCTTGGTCGAAGTCAATGGCAACGCCGCCGCTGCCAAAGCTGTCCGGCGCAGTCCCCGGGAATCCCGCCTGCACGGCAAAACTAATATCCGACGGAATTGAGTAAGTCACTACCGTCTGCAACGGAGGCGCCGCCCCCGCTCCAATTGCGGGAGGCTGGTACTGGATCTGAATCGTGCCGGCCGGATAACCAGACGGGTTGAAATTAACGTAGTATTCGTGACTTTGCGAAATTGCCAGGTTGCGGGTGTTCCGCAGGGCCATCAAGGTCGTGTCATACGCTTCGTTGACGTGTCCCTGAGACAGGATGGGCCGAATCGAGACGTATGTGACCGCCATCATAATCAGGGAAATGCTGATCGCGATGAGCAGTTCCAGCAGTGAGAACCCGTTTTGTTTGCGCGATGCCATAGTTCCTGTCGTCGGGAAAACTCGGTTCCGCAGCTGCCGGCCGATTCCCTGAATCCCCGCTATCTAACATCACTTAGCCTCAAGCTCCTGCGCTTGCAGGCAGCACGGCCAGTAGGCACGTTTTTAGGAGTGCCGTCAGTCTTCATCGTAGGGAGGGTGGNNGCAGCGGGGATGACTTCAGTAACCGCGACTCGCCGCAATTCGTAACGGTCACCTCGCCGGGCATTACCTTGATCGAATCCGACGAAGCACTAACGTTTCGGGCGATGATGCGCCAGTCCAGGGAGACCATTGTGGCGGCGGATTCAAGCAAGATTGGTATCGTGACTTCAGCCTTGATCGGGCCCATCTCAGAAGTTCACATCCTGATCACAGACGCACGCGCTATTGACAAAGCAATCGCTCCATTCTTGAAATAAAGGTTCGAAGTAGGAAGAGTACAGTGCAAGAAACTTTTCCAGACCGTTCGGGAGGCAAGGTTCAAAACCGGTTTAATTATTCTGCCTACCTTTGCTTTTGGCGAAATCATGCAAGCGGCAACTGGGTGCGGCGCCGCTCACCTCCCGTCTCGTAGAACTTGTTCGAGAAAAGGCCAATCGGGTCGTATTTGTTCTTGGCCGCGAAGAAGTCATCGATCTCCGGATAGCACTTTTGCAATTGCATGAATACGAATCGGTGCCAGCCGTCGTGCCAACAAAGATGTACAGGAATAATTCCTTCCGTTTACGATTTTCAATGTATAGCTCGCTTTATATAGATACTGAAAAATGAGTGGTGTAGGCCGCTGTCGTTCGGCGAAGGAAACTCTTGCGTGAAGGTGTCGCCGGGGGCTAAGGTTGAACCATACCGTGGTTTGCGGCCGGGCGTTACCACAAGCATATCCGTTCTAGGAGGCCTCATGAATATGAAGAAGAAGATATTCGCGTGCGCGATGAGCTCATTGTTATTGCTCGCCATCACCAGTTGGGCGGACGACACAGAAAAGGACGAGGATCGTCTGAAGAATGCCAGCACGGTGCTGACAGAGATTCTGAATGTTCCAGACGACATTCCTCAAGATCTCCTCGACAAAGCCGACTGTGTAGTTGTTTTTCCATCAGTTCTCAAGGCCGCGTTCATAGTTGGTGGTAGTTATGGCCGCGGTGCGATGACGTGCCGCACAGGCGAAAATTTCAACGGCCCTTGGGGTGCGCCGTCAATGATGGCCCTTGAGGGTGGCAGCGTGGGCTTCCAGATCGGCGGGCAAGCGACCGATTTCGTCCTTCTGGTGATGAATGACCGCGGTGCGAATGGGATCTTGAGCAGCAAAGTGAAGCTCGGAGGAGATGCGTCGGTGGCAGCAGGACCAGTCGGTCGTGACGCGTCGGCAGAAACCGATGTCTCCATGCGGGCTGAAATATTGAGCTATTCACGCGCGCGCGGCCTATTTGCAGGTATTTCTCTCGAGGGTTCGACCATCCGAGCTGACAATGATGCAAACAAGAGAATCTACGGGGAGAGAATTTCGGCGAAGGATATCGTAATTGCTCACGACACTCATGTGCCTCCCGCAGCGGAGGGCCTCATCTCGACCCTGAACATGAGGACGCCGAAGCACAAGTCGCCCTAAGCAGTTCTTTTAACTCGGAGGATCTTCGTCCGAAGATTCTCCGAGTTTTGTTAGACCTGGCATGGTCGCGATTTTCGGCTACTGGCGGGCGATTCCGCGGTTGCTTCGGGTAAGCCGAACCATCACGACGCGAAGACCACAAGAGGAGCTTACATCAGCTTAAGCGCCGTACCTTACGCTGGCTGGATTCTAACGGGCTGGTCTGGGCTGGACTGACCACCGATACATCGCAGCAGCTCCACCCGGGGAGTGTGAGGGGACGAATGGTAGTGGCACTTGTGTCCGTCCTTGACCAGTCGGCCCCGCCAAAGCAGCGCCATTCTTGAGGAAATCAGTATTGATATCAACCTTCTGATTAGCGATCGGATTGATATCCGTCTGAAGAACTTGCGGCTACGTGTCTCAATGTGGCCGTCTCATTGGGAAGCGGTACGGTGGGGCAGTTGGAGCAGCAGCACCAGCAACAGACGCAGCAATTGCAGCAAAAGCTAATTCTCCCGTCCTCAAAACGGCGTTTCTGAGCTGGCAGCGGGAGTCTTTCTGATCGGGAAGAAGCGATTTTTGTTTCGCCACACCTATAGACTGGAGGTGGGGTTCCAAAACGTTGCCGGGCTCGACAATGGCGCGGGCGTGCGCGTCGGAGGGATTCATCTGGGGACGGTGAAATACATCTCTCTGCCCAGCGGCCCGAACGGGAAACTGACTGTCGTGATGGACATGGCCGACTCCACCAAGAACATCGTCAGGCAGGATTCCGTCGCCACCATCAAGACCGAGGGTCTGCTGGGCGATAATATGTGGAGGTCTCTTTCGGATCGGAGAAGACGGGAGCCATCGAGAGTGGCGACACAATCAAGGGCGAAACACCGGTCGATTTCTCCGATGCCGCTCTCGCCGTCATGAACCAGAGCAAGACGGCGGTTGCTTCCTTCGCTGAAGATGCGGATGCGCTGAAACAGAATTTTCTGCTCCGTGGCTTCTTCAAACAGCGCGGTTACGAGGATCCGACCGAACTCAAGAAGAACAGGATTTCTCAACTGCCGTCGCAACCCAGCAGCAAGAAATTTGCCTACGATGCCAAGGATATTTTTGACAAATCCGACAATGCAAAACTCAAGAATGAAAAGAGTTTCGATCAAGCCGGTAAGTTCCTGGAGCAGAATAAGTTCCGCCTGGCCGTTATTGCCGCATCCGTCGAAGTCGGCGATGCGGAAAAGGATCGGGTGTTGACCCAGGCCCGCGCGAAGGTGGTCCGGGATTACCTAGTCCAGCACTTCCAGTTCGACGACACCCGAGTGAAAATCATCGGCCTGGGGAAGTCCCCTAAGCCAGACGAAACCAACAAGGTCGAAATCCTCATCTACCGTTAGCTCACATTTCCTCCCAAGGAACAGCTTCAGCAGCGCAAGGCCCGGACGCTTCCGCATGAATGCCTTACAGAACGGATTCAGGACTATGAAGCGGCTTGAGCGTTGAGTTTGACGAGGTGGAGCTATAGCTAACTCATCTCCTTTACCGTGATTTCGTACCTGAAGTTCTCCGGATCGAATGGATCCACTCGTCCCTCTGCCGTTTCCGCCTGCGGATACATGAAATACACCAGCGGCTGTTTGGCGGACCCTGGCAGCTCTACGTCGGGAGCGTAGTTGTATGCCATCCAATTCATCTCCCATGAGCCAAACAAGCGCTTGCGCGCCTTCGACACTATCTCGTCGTCTAGCGGACGATTTCCAGGTGGCTCTTCGAGAACTACCTTGCGTACATCAGCCGGGTCCACCGGAACCCAACCGTGTTCACGAAGATATACCTCCACGCGGCAGTGCTGGCCCTTGGTGGCTTTGTCCGTCGCTACCCCAAGGCTTCTGTAGCCCAAGTCCGATTTGACAATCCGCAAACCATAAACATGTCGCGCCGGCAGGCCTACGGAGCGTGCCAGGCCAACGTAGAGAGCATTCAAGTCGGCACATTTTCCGCCCATATCGCCCGACTCCAGCATGAACCGGATGTCTCCGCGCCCGCAGCCGCGGACCTTCGGATCGCGGAAGGTGTTGTCTACGACCCAGTCGTAAATAGCGCGAGCCTTTTCCTCGTCAGTGGTCCTGCCGGCAGTCGCCTTGAGAGCGGTCTCTCTTACAATGCCGTCGGTAGGCACATAACGGCTGGGCTGAAGAAAATAGTCGAGCTCTTCTTTTGAAACGTGCGGCGCTCTGCCAGGCACCGAGAGATCGACGGCGTAGTTCTTCAGCGAAACCTGGCTGGTCAGCGTCAGGACGGGCTTCGCATTAGCGGGGTAAGTCGCCGACACGATGCCAAGTGCGTTCGGCTTGTCCTTGCTGAACTTAGCCGCTCCGCCCTCAGCCCTGAACCGGTTGGCCTGAGTCAGCTGAAATGGCGTCTCACGGATCAGCGCCGCCGGCAGCCAGATGTGAGTCACTCCACTTGGCTTCATCACTTCTACGCTTGTGGTTACCTCGAAGGTCCGCCACCTGCCGGCCGACTGTAACGCATTAGCGAAGACTGGCATTGATTGTGTGACTGCCAAACCAGCGCAGATTGCGCCGCTCGATTGGAGAAAGTTGCGCCGATTCATAAGCTCCCCCCTGAAAACTGCGTTCGGTGCCGGTTTGTCCTACGCTCCGGACGGCGTACCGCGTTTCGGTGAGGACTAGGCACACTCTTTCTGTGTGCTAGGTAAGTGTGCGGTCGACTGGATGTAGCCTTCGTCGGCAAGCCGTTTTCCATTCTCACGATATAGATCCGCGTCGGTCGGTGCCCACGTCGCTAGCCCATACTTGAATGTGGGCCATGAGGCTTGTTCCTTTTGATTCCTAAACTCCAAGAATCTTCCCTGCCATTGCTGTCCCCTCGACGCGGTTCCTTATCTTCGCGAAGGCTGTGTCCCGCGACGTGGACGTGTCATCGGCAAAGGGCGAGAAGCCGCAGTCATCCGTTGTTCCTAGCGATTCGATTGGGATTAGCTCAGCGGCTTCAAGAACGCGTTCACGTACTTCCTCGGGGCTCTCCACTCTGGGATTGATCGGATCCGTGACACCAACGAATAGCATCTGACCGGGCTTGAGCAGGTTTCGAATCGTCGTTAGCACACGACGACGGTCCGCTTCGCTGGCCAACTGAACATAGAAGCGACCGACCTTCAGGCGAAACAATCCGGGCAGTAAACCCGTGTAATCCACGTCGGCGCTATGCGTGGAGTCGTGATCGCCACCGGGACAAGTGTGCACTCCTATCTTCTGGCGCTCGGCAGCTGAAAAGCTATCGAGAACGCGGTTGTTCAGTTCGATAAACGATTCCAACAGCCCGCCGGATCGATCGAGCTTAAGGGCCAAGCGTCCTTCCGTGAAGTCGATTTGCACGCAGGCCGCCTTGGATTCTAAACACTCACGAATATCCCTCGCTGCATCCCGAACCAGGTCTTCCAGGAACGCGTCGCGCGTATATCCGTCTAAACCACTTTGGGGATAGAGCAGGCTCAACGCCGATGCCGAAATCACAGCTTGTTTCACTGGCCGGTGAGCGTATCGCTGAGCGGCCCTAAGGTAGGTCACAGCATGGACGCCATAGCGGAACGGGCCTCTTGTCAATCTTGGCAACTGCCGGGCGTGACCATCAGCAAACGGAATAGTGACGCCATCTGTAGCGAGATTCTCCAAGCCCAGAAGCGGGTAGGTAGCAAAGCTCGGCTTGCTCTGCTCACCATCCGTTATGACGGGCGAGTCGGTTGCTTCCAAGTGGCTTATCGTATCGCGTAGGGCCGATTCTTCTGCCGCACGGAGATGCTCGTCTGATATCTGCCGGGCAAAATGAGCCCGCATCGCTGTCAACAACTCCGGAGGACGGGGTATGCTGCCAATGGGTTCGGTCGGGATCGGCATGGTGTACGGTTCTTTGACGTGAACTATAAATCGAATCATTCACAAGCTGAACTTGCCGCGCTTTGCCTGTTAGAAGACGGTTCTCCTCTTTATCCGACAGGCGATTCTGAATGCGAGAACCTTACTTGCGATCGCTGAATCGCAGCAATACTAGAAAAAGATTAGACGTGGTCGTCGGGCAATCCGTGTAACGTTCGACTTCCAGCAAAACTGTCCGCAGAAGTGTTGGCATTGGAAGGAAAAGGTGAACCTGGCCCCTCGCCATCAAAACAAAAGTACAGGGGAACGCAGCCGAAACAGCGTCCGAACGCAGTGAATTCGATCCTGGTTATTACGGTTGGCGCGTAGTGTTTGCGGCGTGTCGCGACGTGATGCCTCTGTGGGTTCCGGAAATTCTGGCACGCGAATTCCGGAAATTCTGGCACGTTCTGCTGGATCCGGCAAGACCTCTTCTAAGTTCAAGTGACGGGTGCGGCCCGAGGGCCCATCGAGTTGGATAAGGCGTCCGCGTTCGAGGATGCGATCCAGGATAGCGGTGGCCAGGTCGTCATCATGCAATACCTTTCCCCAATCGCTGAGCGATTTATTGGTAGTAAAGATCATGGGTCGTTTTCTCAGGTGGCGATCGTTGACGACATGAAACAAGACATTGGCGGCATCGGGACCGTAGGTTAAGTAACCAACTTCATCGACGATCAAAACGTGAGGATGGGTGTAGGTTAGCAAGGATTCCCGCAAGCATCCCTTTTTGCTGGCATTGGAAAGCTCTTCCACGAGTTCTGCGGCAGTCGTACACAAAGTCTCAAAGCCATTCTGGATAGCGCGATAGCCGATGGCGACGGCCAGGTGAGTTTTCCCGCGGCCGGCCTTGCCGTAGAGAATCAGCGAGCGGCCTTGGGTGACGAAATCCGGTCCCAGGTAGGAACCGAGCAGAGACTGACGCAGTGTCGTCTGCAGACTGAAGTCGAACTCATCAATGGTCTTGAAGAAGGGGAAGTGAGCTTGGCGGGTACAACGCTGCAACCGGGTTTGAGTGCGATGTGCCACTTCTTCGGCCAGCAGCAGAGCCAGAAAATCGCGATAGCTCCAGTTTTCTTTTTCCGCTCGATCGGCCACGTCTCGGTAGATCCGACGGGTGTGCGCCAGGTTCAACCGCCGAAACAGCAACTCCATTTGCCCTTCCGAGAGCTTCGGCGTTTTCGAGTTCAGGCCTGGGGTGGGATTACTCGCATTCTTACTCATCCTTGCTGCCTCCGTGGTGACTCTGATCTTGCATTCTTGAAAACAGGTCTTTTCCTCCCTCGCCGATTCTTTCGCATCGGTCCTCGCCGTCAAGGGTGCGCTCCGCCGCGCCAGAAAACGGCGCGCCCTTGACCGCTGCGGGCCGCTGCGACCGGCTCCGCTAAGGAGGAAAGCAACAATAAAAAGACCTCATAGAGAGTTTCTTCGTAGATAGGGTCTTCTTCTTGTTTTGCACCTGTGCCCCGTTCTCCACCAGGAAATATCGCGCCAGGATCCCCTACAAGCCACGATCTCCACCTCGGTCGACCCCTAGCATCCTCCGTTTTGTCTTTTTTCATTGCACCCCCTGCGAAAAGCTCAACCCTGGTGGGAGTAATCTCTCGACATAAAACGCACCAAAGATCTGCTGCTTCAGTCCTTCTTCCATGGCGCGCCGCAGAACTTCCGGACCATGGCTCTGCAGAATCTGGTGCAGCCGATCCACATCCTCGAACCACTGCCGTGGTCGGCGGTGCACGATCTCGGTGAGATAGCGAATTGCCGGCTCTCCCAGTTCCAACAACTGCTGCCGTTTCAGATAGCGCTTGCCGCGTTTCCCCGAGACCGCCGCCACCATCGCCGCGCGGTGCTCCGGCAACGAGGAGCTTTCCTGCACGCCGAACTTTCGGGGATGTTCCGCTTCATGCCGCGCCGCCACAATGCGCACTCGTTTCTCATACAAGTACATCGTGGCCGGCATGCTGATCGCCTCCGGCGGCATGGAATACGCATGACCCTCGTGCAGCACCGTCCCCGTGGGACCGACATAAACCGGAATCCGTAGAGCCAGTTGCTCCGGTTGCACTTTCAACGCTCGCAGTCGCGGTGCTTCTTCCGCCAGGCGCAAGGCGGGAATGATTCCGGTCGCCCGGCAGGGACGTTCCTCGTTCACCTCGCGATGCCAATCGCGCAGTTGCTGACGAAGATCTTCCTCATCGTGAAACCGCCGTACTTTAAAGAAGGAAGACTTTACGAATCCCACCAGGTTTTCGACACTACCTTTTTGCTGGGCTCGATACGGCCAACACAACTCCACCCCCACTCCCAGCTCCAGAGTGGCGTATGCGAAGATTGGATTCCATTCCGTCACCTCACCGTTCTTGTGCCACTTCAGAGCGATCGTCTTCGGTCGATCAAACACACACAGCAGCGGACGTCCGCCCCAGCTGGCCAGATGCTCGGCCAACGTGCGCACCAAACTTTCCACCGCCTGATCCGCCACCAAACTCACCCGTACCCAGCGCGAGTACTTCAACCGGGAAGCGAAGAAGTGAATCCGCTGGCTTGCACCATTGCGGAACTCCACTTCCACTTGCCCAAAATCGTGCTGACTGAACTCTCCGGGAAGACCTTCGAAGCGCACCAGCGGCTTTACCCGTTTCGGGCGAAGCGAGGCCACCAGCCCGTAGAGCGCGGTCTTGCCTCCTCGGTACCCGCTTTCCTTAACTCGACGCAGAATCTCCAGCGACGCCAGATCCGGCGTTTCCCGCACGATCTCCACCACCTGTTTCCGGAAATTCGTGACCGTGCTGGGCCGGCCGATCTGTCGTTTAACACGCTCCCTGGCATCATCGACATGCTCCACCGGTCTCTCTTCCGCGATGCGTTTTACCGAGCGCAACGATACGCCGCTCAAGCGCGCTACCTCGGTCTTCGCATGACCAGCCTTCAGCAAAATCTCGACTTCGTGTCGTTTCAGCATCGCCAACATCCTCCTCCCTCCACCTCCGGCACAGCCGGGGCATAGGGAGTTTTCTAACGCTTTTGGTGGTTCTTAGGCGTGCCAGAATTTCCGGAATCAAGGGGGTCAGAATTTCCGGAACCGACACTCCGCCCCGTTACCAAAATTGACAAACGTGCGAAACTGTCGCCATGGGCATAACAAGTAAAATGACAATTGGGGATTGGGTGAATGTGGCAGTGATCGTTGCCACGTTAGCACTGGTTGTCAGCACACTAGGGCTGATCGTGAGCAACCTTGTCCTGATCCGCATGAACCGGCCTAATCTAACACCTGAAACAAGTCGAATTCAGAGGATTTGGGGCTGGTTTCTGCGCTTTCCCCAATCGCCTTGGCAACTGCCACCTGTTTTGATTCTGACCAACCTCTTCACGCTCATTCTCGAACTCCGCCGCACTGCCCCCGTAACCCGGTGGGCGATTTACCAAATTTCCGTTGCTGTGGTCGGAGTGTTTTATGGAGCCGTACTCTTGCTCCTGAACATAGTGTGGCAATCGATTAGACACCAGTGGCAGATCAACGCAGAACAGTCCAAGATCGACCGCGAGATTATTGATATTCTTAGCAGACTCGCGAGCGACTCGTATACGATCGACGTTAAGATTGTTGATCTTGTTCGCAGCCTCGCAATCGGCTTGCATACGACGGCTGAAACTCTAGCATTGGAGCAGAAACTACGACAATTGGAGACCGAGCAAGCCGAGCATGAAAAAGCTGGACAAGGAAGACTGAGTAGGCTGTTGAAGGTGCTGCTCGGAGGGATTGATTTCCGCTGAGTTGACGGTATCTCAAAAAGATTGTTGGCGTAATATCGCAATTTCACTCATCGACCTTGGCATGACGCCTGGCTCTTTTCTTCTGTTCTCGCTCTCATTGACGCGGGTGTGCGTTGTTTAGATGTTCGTCCCACTCCTTCAGAAGCGCAGCGTTCGTCTCTGCCACAGCGCTCTGCCACTCCT
>PMHI01000678.1 GCA_003156615.1 Acidobacteriaceae bacterium | reverse complement strand
TGTCCTTGTAAGATCGAAACATGAGTGGCGTTGCACGGGGGAGGGTCTTGTTGTCGGAGCTGATCCGTATTCTCGGGATCACGATTCTCGGGATCACGGCGTGTGCGAGGGTTTCTATTCGGGCGCAAACCACCCAACCGGCGAGTTCCTCGTCTTCCCCGGCTAAGCAGGTTAACAAGAGCGCGCCCGCGGCGGCTTCTCCGTTGAGTTCCGGGACGGTGAGTGCTGGAGTGTACCGCAATCCCGCGTTTGGATTTACGTGCAAGATTCCGGCCGGGTGGGTGTTGCGGACCGAGGAGATGAATGCGCGAGAGGGTGGAGACGCGAAGGCGGACGAGGACAAGAAAGCGATCGCTGCTGGCAAGGCGGAACGCGTGCTCCTGGCGGCATTTTCGCGTCCTCCGGAGGCTCGGGGGGAGGATGTGAATGGCTCGATTGTGATTGCAGCTGAGAGTGCGGCGGCGTATCCCGGGCTGAAGGATGCGGCGCAGTATTTTGGTCCGGTTACAGAGGTGGCGAAGGCGCAAGGCTTCGAGGTCGAGGAAGAGCCTTATGAATTTGCCGTGGGAACGAGAACGGTGGTGCGGGCAGACTTTCAGAAAAACGTCGGGACGCGGGTGATGCGGCAGTCGACGCTGGTGGTGCTGGCGCACGGGTATGCAGTGTCCTTTACGTTTATTGGCGGCACCGAAGACGAGGTAGAGGAGTTGGTGGGGGAGTTGAGTTTTGTCGCGGGGGCGAAGGCGGGACCATAGAACGCGAGGGAAATTCCAACCGGCTTGGTGGTGAGGCTCACCTGCAACGAATCCCCTTCGGCTTGGCCGAGGAGCAGGCTTTCGACTCCGACCCAGACTCCGCTACGTGGACCGCGTGTCTGGGCTCAGGATGACACCGACTGAGATCTAATCCAAGGGTTCGGGCTGCAAGGCTATGTTGGTTTCGCCGGCAGCTTTTTTCTGGGCGTATTTTTTCATCCAGGCTTCCCAGCTTTTTCCGGCGGCGGTATCGCGCCCGGTGAAAGCCAGGGCGGCGATGTCAGCGTAGGAGATGGAGACTTTTTCGTTGGTGTTCTGAGGGAAGAGGCGGACCACGGAATCTTCGAGTGTGGCGGCGGTGCGGCGGTCGAAGAGATAGCCTTCGATTTTCGATCCGTCTTTGCGGGTGATGGTTACGTCTCCCCGGTAGTCGAAGGCTTTTTCTAGGGCGAGGCGGATTTCTTCTTCAGTGGCAAGTTGGGGAATCCAGCCTTCTAGTTTTTCGTGGGCGGTGCCGGGCGCGATTTCGAGGGTGTCAGGATTGGCGTGGGGCACGGCCTGCGCGGCTTCGTGATCGATGTGGCCGGATTCCTTGCCTGTCATAGCTTACGCGCGGGTTTCCTCGAGAGGCTGGTTGGTCGTCGCGATCTGGACCAGCGGGTGCACCGGGGCTTGCGGTTCATCCAACAGGCGAAGCGCTTCTTCATCGCGATAGCTCGGGAACAGCGTCGCCTTCACCGTGGCGAGGAATCCGCCTAGCGAACTGAAGGTGGCGTTCACCGCGGAGGCTTCGTAGCCGCTGTGGACCATACAATTGGCGCAGGCGGGGTTGCCGGACTCGGTGCCGTAATGGCTCCACTCGGTGGTCGCGAGCAGCTCGGCGAAAGTTTCGGCGTAGCCGTCCTGGAGGAGATAGCAGGGCTTCTGCCATCCGAAAATATTGTAGGTGGGCATGCCCCACGGGGTGCAGGGGTAGGTGCGCTTGCCCATCAGAAACTCCAGGAAGAGCGGCGAGAGATTGAAGCGCCAGTTCTTTTTGCGATTCGAGAGAATCGCGCGGAACATGCGGCGGGTGCGGGCGCGGCCCATGAAGTGCTTTTGATCGGGCGCCTTGTCGTAGGAGTAGCCGGGCGAGAGCATCATGCCTTCGAGGCCGAGCTCCATCATGTCGTCGAAGAAGGCGCGAACGGACTTGGGATCGGCGCCGTCGAATAGCGTGGTGTTGGTGGTGACGCGGAAACCGCGGCTGAGGGCTGCTTTGATCGCATCTGCCGCGATGTCGTAACCGCCTTCGCGGCAGACGGCGAGATCGTGCTCGTCGCGTTGGCCATCGAGGTGCACGCTGAAGGTTAAGTACTTGCTGGGCTTGAAGACATGCAGCTTCTCTTTGAGCAGCAGGGCATTCGTGCAGAGATAAATATATTTCTTGCGTGCGACCAGGCCTTCGACGATCCCGCCAATCTGGGGATGCATCAGCGGCTCGCCGCCGGGGATGGAAACCATGGGGGCTCCGCATTCGTCGACGGCGCGGAAACACTCTTCAGGAGTCAAGTCTTTCTTAAGGATGTGGGCGGGGTACTGGATCTTGCCACATCCGGCGCAAGCGAGATTACAGCGGAACAGGGGCTCGAGCATGAGCACGAGCGGGTACTGCTTGCGTCCGGCGAGCTTCTGGCGCAGGACGTAGGAGGTTACAGTCCACATCTGTGAAACAGGAACTGGCATCGCCGATTGGTAACCCCTCGTGCTTTCTATCTTATCAGGGATACGGATGGTTAGATGGCGGCGAACGGGGTCGAGGTGCCGAAAATGAAACTTGGGGGGAAACGTTTCCCCGGTGTTGTGGTGCCCGTCGAAAAGGCCCTCAGAACGTCGTCCGCAGGGGCAATGAATAGGGCGTTTACCGGGGCGGTTCCTTGCCTTTCGGGGGGTCGAAAAAACGGGGCTTGCATGGTATAATTTTGACAGTCGCCAAACGAACCTAAGTATAAGACATTTCAATAACTTGAAGTCAATTCG
>PMHI01000283.1 GCA_003156615.1 Acidobacteriaceae bacterium | reverse complement strand
ACACGCTGATCCGCATGTTCTGCACTTCTTCATGCCACTGGTCCTTGTTCGGCCACCACATGCTGGCTCCGACTTCTTCGCACGCTGTGTAAACACAGGGGCGGCCGGCGGGATCTTTGTCGAATACGAAGCTGCCGAACCTGCCGATAGGAACGGGATAACCGGAGTAGTAGAAATCAATCGAGTAGACGCGCCCCGCGCGAAGAGTCTCTGGAAAATCAATGAACACGGAATTCTCTTCGCGGTGATACTCCAGTGGGGTGGAGCCCAGCAGGATCTTATCAACGTCTAGGAGGTGATTGAGGTCGATCTGGACGCGCGTACCGTCCTTGAGCATGCGGAAGCGAATGGTATTCTTGCCGCTCAAGAACTTCTTGTCGGGATCGACCCGCACATCGAGATGGTAGTAGAGCAGCTTGTTGTTGGCGCGATAAGGCCCCCAACCGCCGCGTAAAACGTCGTCGCGCGTAGGAGTCGGTTCAGCCGGCGGCGTGGACGTCTGGCCAGGCAACTGGGTTCGGGACGACTGAGAGCTCGTCGTCAGAATGCCGTTTGATGGATTTGATTGAGCAGAAGACGAACTCTGGGCTGCGGCCGACGGGAGCACGAGAGAAAAAACCACGAAACAAAGAAAGAAGTAGTGAGGACAAAGGAAGCGCGACGTGGGCCATCTCATGGTGGTAGTTCTAAGTTTTCTTTGCAACTAAGGCGTCACGGTTGTACAAGCAGCCATTGTATACAATATCCCGGCTTCGTTCCATGCAGTTCCCAAGGAGTCTCCAAATACTCGGCATGAACGAAAAACGCCAATCAGTAATCCGAGCCGGAGCGAGAAAAGGCGTACATGGACGAGAGTTGAGCGCGCTGAGGGAAAAGTGGTCGCGATGCAGGAGACAGAGAAAGAGAAGAAGTCGAGCTGAAGAATTGTTTAGTCCCCGCCTCGTCCTCGCGGAAAAGTGGGGGTTCGAGCAAGTCTTTTGTTTTGTTGGCGTCCCCGACGGGATTTGAACCCGTGTTATCGCCGTGAAAGGGCGGTGTCCTAGGCCGGGCTAGACGACGGGGACGTTNNCCCCGACGGGATTTGAACCCGTTTTACCGCCATGAAAGAAAAATGGTGTAAGGATTCACATAGTATTTGCAAGGCCCGGTTCGGCTCACCAAGGCCCTGAAAAAACTGGAAAGAACGGAACACTCGCACTCGGAAGCCGGTCTCGGTTTCCACCAAGAAATCGAAGCTAAGACTTCTATCGGCAGCTATGTAACCGACCCCGACACTAGAACGTCAGCCGAGCCGCCAACTGCCCGATGCGGGGAGTCGCCCCACGGAAGCTGCCGGTGGTGGTGACTTGGCCGAAGATTGGGCTTAGAAGGTTCGTCTCATTATTGAAGTAGGCTCCGGTCGGTTGAGCGAACTCGGGATGGTTCAAGCTATTGAAGAACTCGGCGCGAATCTCCAGCTTGACCCGCTCGGTGAACGAAGTGGTTTTGGCGAGCGCGATGTCGAGATTGGTCAGGATCGGCCCGCGAAGCAGGTTGCGGGGGATTCCATAGGTTCGGTCGGCCGGGTTATTTACGGGATCGAGTTGCGGGAAACAGGGATTGGGCGGGCTTCCATCCTCAAAGTAAGAATTGTTCTCGAGAGGCACGTTGGAAAAGCTATTGGGGTCAAAGATAAAGTTGCCGGTGACCGGCTGGGTCGTGATCTGGCAGCCGCCCGTGTTGGGGTTGGTACCGTAGGTGATTTCATTAATGGTCCGCACCTTGCGGTAATCAAATGTTCGAATGGGCGCAACCATCGCGGCGCGCGAAAGAGAAGGATCGCCTGCGCCCGAAGAACCGGGGTTGGCAGGGTCGGTGGCGTCGGGCAACTGGGCTGAAATGTCGAACGGGAATCCGGTTCGATAGGTAAAGATGGGATAGAGACTCCACCCCTTCGTGAGGCGCTTCGGCCCCGTTGCCCAGACACGATCGAAAGGCATATCCCATCCCCCGCTGAGGCTGATGCGATGGCGGACGTCGCCGTCACCGGAAGCGTAGAAAAGATGCGGGCTATAGCTGGGCACAGAGGAATTGCGCTGCTCGAAACCAGAGGCGTTGTCGAGGTTATGGCCGTAGGTGTAGGCCAGGGTGTAATAAACCGTTCCCAGGCGCGAGTCTTTGGGTTGCCGCGTCAGGCTGGCTTCGAGGGCGTTATAGTTCGCTTGGGATACGTTCTGGAACTCTGGGAGGGCGGCGTAGCAGACGACATCCATGTAGTTCGCGCAGTTGCCGCTGCTACTATTCAGTTGTCGATTGGTCGTGCCCAAAATCATGGGGTTGATATCTGTCAGCGATGTCAGTCCACGCCCCGTGCTGCCTAAATAATTGGCTTCCAGAACTGTGTCGGCGAAAAGATTGCGTTGCAGGCTCAGGTTGTACTGGTAGACGTAGGGTGTGCGCAGGTGCGGGTTGACTAGATAGACATCGCCCCCGCTGTTGAGCGGCAGAAAGGGAGTGAACTCAATGTTTGAGGCAGGCGGTCTTGAGGGAAAACTGTTGGGCACGCCCAAACTGACGCACTCGCCGTCCGGGTTATAGTTGCAAGCATTCTGGAAAGGGTTGCTCAGGTAAGTCAGAGGCTTGGTGACAGGACAGCCGTTGGGATTCAGGCAGCTGGGCAGCTGATCCGGGGGATTGAAGAAGAGTCCCGCAGAACCCACGAACGGGGGCTGGCCGTTGAACTGAAGATTATCTTCGCCTTTCAGAATGTCATAGAAAATGCCGCCCCCGCCGCGGACGCTGGTCTTGCCGCTTCCGGTTGGATCCCAGGCAAAACCAAAGCGCGGTGCGAAGTTTTTCTTGTCGGGGAAGTTCACCCCGGTGGGGGCGCCGGGATCGCCAGGAAACACCAGTCCGGGCGGCGCGTTGACAAATCGTTGCGACTGAAGCCCCGGGATCACCGAAAAAGAGCGCCCTTCGGTGTCGCTTTTGGGCGAGTTGTATTCGTAGCGCAGCCCCATGGTGAGTACCAGATTCTTGCGAAAGTGCCACTCATCCTGGCCAAACACATAAGTGCTTTTGCTCCGTATGTTGGAAGGCGCCAGAGCATATTGTTCGAAAAAATCCGGAATGCCTAGCAGGAAATCCGCAAAATCATTCCCCGATCCCGTGCTCGTGCCCGTGTAAAAATCCCACTCCCCGTTCAAGTAATAGCCGTAGGCCAGATTTTCCTGGTACGGCGAGAATCCAGCTCCGAACTTCAAGTTATGTTTCCCTCGCGTCCAGGTGAGTGCATCCGTCCAGGAGAACGTGTTCTCGACGTAGCGCGTCGGCCCGTTTTCGCTCGGGCCAACCGAAAAGCCGTTATCCATATAAATGTTGGTCGGGCCGGTGGCCAGGTCGGGAGTTACGCCGGTGACGCCAAGCGTCTGACCGGTGGGCTCGTGGGTCGTCGTGACACCCGAGAGGAAATTACTGCGATGCGTGACGAAGTGGAATTCATTGAGCAGGGTGGGCGAAATGACCCGACTGTACTCGAGATTGAAATAGTAGTAATTCGCTACCGTGGCGCTGGGATAACCGCCCACGGTGGAGGCATCGAGAGGCGCCAGTTGGTTGAGCCGGTTGAAACCAATCGTGGCGGAAAGCTTGTCTTTCGGGTTAAGGTTCAGATCAAATTTCGTAGTCAGTTCATTCCGATTATCCTGTGCCGCGAGCGACGCGGAATACACACCGCCCGGCACGCTCGGGATCAGGTCGTGGCTGATGTAGGCCTGGGCGATAGGGTCGATCTTCGTGGGATCGATAATTGCGTTCGCTGCGCTCCCGTGGGGAGAAGCAAACCAAGGATTGGCCTCCAGGAAGGCCACGACGCCCGGGTCGGGAGAACCGTCGGCAGCGGCAGAAAAATTTCCCTGCAACTCCTGCGGAGTGTAGACCGGTACGTCGTCATCCGGCACCCCCTGGACTTGCCGTTGTCCCTGGTACGCAAGAAAGAAGAAGGCTTTATCTTTGCGGATGGGGCCTCCCAGGGTCGCTCCGAACTGGTTCCGCTTAAGGTCGAGCCGAGGAAGCCCCAAGCGGTTGTTGAAGTAGTCGTTGGCGTCGAAATCCCTGTTCCTGACGTAGTCGAACAGGGTCCCATGGAGGTGATTGGTGCCGGACTTGGTTACGATACTAATGATGCCGCCCCCGTTTCGCCCATACTCCGCCGTGTAATCACTCTGCAGAAGCCGGAACTCGGCGATGGCATCGGGATTGGGATCGAGCAGGTTGCTGTTATCCAGCAGGTCGTTGTTGTTGCCCCCGTCGAGCAGGAACGTCACGGAATCGGTTCTGCCGCCGGCGATGCTGTAATTGCCCGCGCCGGTATTATCGTCGTTGCTTTCTGTCACCCCGGGTTGAAGCAACGCCAGATCGAGCATGTCCCGACCGTTCAGAGGCATGTTGGTAAGCACTCGCCCCGTGATCGACTGGCCCAGAGTGGGGTTGACGGTTTCCACCGGCGCCGCTTCACCCCCAACTTCGACCATCTGGGTGGCCGCGCCCACCTCCATTTTGAAATCTATACGCAGCGCCTGGTTGATCAACAGCTTCTGCTCTTGACTGACCACCGAGCGAAAACCAGCGTGCTCGGCGGTCACCTTGTACGTGCCGATCGACAGCGCCAGCAGCTGGAAGGATCCCTCCTTGTCCGTGATCGCAGTGCGCACGACCTGGGTGGCCGTGTTGGTCACCGTAATTTGCACTGCGGGGATCACCGCCCCCTGCTGGTCGTAGACGGTGCCGAAAATCCTTCCGGTTGCATCCTGGGCGGAACACACGACCGGCACGGTCACCATAAGCAGCGAAAGCAGCGCAATCCTTGAGAATTTCAAAGCGAACTCCGTCGTCCCTGTTTTGATCTTGTCTTGGCTGAAGCCAGTTTCCTGCGTTCTGATAAGGAGGCAATATTACGCCTGAAACCAACTCTTGCTCAATTGCGCTTTCGTTGAGTGTGATAACACTCGGCTGCCTCTATTCCGGACGGCGACCCCATGATTTGCGGCCCCTGGGCCGCACTTCAGTTCGTGTTATCTGACTAGTTTACCCCGACGCTGCCTTACGGCTGTGCCGTAGTCGTCTCCTAGCGCCAGCAACACGATGGTCCAAACCGGTGTTCGGAGACCGATCGTTGCAAACACCATCAGTAAGGTCACCGAGAATTAAAGTGTTGGAGATGAAAACGCCACGATACCCCATACGACGCGGAATTCGCGGCATTAAGTGGTGGACGGAACGGGTGGGGGGAGTTTGAGGTTCTGAGGCGCTCAACTCCGCGCCAAAGCCGGTGGTCACTTCCCCGGCATTGGCCGGTTTTGCCGCGTCCGACCCGGTAGTCACCCGATTTTCGTTGGCCGGTTTTGAAATGACCCTCATTGGCCGCAGGGCACGAGGTGGGCCTCGCCGCCCAATCCGGCATCATAAATCGGCCGATCGGCGAGGCGAAGTATCTCGCCCCGAGATTATCTATCCCGCTCTCCGCGTCGCGTGCTTTGCCGGTGAGCTTAGTTGTTAGGATCGCTGCCGCTGCGGTAGACTATGCCCCCGTACGGGAAATGGTAGTAGGTTTCCTGCTCTTCCGCCGAGGAACTGGTGATGACGCTGGCTGAGCTGTTGTTTTGGCGCTGATCAACTTCATTTTCGCTTGCCGAGTATAGAGCGATCTCTTACTTGACTCTGAATTTCTCCACAATCACTCATGCACGAGCTCTCAAGCCGCCGGCGCTTTCTAAAACAGGCAACTATTGCAGGTGGTGGCGCCTTGCTCGGTACGGTCGGCCTGAACCAGATCTCTCCCCGGATCTGGCGCGAACCGTTCGTGTTTGAGACCAACCGCAGCTATTGGGCAAGAACTCAGCCGCCGCAGAATCCGCCCTTAACAGCGGACATCGCCGCAGATGTCGCGGTCCTTGGGGGCGGGTTCACTGGCCTTTCTGCGGCCTACTACATCCGCAGCATCTCCCCGCACAAGCGCGTCGTCGTCCTCGAAGCGAAGGGCTGTGGGAACGGAGCCTCGGGACGGAATGGTGCCATGGTGTTGACCATGACCGAGGACCGGTATATGAACTTCAGCTCCGTACCGGCGATCGACAAGAAGATCTATGACCTCACGGCAGAGAACGTACGGACGCTGTCGAAGCTCAGCGCGTCGATCGGCATCGACTGCGAGTTGGAGGCAAATGGAGCTCTGCAAGTGCTGAGTACCTCCGACGACATCCGAGCGGCGAAGGCCTATGTGCAACAGGCGCGATCGCTCGGCATGCCGGTTGAGTTCTGGGGTAAACAGCGACTGGTTGACGCAATCGGTACCGAAGTCTACGAGGCAGCCTTCTTCGACCCTAGCGGTGGGCAGATCCATCCCATGAAACTGGTGCACGTGTTCAAGGCTGCCGCCGAAAACGCCGGAGCTGAGATTTACGAAAACACAACCGTGGCCAGTATCGAGGAAGGTCAGGAGAACCTTCTCCATACAAGCGCCGGACATTCGATCAAGGCAAAGTCGTTGGTATTGGCCACTAACGCCTTCACCTCAAGGCTGGGATTCTTCCGAAATTCGATTGTGCCGGTCCACGAATACGTGGCAGTTACGCAGCCCTTCAGCAAGCAGCAGCTGGCCGAAATCGGATGGCGCATGCGAGTCCCGTTCAATGACAGCCGCACCGAAGTCTTCTATCTCGGCTTGACCCGAGACAATCGTATCCACATTGGCGGAGGCGGTCCCAGCTATTTTTTCAATGACGGGGTTGGAGATCCCAGCAGTGCTGCTTCTCATTTTGCTCAACTCCAGCGTGAGTTGGTACGAATCTACCCCAGCCTGTCGGGTGTCGAGTTCGAAGCAGGTTGGGATGGCGTAGTTGACTGGTCTCTCGACGAGTCGCCCTCTGTAGGTTGCACGGGAAAAAATAAGAACATCTTCTATGGACTTGGTTACAGCGGACATGGCGTGAACCTGACTTCAGTCTTTGGGAGAATCATTGCCGATCTGGAGGCCGGCCGTGAGCAACCCTGGAAACAATTTCCNNGCATGGTATCGCCTAACGGAGTCTTAGATTGGTTATCCCGATCTCGCTCGCTGATCCGAAGTGAAGGCTGACGACATCGTGCCTGAGTGCTTACGCGGATCGATCCGTTAGGGAAGAGAAATCGACGATTACATGCCATTTGTCGCGATCCGAGCGTTGTGAATCCTTCTTCGGAGATTGTTTCCACATGAAAGGTCGCACACTCATTGTGTTTCTGGCCCTTCATCTGCTCTGCCTTCATCATCAAGGCTTTGCGATGGTGTGAACAGGCGTAATCCAACCTGCCTACGGTCCAGAGGTAACGCTGGGGATCATTCGATAACGGATGGGCGCTGGATATCCCTCCACCACGCTCATAAGCTCTTGACTGCCGGCCAATTCTTTCATTCCTACATCCTGAAACCTCACGCCCGCCTCANNCCCCCATCTGCTTAAGCTGCTGCGCAAAGTGACGCTGGCATTTGCCTCCCATTGCAAACGGACGCTGGAGACGATCCCCGCATCGATAATTAGGAGAAGTAGGATCGCGCGTGCCAAAGTTAGCTTGTACCCGGAAACACGCAGCTGGAAGGCAAATGCCCGTAACGCAACCACCAAAGATGACGGCTCAGAAGAAGAGAGCAGATCAGAACTGTAGCCATCGATACGAGAGGCCGACGAACCGAACGCGTTGTAACAATGAGGATCAGACCGAGAAGAAAGGCCAAAATCAAACAGCCGCTAAAGAACGGACCAAATCCCGCCACCCGCGTCTCGTGGTATTTGTATGCATAAAGGTCCGCGAGTGTTGCTGAACCCTGCCAGCCAGAAGCGACACCATGGTCCCAAGCTGCACGACGCTGACAAGCACTGCGCACATCACGACCATGATCCAAGCACCGAAAGCCGCCCGTTCTGATCCGAAATGTGACTCCCGATTCGCAAGTTCATCGATACCCACGTTCACCTTCAACTTCGTTTGCGATTCAAGTTAGATCGAGTGTTCCTAAAATGCGAGTACACGAACATTCACAGCCAGTTCGTGGATCGCCAGCGGTGCGGGAAGGAATACAAGCAAGAAAGGCACGGCGAGTGAAGGCATCTCCCCACTTTACCCAGAGTAATGAAGCAACCTGACGCCCGGCAAAACCCGTTCCGAGAACTGCTACTTTGATCGGACTGTCGATTGAACTTTCGTGGGTGACCCATTAGCAATGCGACCGCCGAGCTAATCCTTTGCTACGGTAGAGCAAAGGCCACGTAGGCGCGACTTGGGGTCTTTGCCGCCACCCGCGCCGATCACTACGAACTGTTTCCCGTTAACTTCATAGGTTGCCGGAGTGGCATTTCCGGCAAACGGCAACGTCGTCTCCCACAACAATTCACCGGTCGCCTTATCGAAGGCCCTGAACTTCCTGTCAAAGTTTGTCGAGCCGATGAACACCAGGCCGCCCGCAGTCACGATGGGCCCTCCGTAGTTTTCTGTTCCCGTGTTTTTCATCCCCTTCGCGGCCAACTCGGGATACTCACCGAGAGGAATCTTCCAAACATACTCTCCGGTGTTTAGGTTGATGGCGTTCAGCGTACCCCAAGGCGGCGCCACCGCGGGATAGCCCTCCGGATCGAGAAACCTGTGATAACCGGTGAAGCGGTAATCCATGCCCGGCGGTGGCGGCCCGGAACTCTGGACCTCTTTGCTTTCAGCGCCGATAAGAAACCCAATCACGGCGTATAACTCATCGTCGCTTAGATTAGGGAACCCGTTCATGCGTCCCTTGCCCTGCCGAATGATCCCGGCGATTTGCGGAGACGAAAGACGATCACCCACACCGACAAGCGAAGGGAAATTGGGCGGGGAACCTTGCATATTGTCCTGGTGGCACGCGGCGCACTGGGAGCCGTAAATGCCGCGTCCGCTGGCGGCGGGCCCGGTATTTTTGGCGAGAGCTCCGGTCCATGCCACATCGTTCGCGTTGACATACAAAATGCCGGTTTCCGGATCTCCTGCGGGCCCTCCCCATTCGCCGCCACCGTCGAAACCGGGGAATACTACGGTGTCTTTGTCCACGCTAAAAGGAACAAACTGTCCTTCGCTGCGAAATGTTTTAAATTTCTCCAACGCCCATTGATGGGCTTCAGGGGTCCGCGTTGTGAGCAAATCCTCGGTGAGCAGTTGACGAGAATAAGGTGCAGGCTTTACTGGTAGAGGCTGCTCTTCCGCTGCTGCCGCCCCTTGAACCGTGCTCGCGGGATATTTGTGATACTCGATCGGAAATAAGGGAGTGCCATTCTCGCGATCGAAGACATATACAAACCCGTGCTTAGTCGTCTGTGCCACTGCATCAATTTCCTTACCATCGCGTTTGAGAGTCAGGAGGACGGGAGGAGCGGGGAAATCACGGTCCCAAAGATCATGGCGGACATCCTGGAAATGCCAAACCCGCTTGCCGGTTCTGGCATCAAGGGCGATCAAGCTGTCGGCAAACAGGTCGTCTCCAATGCGATTCGCGCCGTAAAAATCCATCGCCGCGGATCCCGTGGGGGCATAGACAATTCCACGCTTTGCGTCCAGCGCCATTCCTGCCCAATTGTTGGCTCCTCCGGAGTAAGTCCAGGCATCTTTGGGCCAAGTTTCGTATCCGAATTCTCCGGGATGCGGAATGGTGTGGAATGCCCAAGCCATCTTGCCGGTATGAACGTCGTAGGCGCGAACATCGCCCGGAGGTCCAGGCAGGGTTTCTGGCTCACGGCCTCCTACAATAATAAGGTCGTTATAAATTATGCCCGGACTGGTCAGATAAACCGATTGAGCCTCGGCCGGGAATCTGCCAAGGCCTTCGCGAAGATCAACCCGCCCGTTGTTGCCAAAAGTTCGTACTGGTTTTCCGGTAACCGCGTCGAGCGCATAGAGAAAGTTCATCACGCCAACTAGAATTCGTTTCTCCCTTCCATCGCTCCAGTAAGCCAGCCCACGGTCGGGCTGCGTTCCCTTAACTCCAGGGTCAAAGCGCCACAGCAGTTTGCCGTTGGTAGCATCCAGCGCAAATGTTTTCTGCGTCGGGCTGATTCCAAACAGAACACCGTCCACTACAAGCGGGCTGGTCTGCAAGCCACCGGTTTCGCCAGCGTCAAAACTCCAGGCTTGCACCAGTCGCTTCACATTGTTGCGATTGATTTGTTTCAAAGGAGAGTAGTGGTCCGACGCGGGGTCACCGCCATACACCGCCCAATCTCTTTGCGCTCGCGACGCATCAATGTGAATCTGGGCGAAGCCAGCGACAGTCGCAGCCCCAGGGATAGAACGAGCAGGAACGGCGGATGAGGATTGCCGCCCTGAGGGAGCAACGCAACCTTGGGCGGTCCCCTGAGCATCCGACTGGCCTGTCCAGAGGAAACTCGTGAACAACAAGACCCAGACGCCTTGGTCCAATAAGCGAGGCATTTTGCGCGCATCTGGCAAGCTCCGAGGATGGAGCCGACCGTAGTCCCCCAATCACATATGAATTACGGATCATCCCCTACTGAGCTGGAGTCGGGTCGACCTCCTGCTTTGTTACTTCCCGGGGCGAGAACACTGGTTCCACTTCCTTCTGTTGGTTCGCTATATCGTGCAGTCGCCGATATTCGGCCAATGCTTTCTGCTGTTAGGCGACGTTACCTAAAGTCCTCTGGATTTTGGCCAGACGATACCAACAGACCTGGTTCTCAGGATCGAGGGTGACGGCACGTTGAGCATGAGCCAACGCCTGTTGTGGCAGTTTCTTTTCCAGGAGAACCGGAGCCAGGCCCAATTGAGCCTCGGCGAAGTCCGGATAATGTTGTACCGCCTGGTCGAAGTATTGCTCAGCCTCGTCGGTTTGTCCGTCCTTTCGGCGCATCTCTCCCAGCTCATACGCAGCATTGGCATTGTCGGGATGCGAGCGCAACTCCTCTTCGAACTCTTTGCCGGCCGCAGCCACGTCGTCCTGCGATTGACCCTGCCAAAAGCGTCCCATCAAGCTACGGCCGAGGCGATAATGGATCCCAGACCGATCTGGTTCGAGCCGCAGGACTTCCCGATACTCCTGAATCGCCTGGCTGTAGGAGCCCTGGCTCTCATGAGCCTCGGCGGCTGCAAGATGTCTCCAGACAGACCCCGGCGCAACCTGTGCCAGCTTCTGCATGGTCACGAATGCGAAATTCCCGTACACCTTCCCAGTTTGATACAAGATTTCAGGGTCGTCGGGATAGAGCCGGTTCAACTCTATTGCCACTTCCACCGATTTGCTGTCTTTCTTCAGAGCCGTGTATGAGCGCTCCAATTCGAGCCCGCACATGCGCTTGATCTCAGGCTCGGAAGATCGATGAAATCCCTTTTCCAGACCCGCTTCGCTGTAACGGCCGAGCTCCGACAACGACATGGCAAGAAGGCTCTCGCTCTTGACCAGGCTGGGCTTTAGTCTCAGCGCCTGACGAAGTGCGGGCACGGCTTGATCGAATTTCTTTTCCTCGAAATAGATCAGTCCCAAGTTTGCATGCACTTCGGCGATTCCTGGCTCAAGGTCCCGCAACTTCTCATAAGCACGCTCTGCGCCGACGTAGTAGCCGGCTGCCAAGGCGCTCTGACCAGCGTCGGAATATCGCTGAACTGTGGAATCTTGGCCAATGACTGCCGGTGCGAGAAAAGACAGCGAAATTCGGAAAGTTCCTGCAACTCTCTTGTGGAAATGGATCACGTTTCGGAGTGTACTCCAAGAAACTGCCGCCGGATCGATACTGCGACCCAGCGGAAGTTTGCCGTCCGTTGTGTGGCAGATGCCTAGAAGATGATCTTCCCTCCCAACTGCAAGATTCTTTCCGGACGGCACTCGTCATCTGGCCGAAGTTCGCGTTCGATATATTGTCGGTCACGGCGCTCTGCCCTGGACCACCAGCGGCGGCAGTGGTTGGATCGACTCCGTACTGGGTATGGTTAAAGGTGTTGAACGTCTCCGCTCGGAATTGGAAACCTACTCTTTCGGTGAATTGAAACAATTTACCCAAGCCTACATCCCCGTTGTTGATCCCGGGCTGGATTTTTTCTCCTGGCGACGCTCCAAACTTGGTGGAACTAGGCAGCATTTCCTCTGATGAAAGCCGTCGCTCTGGAAGCTGTCCCCGCCCCACACGGTTGTCGCCGTGTATCTAGGGGCGCATGCTCCCACTCGCTGTGGTGCATCGTCAACCTGCAACGCACGAACTCCCGGCATTTCGCTGTGACAAACACTATCTTCGCGCTGGAAAGCTCCACCAAATGATGATTTGGCAGGCCAATTCAGAATTAACCGGAATCCGATTCCTGGCATCGCCCATGCTCGCCACTGACCGCTTTTGTTTTGCAATGCGAGAAATGCGAGCGTTCCGCATGGTCGCGAGCGAACCATTCAGAACATCATCAAAAACGGACCACTTCACGAGGGCTGCAGGTTGTCTAATGGAATATTGGTTTCTTTAGAGTGCCCGGCGCTGATGGGATAAATCGTAAGGTTCTGTTCGAACCAACTTTGTCACCGAGTCATTGGGATAGTAATGATCGACTAGAGAGGGAGTTATCAGCTTGTGCTCAACGAAGACTGCGGGCGGCACCGGCCGTTGGTTCAAGATATCGATGCTGACTCGAATAAGGTTGTCACCATATCGCTCGGGGAAGTATGCGACGGAACCGACGAATCGAGTCTTGGGCTCACGCAATTCCACTCGTCCCTCGGGCGACGCATTTTGCCCCATGACGGCGCAGTTCTCCGCCCGGCCGGCTTCCTGAAAGGCACGCAGAGCTCCGAGCGCGCTCGGATCATTGATAGCCGCCACGAGTACGTGCTTGGCATTAGAGGATCGCAAGTGCTGCCGCACCGTTGCGAAACTGGGACCCAATTCTCCGTCACCTTCCAGGTAGGTGATGCGGCAGTTCGCCGCGCTCGGCAAGACCATATTGATACCCACCAGCAGCCCCGACAATCGCATGCGCGGAAGGCTGCCCGCACGCTTTAGTTCGAGCAAGAGAATTTCGTCCACCTCCGAGTGCCAGTGCTCCTTGACCCAGCGGCCCAGGTAACGCCCGCCAATCAATCCGGCTTCATAATTGTTTGCGCCAAAATAAGTCGCTCCGGGGTGAGGAATATCAATCGCGATCATCGGAATGCCGGCATCGCGATATTTGGCAGCTACAATGGGCGCGACTTCTTCGTCGGTTTGAAACTCGATCGCCAGATCCACCTTTTCGCGAACGAGCAAGTCCGCATTGCGCTGAGCAGTTTTTGCACTGTAGCGGTTGTCCACACAGATGAGCTTGATTCCCTCCGCTGCTGCTGCTCGTTCCAAACTCTCGGACACCTCTCGGGAGAACTGATAATCCGTGCCCTGAGCCGCGTATCCCAATCGATAGAGTCTCTGCTTCCACGGTCGGACACAAGATTGATAAAGATTCTGGCCGACCTTATCGACCATTCCGCACTTCTCCAGCGTGTAGAGAAGCCGAAATACCATAGTCTTTGGCAAGCTGCAGCGGGCGGAGATTTCCTTGAGCGACAGAGCCTCCCCGGGAGAATGAAACGCGCTTAGGAGCTGAGAAGAGTGAACGATGGACTTGACAAGGTACCGGTCTCGAGTCAGAGTAGCGGGCCCCATATGGTTGGCATCATGATGATCTATTTTTCCGATTTTGCAAAGCGAAAGTTTTGATCGCCCTATGGTAGGGATGGCGGATTCCATTTTTGTACTCTCAGGGCGCTGCGGAACCTCCATAGGACAGGAAAACGCTGTTTGCAGCACAAATCTCCGGTGGGACGGCTAGAGCCTCTTCAGGTCGCTCAACAAAACTGCCAATGTTGTCCGATGGCCCGATTTACGGCGCGAACCGTTTGTCGGAGAACAGAATCGTGATATTGAAGGCGGTATTCTACAACGCGAAATCGCACCGCCCGAGTGAGCGGTGAGACCCAGTATTCATCCGACCCTGGGCGAAACCGATGTCTTGCGCAATGACGCTTTTGAGCCTTTCCCGAACCGCAAGGCACATTTCGTATTGCAAAATGTATGAACTAGCCAAAGAAAACCGTGGCCTCCGCGAGGAAACGCTTGTAACCTTCAGAATTCTGAGAAAGGCTTCGCATGGACTCATCTACCAGCGACAAAGTTTTTGCAGCACTTGAGATGTTTCGCATCGAGCTCCCCTCCCGGGGCTTTGCCAACACTGGAACTCGTTTCGGAAAGTTCATTCAACCTGCGGCGGCCACCACTACAGAGGAGAAGTTCAGTGACGCTGGCCAGGTGCACTTACTGACCGGGGTATGTCCAACGGTGGCCTTGCACGTCCTGTGGGATTGTCCCGAAGGAGTGCAAAGCACCGATGAGATCAAACTCTATGCGAGCCGGCACGGTGTTCTATCAGGATCGATCAATCCCAATCTCTTTCAAGATCAGGAATACAAGTACGGATCGTTCGGGAATCCCGATGAATCCGTCCGACAACGTGCATTGCGGCACACTAAAGACAGCATCGAAATCGCTCACCGCCTCAAGAGCAGAGACATCTCTTTCTGGTTTGCAGATGGATCAAATTATCCCGGGACCGCCAATATCCGGCAACGCAAACAATGGTTCGAAGAAGCTTTACGAGAAGAGCACCGGGCTTTGTCACCCGATCAGAGAATGCTGGTCGAGTACAAGCCTTTCGAACCAGCCTTTTATCACACTGACATTGCCGATTGGGGTATGGCGCTGCTCCTTTCGCGTGCGGCTGGCCCGCAAGCTAAGGTTCTGGTCGATACCGGTCATCACTATGCGGCTCAAAACATCGAGCAAGTCGTTGCCTGGCTATTGTCAGAGGAGATGCTCGGTGGCTTTCACTTCAATGATCGTCGCTATGCCGACGACGATCTCACGATGGGGTCTATCGATCCCTATCAGGTGTTCCGTATCTTCCACGAAATTCGTTTCTTCGAATGGGAAACGGGGCAGCGCGCGGACATCGCGTATATGGTCGATCAAAGCCACAATCTCAAGGGCAAGATAGAAGCGATGATTCAGACTGTCACGATGGCGCAGCAACTCTTTGCCAAGGCTGCGTTGGTGGACGGGAAGAAACTCGCGGCTGCGCAAAAGGGCTGCGATCTGGTCGCCGCAGAGTCTCTGCTGCAGGATGCTTTCGCAATCGATGTTCGCGCCGCGATTCAGGATTGGAGAGTTTCTAAAGGACTGCCCAAAGATCCGCTGGCGGCATTCCGACAGAGCGGCTACCTGGAACGCATAACGAAAGAGCGGGCCACGAGGAATTCGCACAGCGTTACTTCATATGCGTAGCGCCTGCTTCCCTACCGCGCGGCTGAAGCAGCGGATACCGGGCGGGGAGAGGACGCCTTTCTTCAAAGGAACTTGTTATGGTTTCTTGCAAATATTCGCGAGTTCGATCCGTGGAGTGTTTCCTGGGATCATTTACTGGCTGCTTCTTTCGCAAATTCCGTTCATTCTTTTGCGCAATTAAGGCCTGTTAGCGATGCTCCTTCATGGCGCGGGATCCCGCTCGCGAGGAGTTCCCGCTACTGGGCTCGGCCCGGATTCGCCTGCTCCTCGCTCGCTGTTCGCAGCGCAATTCGGTCCTGCACTTGCGGTCGAGGGAAGTCTAATGAGCCCAAAGGACCCCGACGCGAACGTTTTGAGTAGTCCGGATTCTCCTACCGACACGGTTCAACGGAAGCAGCCAAAACATCAAGATCTTCGGCAGAACGTAGTCAGGAGAGCTTCGTGTTAGTTAAGAAGCATCGAGCGAATCGAGAATCCTGTTCCCCCGATGTAATCGATCTTCTCTTCGAGCGACATCTTGCCGACAATCGATTCCACAAGTTTGCCAGAGGCAGATGCCGACTGTGTTTGCGCTGCTGGGCAAACAACGCCGATAAGAGCTACAAGACGCGGACTAGTTTTTTCATGGCTAGCTCTGGTTTCTTCAAGGAATCAAGACAAGGCAAACGAATTGATCTCTAAATGCACCTGTGAACCTGGCTGCCTCGGTGCCGGATGGCGGGGATGGTTTCACTGGGCGAATGCCAGTGTCAACTTGTGAGCTTCGGTCTTTTGGGATTTCGCGATGTGAAATTGCCCAACGTCTGCGGCGGAGGTGTGTACTAGTCCGTGAAGCTTCGATCTAGCAACGAAGGTGATGACGCAAAATGCGAAAAAGATAGGGGCTAACTCATGTTTCGCGTCGGATGAGCCGGGTCTTATGCTTGTCGTGCATCCTCGCACGAATCGAGAAATTGCTTAGGCGAACGAGCCATCCGCTGAAACCTAACGCGTTTCGCAATGCGCAACGTATGTTGTTGATGTTCACATTGTTGCGCCTGGATCTCGATTGCCTTTATGCTGACCGCGCTTTTAAGTGGGAGCAGGTTTTTGCCTNNGCATGCATGCGATTTTCAGTGGCCGCGATTCTCCTTCTTTGCACGGCGAGAGTTGCACTTGCCCAAAATGCGGAAGACCCCCTGAAGAAAGGCTTTGAGGATTCGCCCAGCGCGGCGCGCCTACGCGTTTGGTGGCACTGGATGAATGGCA
>PMHI01000641.1 GCA_003156615.1 Acidobacteriaceae bacterium | reverse complement strand
GACTGCCGATGCAGCGGCGTGGGACCGTATTGTTCGAGAGCGGCGAGATGTTGCGGCGTGCTGTACCCCTTGTGCGAAGCCAGGCCGTACTCGGGGAAGACCGCGTCCCACTCGCACATCATGCGGTCGCGTTCGACTTTGGCCAGAATCGAAGCCGCCGCAATCGAGGCCGAAAGCGCATCGCCATGGATGATCGCCCGTTGCGGCAGTTCGCAATCGAGGCCAACCGCATCCACCAGCAAGTGGTCGGCCGCGGGCTGGAGCCGCATCACCGCTTCGCGCATGGCCAGCCGCGACGCCTGGTAAATGTTGATCTGGTCGATGCGCGCCGCATCCACCGCCGCGACTGCCCATGCCATGGCATGTTCGCGTATGCGCGGCGCCAGCAGTTCGCGGCGTTCCGGCTGCAGCAGCTTGGAATCGCGCAAACCGCGGACGCGGTAGCTGCGGTCGAGAATCACGGCCGCCGCCACCACCGGCCCGAACAGAGATCCTCGTCCCACCTCATCCACTCCGGCCACCAGCGCCGCCCCTGACGCCCACGCGTTTTTTTCATACCGCAGCGTGCAGCGCAGCTTTTTCAGCAGTCGCAGTTTCGCCGCCGACGGAGAAAGCACGAACTCGGACGCAACCTTGGCAGGGCTCGACATGGAAATGTGAAATGAAGTGTGCCACCATCTTCGCCTCAAGAACAGACTAGCGCAAGCGAGAAAAATCCACAGCCAGAAATCTATTGGTCTCCGCGCGCGGAGTCAGCAACTGCCTTTCGCCTCAAGGTCGCGACAGGTAACCATCACCTTGAGTACAAACGCACATTTCCCGCCCGCACATGTATTGCTATCGTGACAGCATCCAGGTTCGCGAGGAGCAGCTGTGAGCGATGCAGAAATCCAGCCGCGGCCAAGTGGTGTGCCGCAAGCTGCCGCGCCCGTCGAGAAGTTGATCCACCTGGCGCTGCCGGTTCGTCTCATTCACATGCGGGACGGCGAACGCGGTGGGCCGGAGCTCGCTTGTACCTATGACATTCATCCACGCGGCGCGCGGCTGCGCAGCAGCCGCGATGTGAAGGTAGGAGATTGGATCACGATCGAACGCGGACGCGGCAAGTCCGTGTGCCAGGTAGTCTGGACCGCCGATCCCGACTCCGCGCTGCGCGGGCAGTTCACGGTGAAATGTGTGGAGGGCAGCAGGGTTCCCTGGGAAGAAGAGCCGCGGCGAATGGAGGAGCACTATCTCCCGGTCAGCCCATCTGGACGCAATAGGACACCCGCGACGAATGCCGTCTGCAGAGGCGAACAAAACCGGCGACGAGGGCCGCGCTATCCGGTGGAAGGGGAAGTCGATCTGGCAGAGCTCGGCGGACGCTCGCGTGGCGAAGGCCGCGTGGAACAGATTTCCGAATGCGGCTGCCTCATCAGCGCCCGCGATCTGCCCACGCCCGGCACTGGCTTAAGGCTGGTCCTAAATATGTGCGACATCAGCGTCGCACTGCGAGGGCGCGTGAAATATACGGCCGAAAACCACACCATGGGTGTGGAGTTTCAGGAGATCCGGCAGGGCGACCGTCCCCTGCTCGACTATGTGCTGGACCAGTTGAAGAAACCGCGCCCCGAGGTCTTCGCCAACCCCGAAGTCATCACCGACCACTCGGAGCCGATCACGGGATAAAGATTGCTTCAGCTTCCCCTGCAGGCGGAGGGGCGCAACCCACACCGTTCAACTCGGTTTTTCAACGTCGCGCAGGCGCGCCGCTTTGCCCTTGAGTCCACGCAGATAATACAGCTTGGCGCGGCGGACTTTGGAGGAGCGCAGCAGATCCACTCGGTCGATCACTTTGGAATGCACTGGGAAGATGCGCTCAACCCCCTGTCCAAAGCTGATCTTGCGCACGGTGAAACTGGCCTGAGGTCCGTGGTCGCGCTTGATCACCACGCCTTCAAAGGCCTGCAAACGCTCCTTGTCGCCTTCTTTGATCTTCACGTGAACGCGAACGGTATCGCCGGGGCTAAACGCCGGAATGTCGGTGCGCTGGGTCTTCGCCAGCAGTTTCTCAATGATAAGGTTTGACATAATCGTTAGTCCTTCTGAATTCTGAAATCCTGATCCTCAGCTGCGATTCACGCGCGATCTTTCCTGATCCCGCGCAGAACCTTGTTGTCTTCCTCGCTCAACACCGCACCCTCGAGCAAGTCGGGACGGTTGCGGAGAGTTTTCTCCAGTGCCCGCTGGCGGCGCCACCGCCGAATCTCTTCGTGGTTGCCGGACATTAACGCTTCCGGCACTGCCATCCCGCGAAACTCCGCTGGCCGCGTATAGTGCGGATAATCCAGCAGTCCATTCGAGCCGCAAGTCGAATCGGCAACGTTCGAGCTTTTCACCTTCAGGTCAATCGTAAACGATTCCTGCTGGGTGGACGCTTCATTTCCTACTGCGCCAGGAAGCAATCGCAACACCGCTTCCACAATCACCATCGCCGCCATCTCTCCGCCGCTGAGGACATAGTCGCCGATAGAAAGTTCCCGATCGGCGAGAAAGTCCGCTACCCGCTCATCGACTCCCTCGTACCGCCCGCAGACTAAGACGATGCGGTCGAGCAAAGCCAACTGCGCCGCGACTTTCTGAGTAAACCGTTGCCCCTGCGCCGAGAGCAGGACTACCGACTGCTTCGCGCGTCCTGCCAGGCGCTCGTCCCGCGGCGCCAGTCCCATCGATTCCAAACATTCAAACAGCGGCTCCGGCTTGAGCACCATGCCTTCGCCGCCGCCGAAAGGACGATCGTCCACGGTGCGGTGACGATCGCGGGTAAACGCCCGCAGATCGCGGACCTCGAGTGCCGCCAGCCCCATCTCCTGAGCCCGGTGGGTGATGCCGTACTGCAACGGACCGCGAAAGAAGTCCGGAAAGATGGTGACAATGTCGGCCTTCATCGCGGAACCGCGCAACTCAGTTCTCAGTTCTCAGAAAAGGTTCGCTCAGCGTTTCTTTCTGTCAACGCCTTTTCCTTTTCTCCGGCTTTGCCTGCTCGAGCTTCTCTTCTGCCGTGAGCGGTGCGTTCACTTGCAGCAGGCCTTCGGGCAACTTCATCGAGACCTGCTTTCGTTTCACATCGACGCTGCCGAGATAGGCTTCGGCGAACGGGATTTCCAACAGCCGGGCCACAGCGTCGCGCACGAGTAACAAAGGCGCTTCGCCCGCTCCGAACTGAACATCTTCAATGCGCCCGATCTCTTGGCCTCGGTCAAGCACCGAACAACCTACCAGGTCGCTGACATAACTCCAGCCCGCTTGCAACTCCGAACGCTGGCTGCGCGGCACCTGTAATTCGCATCCGACCAGCGTTTCCGCCTCGGAAATCGAATCCACTCCCGCGAACTTCATCACCAGCAGCCCTTTGTGCGGCCAGAGATCTTCGACTTCCAGGTCGCGGCGGCTTCTTTCCGGCTCTCTCGGCAGTGCCAGCAACTTCATTCCTGCGGCAAAACGATCAGGAACATTGCTGTAAATCTCACTCGCAACTTCGCCCCTGCGGCCCTGTGTTTTCACCACGCGGGCCAGGGTAATGAACTCACCACTTGTTTCAGGATCGCGAATGGTCCGGTTCCCTGCCCCGGCGCTGGCTCTTCGCCGTTTTCTCGATCTCGAATCGACAATCTGCTAGTCGATGACTTCCAGCGTATATCGCTTGCGTGCTCGCAAACCCGCAGCGCTCAGTAGCGTGCGCAGGGCGCGCACGTTGCGCCCCTGGCGGCCGATGATTTTGCCCACATCGCCCTCCGCCACTTCCAGTTCGATCACGTCGTCCTCGAGATGGTCCACGAATACCTGATCGGGAGCATCGACCATCCACTTCGCAATCTGTTCGATGAGAACGCGCACATCTCCAGTGGGTTCAGTCATGGTATTCGCTTAGGCCGCAGGAACTGCCGGGGCGACCGGGGGCTTGGAAAACAGTTTGCCCACCCGGTCTGACATTTGCGCGCCCTTCGACACCCAATAATCAACGCGGTCGCGCTTAAACTCCACGCTGGCGGGATTGGTTCGAGGATTGTAGGTCCCCACCACTTCCACCGGCCGGCCATTGCGCGCTCGCGCCTTCTCAATTACCACTATGCGGTAATGCGGTTGTTTACGCGCACCCATGCGCGACAGTCGAATCATTAACACTGGTGAGTATCCTTAGTTCCGGA
>PMHI01000200.1:22821-27268 GCA_003156615.1 Acidobacteriaceae bacterium | reverse complement strand
GTCCTCATGGAAATGTCGTCACAGCACCGGTGCCTCCGTCGGTCCGCCGGATCGCTTCGGCTCTCCCCGGTTCCGGTTTCTTCTTGTCGGGAGCGGGCTTGACCACGTGAACGTTGATCGCCTGCTCCAGTTGCGTCATGAGGCTTCGAAGGTTCTCCTCGCCACCGTCTAAGACCTTGCGCACTTCCGCGCTGGCCCTCATCGCTTGGTCATACGCATCCCTAGCCTTGGTAAGAAGGGGGAGGTGTTCAATGAACGCAGTAGCGTTCTTTGTGAACTCGTTCATCGCTTCCGTGTACGTCGTCATGGTTACTTGCGATGGCTGACGATAGCCTTCGGCAATAAACTTTTGCGGATCGACTGCGACCTTTTCTTTTTCGGCGTGCCCGTGAAGGTAAGCGTGAATCAGCATTCCGCTGGCCGACTCCGAGGTCAACTCCGGTATCTGCTTCGGGGCCAACTCGGGCTGCGTGTCCACAGCATCAGCCTGCGTTTCCCAGATTCGCTTCACGTCTGCGTGTTTCTGGATCAGCATTTCGCTGGCCGACTCCGAGGTCAACTCCGGTGTCTGCTTCGGGGCCAACTCGGGCCGCGTGTCCAGAGCACCATCCTGCTTTTTCCACATTCGCTTGACTCCTTTGCATCTTCACTGCTGCCGGAAGTGGCGGCAGCTGTGCATTATGAGCTTAGTGTAGAGGCGCGGTCAACCACGGGCCCCTGCTGCATCTCTCTGGGACGATCGCCGGACTTCAGTGCCATCCAGGTAGCAGCTGCGTTGGACATGACGCGCATGTGCCGAAACAATGGTATAAGGCAAGCCCAGAAAACGCTTGGCAACGATGCCGGTCACTTCGAGGCCATCGAAGTGTTGCTCGCTCACTTTGCCTAAGATTCGATTCAACGCGCGCTGGATCTTCTTTGCCCCAATTGCACCGAAAAACATGACCTTCACTTCCGACGCGATAAAAAAGAAATTCCATCCCGCGGCTCGAATCTCGCGATCGAGCGCGAAGCCATCGACCGCCTTGACCACGCTCCACCGCCCCAAGTAAGGCTCGCTCTCCAAACCAAAGACCCGAGGCCATTCCAAGATCAGGATTGAGCCCACGTGAACTTGTTGTGGCATGGAAGGGGGAATCTCTCTTTTGACGGTCAAGGACGGCACAAATTGTACAGCGGATTCTGCTTCTTCAACCCTCGTAGTCGCCGGTGGGAAATCGACCAAGCGCTCCGCCGGGAACAGAATGAGCGGCCGTGGGGCTGTGGGCTGATTCTCGGCAAACGACGCCCCTTCCACTTGGATTGGGACAAGGGCCGGACCTGTAGCAGGCTTTACCTCCTCTGCCGGACCTCGCTGTGCCGGACCTCGAGCCAGAATAAGAGAGAGTAGACCGGCGAGGCGCTGCAAGTCGCTAGCGTGTGCGGTGTTAAAGGCGGATGGACGGGAAGAGAAGATCTCCACTGCGCCAAGAACAGAACCGTGTGCCCGGATAGGTACCGCCAGAGCCGAACGCAGATGCAAGGCCCTGGCGACTGAACGATCTACTCGCGGGTCATTTTCGGCATCCTCGCAAAGCACTGGTTGGCCGGTTTCCAAGCATTCTCTGGTAAAGGCCGCGTCGGGTTGTAGTCGTGTACCGACCGGAGGAGCTTGGCCCGTGCTGGCTTGGCAGAAGATCCCCTCAGGATCGCAGAGAACAACTGCAACTCCATCGGCGCCCGTCAGCAAACTTGCCCGCTCGATCACTGTCGTCAAGACGGCAGCTAACCGCTGGTCGGTGGCCAAGTACCTCGTTTTCAGGGCTTGCATCATGTTTTCGTCTCAGCTCTGTTTTAAGCATCGCGGCTCCCGCTGAACCAGAACGACTTCTAGACCCGCATCATCCGGGCCGTAGATTCCCACAGTCAGCCGAACTTTGCCAGCGCCAGCAGGCGAGGCGCTGTTCACGGACACGAGCGTCGTGGGCCCTTCATGGAAATCTCGTCATGATGCGACCGCTGCTTTCGTCGGTCCCTGTGATCGCTTCGACTTTCGCCGGTTGCGGGTTCTTCTTGTCGGGAGCGGGCTTGACGCCGTAAACGTTGACCGCTTGCTCCAACTGGGTCACGAGAGTTCGGAGGTTCTTCTCGCCGGCATCCAAGACCTCGCGCAGTTCCGCCCTGGCCCTCATAGCTTGCTCATACGAATCCCGAGCTTTGGTAAGAAGCGGAAGCTGTTCAATGAACGCGGTAGCGTTCTTGGTGAACTCGTTCACCGCTTCTGTGTACGTCGTCATGGTTGCCAACGATGATGGCTGACCGGTTAGAGTTGGTTGGGCGGCCTCGCGATCGCGATCTTCCTCATCCCGGAACAACTTGGCAACGACCCGCAATGCTTCCAGTTCTTTCTGGTGGTCTTCGTCAAGAACCTTCTGGGAACCAACTGCGAGATTTCCTTTTTCTTGTTCCATTAAAGACTCCATCAGCACTGCGCGGAGCGACTTTAGGTCCGGCGTCTGCTCCGAGGCGAACTCGGGCTGCGCGCCCACCGCTTCATCCAGTTTTTTCCCCATTCGCTGCACTCCTTTGCCTCTTCACTCTGACAGCCTCGGCCTCAATGAGCGACTGTCCGTTTTAGAACCTTTGCGAGTTCAAGCTCCTTTTGCAAGATCACTTCTGGTACGCTTCTCATTCCTGACACCGCAACTACCAACTTGACTTCAACTTGGATATGCGAATCATCAAGCAGAAGTTGTAATTGATCCGGAATCTCCTGCGCTTGCTCTCATCAGGCTTCTGGATGCATGACTATATGGGCTTCGTGCGCAGCTACAGTGCGATGATCACTACGAACAGTGTGAAGCCTGCGAGCGCTGCGGTGAATAGCACTTTGGTGCAAGAGCGGCGGAATATCGGGCGATTACGGCGGTGCGGGTTCGGATCTCGGACCGAGGAATCGAGAATTGGTCGCTGACGAGTCTGCAGCAACGGCTGGTCAAGACCGGAGGACGGCTGGTAAAACATGCCCGTTATTACTGGTTACTCTTGGCGGAAGGACATCTGAACCGGCGACGGATTGGGGCCTTTCTCCCGATTTGCAGGGCCTATGGCAGCTCTAAGTTGTTGAATATGCGCGGCAGCCTTCTACTCTGTTGCTCTTTTAAGGCATGGGGTCGCAGGTTCGAATCCCTGCTGCGCTCACCAAGAACTCTTTCCGGTTCATTTGGATTGCATCGCTCCCGGCGTTGTCTGCCGAGAGATTCTGACCCACACCCAACCCACAACTTTCAAACCATCGCACCTGAACGTCTTGCATTTCGTCTATGAGCATATTTGCTCAGCGTGATCTCCGGCTCCACATGGCAACGTAGGCTTCGGTTCCTACCCCGATCCACAACGCCACGGCACCTTCGCTGTCACCGTGTTTTAGATGGTTTACTACCAGCACGGGCTGTGGGGAGTCGTTGACATCCAATCGCACCTTCAAGCCGCTCACTTCGATCTTGATCTTCGTCCACTCGCCCGGCACCAAATCCACATATGACTCATACCGTCCCGGTGCCTCCTTCCGCAGGCTCGACCATTCGTACTCCGGCATGGAGATGTACTGCGTCGAGTGATTCCGCCGCACCTGGTCGTCGGCACGACCGTTCGTAGGGCGCACATAAACACATTCGTACTTTGATGGATCGGCGGCTACCCGGAAGGCCAGACCAACGAACCCGCGAGCATCGGAAGCCGCCCCGGCCCGTGGCTTACCCGCAACATCCACCTCAATCGTGCCGTTATGAAACGATGTTCCGGAAAGCACAACGATGCCGCCGCCTTCGTCGTTTTTCGGGGCGACCAACTCTGCATCGGCAGCCGCCGCTGGCATGACCCGGACCGCTTTGCGACCGTGGTAAGACACCGCTTCAACTGTTACATCGTGGGGCTGTAATCCCTTTGTGGAATCTAGCTCGAAAGTTTGGGCTGCCGAAGGGCAAGCCATAAGCCACAACAGCCAAAACGGCAAAATGAACCTCGCGCATCATGCAGCACATAGTACCTGTACTAGTGAACGCTGAGGAAGATCAACTAGCGGATGTTGTTTTGCCGAATTTCGAGCGCAGGGCTGCTGTTAACAACTAGTGGTCCCTCATCCCTTAGAATCAGGTGTGAACGTGCACCACTACTTCGAGGCACCGAAATGAAAGTGGTTGAGGCGATGATTGGCACATGGCGGGTCGTGGAGATTGCCGACCTCGATAAGGATGGCAAGTGGCAGTATCGGTTCGGTGAACATCCACGGGGATACTTCGTTTACGACGTAACCGGGCACGTGCACATTTAAATCATGAAGGTGCCGGCCCTGCCGCCTTTTCCGGAAGCGAAGTTCACTGACAGCAAGCCGCCCTCACCTGAGCATGCCCTCGCCGCTTACACTGCTTATGTCGCATACTTCGGCACCTACACCGTAGACCCAGAG
>PMHI01000200.1:16563-22712 GCA_003156615.1 Acidobacteriaceae bacterium | reverse complement strand
CGCGGGCATCACGATGGTCGGCGACAAATCGCCTGATCAACCGCGAGTCAAAAATAGTTTTCCGAGTGCTCACTTGTGCAATCCCTCGCTGCCGAAGTCATGCCGCTCGTGTCTTCGCAGAGAACAGGCATGCCGAAACCTCACGGAGGACCTGCTCGTAGTCAGCGGCTATCGCCCGCTCCACATGAATACGAGCGCCCTTTACGCCTGCTTCTTGCACCAACCTCTTGAACTCACTCTGAAGGAAGACTTCCAACTGCTTCGGAGTCAAGACGGCAATGGGAACAGTAGAGGACTGGCCGGTATCGGTCTCGATCCTGACGCAGTATGGGGATTCGGACTGTTGCGTTTCTGGAGTCATGTGACACACCTCTTTTCTGGAGCGACGAAAGCGGCAGGCAAGAATGTTAGCATTCTAGCGTATCCCGCCGTTCCGCGAGCGATTCGGTGGGTCGGGTCGCTCCTGTGCCTCTCGAATCTCTTCTTTGTTGAAGGTCAGGTGGCGATGAACCTTCGTGCGCCGCGTTTCAGTGAGCCTTTGCTCCGACTCAGTATGAGGCCTCACGTCGATTTCATTGTCGCGCGAACCTTCTTAGTCATTAGTTAGAAACTCTCAAAAAGCGATTCCCGGTTCGCCTCAAAGCATTTCGATGAGCGGCTGATCGCCATCGAGGAGATATTGGGCGATGAACTTCATTGGGGCAGTTGCGGAAGCGTTGTCGAAGCGCGTGATGATCACATCGGCCGGTTCGTAAAAAGCGGAACCAGTCGGCAACTGCTGAGGGGGTTGCCCTTCAATCTGCAAAACCGCCGAGCCTTCCGCAATGTACCCAATTACAGGGCAGGGATGCTTATGGCGGCCGGTCTGCTGATTGGGTTGAAACCTAATCTCGCGAACATCAACGGCGGTTACTTGCCTCTTAGGAAGAGTTGCCTTCAGAAGTGGCTTGCGGAGAATCGTAGTTTCAGTCATGTGAGTTTGATGTCGCATTAGGGCGAAGGTCGCGAATCCTGACTCGGAATCCCAGCTCTAGAAGAGTGAAATGTGCCCGTGCGGCTTCGGCAGGAAGCACCAGTGGTGCCGCGGCGGCGCGGTGTGAACTGAGTGCTCGGTTGATTTCCCTGATCCGCAACCTCCCGCTTCCGAAGTGCAATAAACTGAAGCCTGCGAAAGGCGATTAGGACGATGCTCCAAAGGGCACGAGGTTTGGCCCAAATTCGCTGCTTTACAGTAGGGCAGCTGACGTAGGGGGTTTAGCGATACTGATGGACACTCTCTGTCGCTCGGCACCCGATGGCTCACGAGATCAACGCCCTCTCTCTTTTAATCGAGAGTTAAGCAGCGACTACCAGTGGCGCACACGCCCTACGTCGACGTGCACGAAGTCCGAGCTGCGATAGTACCCCACTCCTCCGCGATGCAGGCGCAGNNGCATATGCAGGCTGTGCTGCGCCACGCCGGTGTGCGGGTTGCGGGTGCGCAGGAATTCGTTGCTCCAGGGGGTACGGTAGCCGCAAATCACAGCGATTTCACCGCCGGAATCGCCCAACGACGCGGTCAGGTCGTAGAGAAGGTCGAAGAGTCGAGGATCGAAATGGCGCACATCTCCGGTACGGTGGTCGCGCAGATAATGGTCGAGCTCGTCCAGCGCTTCGGGGATGTATTGGTCACCGCGACGATAGACAACATCCAGCCGCTCGCCCGTGTGAGTGTGATAGAAGCGGAGCCGGTACTCGTGTGGGGAGGGAACTGTCGATTCTGCGGCATGCCCCAGCGTCGCCGACAGCAGAAAAAGAATCAGCGATAAACGGAACCCACAACTCGCTCTTCGCAAGGCCGCTGAAAATGCCTGTCGTTCTTGCAAGAGGTCCCCTTCACCGTACTCGAAGATGCGCACCCTCGTTAGATGCGCTTCACACCAGATTCGGTGCCTTGTGATGCCGGTCGAAAGAACAGTGCCCTANNGTAGCCGTGCCGTAGACAATCACAACCGGAATTCGCGTGAGGAGGTTCACCTGAAGATTATTTTTCTGGCCGTTCATCGTGGCCTTCACCCGCTCCAAATCCCAGCCAGGATTGTTCCGCAATATCCAGGCAACGAGATCCTCAGGCTTCTCTACCCGAATGCATCCGTGGCTGAAATCGCGGACGTCCTGCGAGAACAGTTCCGGAGCGTCTGTGCCATGCAGGTACACATTATCCGGATTGGGAAAGATGATCTTCACCAGTCCCAGAGAATTCGTTTCGCCGGGCTTTTGCCGCACCATCAGGTGAAGCGATCGTATGCCTTCTAAAACCTCCGGGCTCACTTGATTGTCGGTTACGAGCTCGCCTTTGGGCGTGACCACTTCAAAATTATGCTTGGCGATGTAGTTCGCGTCCTTCTCGATGTGGGGCACGATTTCGTTCCGCTGAATGCTGGGAGTCACATCCCAGTAGGGCCGGAAGACGACGTATTGGATCTCTTTTTCAAAGATCGGAGACTTGTGGCCGTAGGCTTTTCCAATGATGACGTTCTTGTAGAAGGCGACGGTGCCATCCGGGTTCATCGCGCGCACACGATACTCAGGAAGATTCACAACTACGGGCGGTTGTGGGAAGGAATGCGGAAGCCAGCGCCAGCGTTCGAGCGTCAGTTTGATCTGGCGAATGCGAACCGTCGGAGGTGTATTGAGTTCATTAATCGTGCGCGTGTCAAGGTTGCCGGTGGGAGTTTCCCCATGTCTGTCCTGGTAATGCTTCACGCCTACAATGAGCGCACCTTCATAGATGGTGGCATTCGGATTCAGTTGTGCGCCTGCAGGAATGTCACCGATGGTTTGAAGAAACCGGTCCAAGCGGATCACGCCAGCATAGGGTTGGCCGGGCCGCACAGTCTTCGTGATCGTTGGTAGCTTCTCTCCGTCATCTTGGTTTGCGTATCCTTCATAAACCGGCAAGAGCGCGAGCAGCTTCCGGTAGCCCAAGAAGGGCGGTTCCAGATTCTGGATTTCGGTGGCCGCATCGATCGCATTTAAGACATGGGTCTGAATGAATNNCGCATATAGCGCATTGTCGAGACCGTGAGCGCTGTATCGAACGAGACCAAGTCTTGTTCAGACGGCTTTTGCCCCAGCTTGAGGAGGCGGCCCTGCCATCGCGAGCCGTCGTAATCTTCGGGGTCGAGTCCTTTGGCGGCTGCATTCTGCAAGAGCCCGATCACCGCTAGCCCCTGGGGACGGACGCGGCCGCCCTGAACCCAAAGCAAGGAATAACCGTTCGTCTAGTAAAGTTTGGCAACCTCTGTTTTGTAGGGAGTAAAGTCGGACCAGCGAAGATCGGCATTACGACCTGCATCCACAATACCGTGGAGCGCGGGAGCTTCCGGGAGGGACAACATCCGGCCTGCAAGAGCGGGATGCTGCTCTGCGAAGAAGGCAGGGAAGCTCTCGCCGCTAGCAACAGACATTCCGGCAACGACTACGCTCGTTAAAACGATCATCCACTGAGGCCGATAGACAGGGTCACTCATAGCAGACCTCCGCTGAATGTTTTATTTGAGTACCGAAAGCAATTCCAGGTTCCTCTTAATTGGAAGGATTTCTTGCGCCAGTATCTTCGCGAGCAAACGCTTGAGGCTTAGAGATCAAGCGACTGCGAACCAGTCGGAATCTGCAGCTTTCCGCTACGTGGAAATCCGGTGTGCCAGTTGTGTGCCAAACCAGCTGCCGCTGATAAAAAGCGATTTCCATCGCGATAAACGGCATCGCGCCGTAGCCGTGGGGAACGACTCTTGCGGAACTCGATCGCACCGCGGGTTTGGTGCCCATAAGATGGGCCTTGGCTTTCTACATCGTGGAACCGTTCGTGTTCAATATTCAAAGCTACACCACTCAAGAGTACAGATCCCGGTCTGACCCGAGCTCAATTCCTGACGCGAAAAGGTACGCACGCATGGCCTTTTCGGCCGCGAACCAATCGATTTCCGGTGACCCGAGCGGACTGCCCCTTTTTTCCCAGTGCTGGTAGGCGAGTTTTTGCACCAGTTCATGACGATCCTCGCCATAAAAAATCGGTCAGTGGCTTGGGCCGTTGCATGGGGTCTGCTCTTCTGGGCTGTACAGTCATGGGCTTTAGTTTGTTTCACTCCAAGGGGATTAACTGCCAAGCGTGAATTTGAGTTTCCCTGATTAACTTGCTGCATGCGCCTTGTCGGTCTTGGATCGGCCATTCCTCCTTGCCTTTTCGAGGACGTCTCGGTGCTCCGCGAGGCTTGCTATGAAACTGCGCGCACCGCCTCCGCAATATGCTTTGCCGAAATGCCGAAGGCGTCAAGGAGTTCATCTGGCTCGCCGGAGTGCGGCATCTCCCGCACCGCGAGGAGTTGCGACTTGGCAGGGGCGACGCCAGCTTGCGCGAGGGCGGACAGGACCGCTTCGCCTATTCCCCCTTCCGCCCAGTGATCTTCCACGGTGACGAGCCGACCGCCTGTCGCAGCAATCTCCTTGGCGAGCTCTTTTCCGTCGATGGGTTTGATGCAATAAAGGTCGATCACCCGCACGGCGGTGCCTTCTGCCTTCAACTGATCAGCGGCCTTTAGCGCCTCGTGTAGAGTGACTCCGGCGCCGATTACCGTCACTTTATCTTGCGGGCTGTGCCGGAGCAGCTTGAATCCAGGGATCGCGAACTTCTCGTCCTTCGAGTAGAGGATCGGAAATTTCGGCCGGGTCGTTCGCAGATAGTTGATACCTTCGCGCCCCGCCATGGTTGCCGTAAGCCTCTCCGTGGAGGTGGCATCGCTTGGGTAAAGAACGGTCGAGGAATGAACGGCGCGAAACATCGCGATATCCTCCAGCGCCATCTGCGATGGACCGTCCTGGCCGATCGAAACGCCGCAATGCGATCCGCACAGGTTGATGTTGCTCCGGCTGATGTCTGCCATGCGCACCTGGTCATAAGCGCGGGTCAGGAAGCATGCGAAGGTATCAAGGAAAGGCACCTTGCCGCGCGCGGCGAGTCCCACGCCCGCGCTCACGATGTTCTGCTCTGCGATGTAGCCCTGATAGAAATGATCCGGGAAGGCGTCGCCAAATATTTCCGAGAAAGTCGAGTTTTTCACGTCGCCCGAAATAGCCACGATGTGCGGATTCACCGCGCCCAGTCGCTTGAGGGCAAATCCGTAGGCCTCCCGCGTCGCCACAGGCTTTGAAGAATCGTAGTCCGGCGGTGCAGGAGCCAGGAAACTCGGAGGTTTGGGCAAAGACGTCCTGGCGTAGGACCTGCCGGGGTCAGGGGGCAGGTCGATTGCTGGTCCGATTTCCTTGATCGCGGCAGCGAGCTGATCCTTCGGAATCACCTTGCCGTGCCAATGCTCCTTGCCGGCGACCAGGCTTACTCCATGACCTTTGATCGTCCGCGCGAGGATTGCTTGGGGTCGGCCATTCGTCGCCTTGGCGTGATCGAGGGCGGCGAGCACGGCGGCGACATCGTGGCCATCGATGACTTCTGTGGCCCAGCCTTCCGAGTCGAATTTCTTGCGGTAAACTTCCATGTCGTGCTGGTACATTGTCGGTTCGCTTTGGCCCAACGCATTGACGTCCGCCAGAACCGTGAGGTTATCGAGTTTGTAGTGTGCGGCGAACGCTGCCGCCTCCCACACTTGGCCCTCAGCCATTTCGCCGTCGCCCATCAGCACGTAAACACGGGTCGGACTCTTATCCATACGCGCGCCGATCGCGAGTCCCGAACCCACAGATAAACCCTGGCCGAGGGAACCTGTCGCAGCGTCGACACCGGGAACATGCGGTGTCGGATGACCTTCTAGCTCGCTTGAAAATTCGCGCAAGGTCATCAGACGCGACTCCGGGAAAACACCTGCCTCAGCCAACGCGGCNNGGATCAAACTTCATCGCGTAGAAAAATGTTCCGGCCATTAGCTCTGCCGCCGACATGCAGGATGTCGGATGTCCGGAACCAGCCGCGGTTGTCGACATCATCGAAAGAATGCTCAAGCGTTTTGCTTTTTGCTTGATGGCCTCGATAATTGCTGCGGATGGCGCAGTAGCGGTAGTGGCAGTCATAAAACCTCTCCTTCGGTTCCGACTCCTGATTTTGCAGGCGTGGTTCAACGCTTCTGGTACGGGTGGAAGATGTAGTCCTTCGCCTTCAC
>PMHI01000200.1:16169-16483 GCA_003156615.1 Acidobacteriaceae bacterium | reverse complement strand
TTCTTCTGCTTCCACTGGAGCTTCGCGATCATGGAGCCCTCCGGGAAAGGCTGGCCGTTGCCCGGAACGCCGGCCTTGTACGCCTTGATCATGGCCGGATTGGCGACGATCACCTTAAGGATGTCGTCGGTCCGGGCGGAAGAGACGACAGACCAGTCCTCGTATCCCCTGAAGNNGATGTAGTCCTTCGCCTTCACCGCCACGTGGCAGGTTTGTCCGCAGTCTGAGAGGCTCTTGGCATCGGGCGTGAACTTGTCCGACGCGGCGTCATAGTTGAACACCGCGTATCCCCACCCGCCAGTTTTCGGAAATCT
>PMHI01000200.1:11939-16095 GCA_003156615.1 Acidobacteriaceae bacterium | reverse complement strand
GAACGCGATTCCGCTCGGCGATTTCAGCGAGTACTTGTCGTTGTCTTGGTCTTGCGCAAAGAGGGCCGCGGCGACGAGGACGGCGAGCACTGCCATGGCTGTCGCAAGTATGGTAAATCCGGCAATACGTTGTAAGGCGTCGCGTGCTTCTATCTTCTGTTCTTGTCGTTCTTGCGCCACAGATTTCGTCACAAGTTCAAACATGGAGTGTTCCCCTTCACGAAAAAGCTTTCTGAGCCCGATCAACGTGCATCTCTAACGGCTGCAATTNNCGTGTGCGGTAGGAAGTTTCCTTCGCTTGGATCGATTTTCAGGACTAGCCGAATGGAAAAAGCCGTACGCCTCGGGCATGAAGACACTGCAGTCGATACGGAAGTATGGGCAATACCAACGTCCAATTGCGCGGCGCATCTTGTTCTGGCTGAATGGTGACACCTTTACATCGCCGGATGGTTTGCGCCACCCGAGCGACTGTTCTGGATCGAAGCTTTAAGTTCTCGAGATTGTCGCGGGCTATGTGTGCATTTGCTGCGACGAACGAACTACAAACGGCCGACGGACATTGTCGGCTTTGATCAACCGGTTTCCGAGACCAACAAATACGGAGGAAAATACCATGGCAACTGTGAACGCACCTACCAAACTCAAACAGATGAATGCGCCTGCGAAACCCCCACAGATTCGCGTGGCCCGACGGTCGCCCGCCTATTGGCGTGTCACGATCGACAATCCGCCGATCAACGTGATGGGCCCCGAAATGGTCAAGCAGTTTCAGGAGGTCATCGACGCTCTCGAGGCCGATGAGCACGTCAGGGTCGTGGTGTTCGACAGCGCGGTCGACGACTACTTCCTAAATCACTCAGATTTCGAGGCCAAGCTTGAGGACCTGACTTCACTGCCGGAGGGTCCCACAGGCTTGCCACCTTGGCCTGACTTTCTCGCGCGCCTGACCCGCCTGCCGGTCGCCTCCATCGCCCTAATCCGCGGCCGTGCAACCGGCAACGGCAGCGAGATCACGCTGGCTTGCGACATGAGTTTCGCCAGCCGCGAAAAGACCATCATCTCGCAATGGGAGGTGGGCGTGGGGATGGTCGCCGGCGGCGGCCCCATGGCTCGGCTTCCCCGACTGATCGGCCGAAACCGCGCCCTTGAGGTGCTGTTGAGCTCAGAAGACCTCAGAGCAGACCAGGCCGAAGCCTACGGCTACATCAATCGCGCCCTGCCCGACGCCGATCTGGATGCGTTTGTTGAGGCGCTCGCGACCCGGATCGCCAAGTTCGACAAATGGGCGATCGCTCAGACCAAGCGCCTCGTCAACACCAGCCTGCCGCCGGATGTCGAACTCGGCTCCGGGTGGGATGCGTGCATCGCTTCGCTCGGTCGGCCTGCCGCCCAGGAGGGGATCANNAATCGGCTCGGATACTACCTGGGACAAATCGCGCAATAGGCCGGCGCGCCCGAACGCGCTTCGCGACTCTGTCGGGAAAGGCAAAACTCATGTATCTGCTCCCCGATACGGCCGCGAGCGCGGGAGGCGAAAAAAACAGCTCTTCGAACCGTTCGGCGAGATATCAAAATTGATCGCTGCCACTACCGCATCATCCATGCCCGTGTCCCACAGGAGCCACCCGGCGGGGTGGATGAGGTAGCAGTGTCCGGGAACGTCGACCGCTTCTAACGTTGGCTCTTGGTGTCCAACGCGATTCGTCCGGGCCACTGCCGTCGGCCGCAGTCGATCAAACCGAGGCGGTCTACTCCGGACTTGATTTGCGGATTGAGGACGCCGAAAATTCGCATGCCAGGGACGGCGGGCGCCAGCGCCAAGACGGCAACCAAGAAAGGCGGCAATCATCGCGAAGGAAGATGCTCTGCTCTCGATTAACCACGATCAGCCCCAAAACGACGCTGAAGAGAAGTTGCCGGCGTGTTACGAGTAATGACCAGCTTTGCCAGTGCCTGAAGGACTGATCGGCTCGGGTACTACTTGGACCAAATCGCGCGCGAGGGCGCGAGGTTTAACCTCGCACCATCGCGGCGCCATCATTCCGTTTCTCAAGATCTATATCATTTGATCCTCGCCGGGAGTTTGTTAATTACCGCCGCCCCCGCCTTGCTCACAACTTCGTCCTGGGAGTCCGTGCCTCCCGAACAACCGATTGCGCCGATAATCACGCCTTGGTCGATCAGCGGAATACCGCCTCGAGACGCAATGACTCCATCGAACGCCAGCAGATAGTTGAGATGCATAAGCTGGATACCATCCTCGAAGACCTTCGTTGGGCGCCGGAAGGTCACGGCTGCTCGCGCCTTGTGTTCCGCAATCTGAATGGAGGCGAGCATCGCGCCATCCATTCGTTGGAAGGCAACTAAGTTACCACCGGAATCGGCTACTGCCACGTTCATTTTCCAATTCCGCTTCTTGGCCTCTGCCACGGCAGCTTGAATAACGGCCTGAGCTTGCTCTAGTGAGATCGGAATCCCNNTGCTGTGTTGCTTGACATAATGTTCCTCCGAAAGGCTACAACGTTATCTTCAAAGACGTTTCCGAGATGCAGACTCTGATTGAACCTGTAGCGTAGGGTTATCAAAGCAGAAGGGTGGGCTTTGAACAATCAGACGATGGTATCGGTTATAACTTTTTGCGGGCGGTTCTCGAAAAACCTTGTACGAAGCGGGCCCGACGCCACGCTGGAACCGCCGTCCAGAGCCCGAGGGAGATCAGTTGCGTCGGGTTCCCTGTGTAATCGCCGTTCTTGGTCGTGCGCCTCACCAGGGAGCGAGTCTCTTCATGCGCTGAGTCTGGGAAGCCTCGAGGGCTGCTCTTGTTCATCGCTTGCCAAATTCACCGTGATTGTTGAACCAGTCGAGAGCGAATTGAGTATATTGGCCGACCTCAATGAGGTAGCCGTCGGGATCGCGCATGTAGCAGCGCCATTCCCAGCCGTGATTGTCTAATGGCTCGGTAAGAAAGAGCGCTCCTTTGTCGCCCCATTGTTTGTAGCAGGTCCAGATGTCGGCGACACGCAAATTAAGGAAGCTATTTACTCTGTTCAGATCCGACGGTGTTTCAAGCAAGACCGCAGGCTTGTCGGGAGTCGGGCCACCGCCGGAATTGAGAATGATCCACGTATTAGCCAGTTTGATATAGCAGGGATTGTCTGGCTTGATCACTTTCCCGCCAAGAATTCGGACGTAGAAGTCCTTCGATTTGTCCTGGTCGCTCACGGTGAAGAAGTGTGCTGCGAAGAAGCCCTCCTGTGCAGTTGGCGCGTCAGGTAGATTCATCCGGTGCCTCCTGTTGTCGATAAATCTAGAATGCGGCCGGAAATGTGTGCGGTCTAAAGGAAATGTTTCGTGTGCTGGCTACCCTATAACGGGAAGCTAGTTTAGGAGCGATTCCCAGTTGGCTGGCACCCTTCCTGCGGGTCCAGGTGCGGGCTGACTTTCGGGATGCGCGTGCGGCGCAAGCAATTCCACACCTTTGATCATCCCCTTCTTCTCGTAATCGTAGAACCAGTCCTCCCCCGGCTCAAAGCTGGTTATGATCGGATGCCCTGTTGCTGCTGCATGCTTTGATGCATGCTGACTCGGAGAACTGTCACAGCATCCGATGTGCCCACACTCCGCACACCGACGGAGATGAAACCACCAACCNNGGGATTAATTCCGCGGCGATCTTTTTTCATTCGAGTTTTCCTTTAGACGTTGCACGTCCAGCAAAGAGTTCAAGGCACCAGCAAGATCTTTCCGATACCACCCTTTTCTGCCGCTGCTTGAGCCTTGGCCGCTTCACTGAGTGGCAGCTTCTGGCTAATCGGGATTACCAGCTTGCCATCTCGCACCGCTTCGGCCATGAACTGGAGCGTTTTCCTGTCGAATTTCGAGAATACTGGCGCCACCTTTACAGATGGGTATTTCGCGGCGTTCTGCGGTGCCCCGGCAACCGAAGCAAACACGCCTCCCGGCTTGACCTTGGCGATCAGCTTCTCGGCGGTTCTTCCGCCGACCGTATCCGCCACCGCATCGAGNNATCGGTTGCGACCACCTGATCCCCGCCGACAGTCTTCGCCTCGTCCATCTGCCTTTTCAAAACCCCCGCGATCACAGTCGCCCCGCGTTCCTTCGCAGTGAATACCGCCGAACGGCCGACATTTCC
>PMHI01000200.1:4135-11912 GCA_003156615.1 Acidobacteriaceae bacterium | reverse complement strand
GGATCAAATCGAGCCCCTTGGGGATCTTCGCCAAGACCGCCGCATTCACGACACAAAGTTCGGCGTAAGTATTATCCGCCATAGCGAACACTTGATCGCCGACGGAAAAGCCTTCCACTCCCGGCCCAATCTTGACCACAGTCCCCGCTACGTCGACTCCTATGAGGCCCGGAAACCGGATGGGATAAAAATCCTTCGTTAATCCAGCACGCCGCTTGTAGTCGATCGGATTCACGCTCGCGGCGGCGACCCGCACCANNACCTCGCCCGGACCTGGAACCGGGTCAGGATACTCCTCGAACTTCAGTACTTCCGGACCACCGTATTCGTGGACAACGATTGCTTTCATGATTCATCTCCGAGTTGGACAAAGAGGCATTTAACGAACAGTTGGATGAGGAAAACTGGGATTGGTCGCGCTGTGGCGTTTCGACTGCCTGCTCGCGCCCACTCCGGCCCAAACTCGTTTCCACTTCGAGAGCCTTTATAAAAAGGGCACATGTCCCGTTCACCCGCCGTGAGCCGGAAGGCCCATTCGCACGTCGCATTCCTCGTTATTAGGCCAGAAGTGGGATGGAGAGTCTATTGGACGATGGTATCGGCCGGCACCCTCGCAGTCGGTGCAGCGAAAAAAGTGTGGAGAATCCGAGTCTCCGATCAAAGGGTCGCTCACCTGTCAGATTCACCTCGAACAAGAGACTGGAGTCGCCTGAGCCCCCATCGCAGCTTCGACAGGGAGCCTAGCGGCCATTTTCACCAACTCGGCGAGAGATCCTGCTTTCATCTTTTGCATCACCTGGCCTCGGTGTGCCTTCACCGTGATCTCACTGATGCCGAGTTCTCCACCGACCTGCTTATTCAATAGGCCGGCGTCCACCAATGCCATGACTCGTCCTTCCCGACGTGTAAGCGACGCGTAACAGTTCCAGAGTACGCGCATCTGCGCCTGGTGACCTAGAGTTACGCGACTGCGTTCGAGGGCTTGCCAGCGAGCGGATTTTATCGGCGTGTTCAAGGCAATGGACGGACTTCCGGTGACGATTCGCACGATTGATCCGCCGCTGCAGGAGTTCCTGCCGGAACAGTACGCACCACGCTGTGCTCACAGATTCAACCCGTACTTTGGGCGTTGGTCGATACGTTCGTCCAATAGATTCGTCATCGCGATTCTGGTCTAATCAACTGCTAAGCTGATCGGACCAATTATGAACACTGCAGTCACTGTCCCTCACATCCAGCGGGAACCGGAACTCCTGGGACAAACCGTTGTCGTAATCGGCGGGAGCTCTGGCATCGGGCTTGAGACTGCCCGAAGAGCAAGCGCGGAGGGAGCTAAGCTAATCCTCACCGGTCGCGATGCCGAGCGCCTTCAGCGCGCGGCGAGCGAGGTCCATGTGCTGAGAACCACCGCCTTCGACGCCACGGATCCTGCGCTGCTCGGGCAGTTCTTCCGGGACCTGCCGACCTCAATCGATCACATCATGGTGACAGCTGTCCGGCCTTACTACGGCCGCCTCATCGACTTGGATTTCGCCCACGCACGTCGTGCGTTGGACGAGCGTGTTTCACTCTTCACCGACGTCGCCTGGAACGCAGCTGATAAGGTGAAAGCCGGGGGAACTTTGATATTTATGGGGGACACCGGCAGTCGCCGCCCGGCCATTAGCGTCGGAATCGCATCGACGGTGGCCGCCGCACTTCCCGCCCTGACAGCCAATCTGGCGCTTGAGCTGGCACCTGTTCGCGTGAACCTGATCGCTGCCGGATTCGTCGACACGCAGTTATCCGCATCACTGTTGGGCGATGAGCTCGATAACCGCCGTAGCCAGCTTCGAGCCAAACTTCCGATCCGGCGGGTTGTTCAACCAGCAGATGTTGCCGCACTGGCGGTACACATCATGACCAATACTGCCCTCACGGGCGCAACCTACGACATCGACGGCGGCCAGCAGTTCGTCGCCACCTGAACCGAGGAAGTCAGCGGGAGTATACAAACATCTGGCCAGCAACTTCGCTAACGAGTAGGGAGGAAATATGGCAACTCTGAATGCGTCTCTGAGCAGTATGCCGATCAGCGCGGCTAGCGCCGAAAGAGTAGACATGAAGTTCGAGGTGGTTGTTATTCCGGTCGCGGACGCTGACCGCTCGAAGGAGTTCTATGCCAAACTCGGCTGGCGGCTCGACGCCGACTTCCCGTTCAATAACGGTTTCCGGGTTGTCCAGTTCACGCCGCCCGGCTCAGGGTGCTCGGNNTGATCGTCTCCGATGTTGCGGCCGCGCGGAAACATCTTGTCGCACGCGGTATAGAAGTGAGTGAGGTGTTCCACGCCGGAACTCCTGGCGCTCAGTTCCAGACTGACGACAGCGGTCGCATCAGCGGGCCAGCACCCGAGCATGCCACCTACAACTCGTTCGCCACGTTTCGTGATCCCGACGGTAATGGATGGCTCTTTCAGGAAATCACAACGCGGCTGCCTGGCCGGGGACTTAGTAGTTTGGATGTCGCGACGCTGACTGAGCTCTTGCAAGAGGCTGAGAAGCACCACAGTGAATACGAGCCTACCGCTCCGAAACACGAGTGGTCGAGATGGTACGCGGCCTACATTGTCGCGCGCCAGGACGGCAAGACCCCCGAGGAGGCAGCGAAAGACGGCAAGATCCATATAGAGGGGGCACATTGACTACTACGACGAAGCACTTCGACGCAATCATTATCGGGACGGGCCAGGCGGGCCCGTCCCTGGCAGCGCGGTTTGCGAGTGCCGGCAAAATCGTGGCTATTATCGAGCGCGATAAATTTGGCGGTACCTGCGTGAATACAGGATGCACCCCGACCAAGACGCTCGTTGCGAGTGCCTATGCGATCCATGTTGCCCGCCGAGGTGCGGAATATGGTTTCTCCGTTGGTGATGTGCGCGTCGATATAAAGCGGGTGAAAGCCCGCAAAGATGCAATCTCCGCGAGGTCAAGCAAGGGAGTGGAGGAATGGCTCCGAGGAACGAGAAATTGTACGGTCGTTCAGGGCCAGGCACGCTTTCAGTCGCCCAACACCGTCGTGGTCAACGATGAAGTTCTGCAGGCCGACAAGATCTATATCAATGTTGGCGGGCGGGCCCGTATTCCCGACATGCCGGGGATTCATGATGTCCCATTTCTCACCAACTCATCGATCATGGACATCGATTTCTTGCCCGAGCATTTCATCATCGTCGGCGGAAGTTATGTGGGCCTGGAGTTCGCCCAGATCTATCGCCGATTGGGGAGCGAAGTTACGATTGTGGAAATGGGACCGCGCCTGATTGGGCGGGAGGACGAGGATGTCTCCCAAGCTGTGCGCGAAATCCTGGAGGCTGAGGGCATACACGTCCGGCTGAATGCGAAATGTATCTCGCTGGCGAAGGGCGATGGCGGTGTTGTGGTCCGCATGGAATGCAGCGAAGACCCGAAAGAAGTGGCAGGCACGCACGCGCTCCTGGCGGTCGGGCGCGTCCCCAACACAAGTGACCTGGGTCTCGAAAGGGCCGGGGTCACGACCGACCCACGCGGCTACATCATCGTCGACGATCAACTGCAAACCAACGTGCCCGGTATCTGGGCGCTGGGGGACTGCAACGGCCGCGGCGCCTTTACGCATACCTCCTATAACGACTACGAGATCGTTGCGGACAATCTTTTCAACGCTGACCATCGCCGAGTTTCCGACCGGATCCAAGCCTACGGGCTATTTATTGATCCGCCGCTAGGACGATGCGGCATGACGGACGCAGAAGTCCGGAAATCCGGACGTCGTGCCCTAGCTACGAAATATCCGATGAGTGAAGTGGGCCGAGCCTACGAAAAAGGTGAGACACAGGGTTTCATCAAAATCTGCGTCGATGCAGAAACGAAACAAATTCTTGGCGCCGCGATTCTTGGAGTCGGAGGCGATGAAGTGATTCACGTTTTGCTGGACGTGATGTATGCGAAGGCACCGTACACGGTGATCCAGCGCGCCATGCACATTCATCCGACGGTGGCGGAATTTCTGCCCACCATCCTCGCCAAACTGGCACCGTTTGCGTAGAAGGCAAGAACACGATCAAATCTGAAGCTCGTGGGCGCCGCGCCATGAAGATTGCGGCTGCCCAGTTTAATGGCATCGATCCCGCGAAAGCACGGTCCGAGTTCAGGCCCACGATCGTCCTCTCGTGATGGGACGTCGATCTGAGGACCGTGCCGGTTGGTAACGATAGCAGCCTCGGCGCCTCAAAAGCTCCAGAGATTCGCCAACCGAAATATCATCGTCAACGACGAACACGAGGGATGTTGAGACTGCTATGCGCGATGACCCCAATTGGCCCGCAAACTCGCGCGTTGCATTTCGTTGTATTCCCCACAATCGACAGAGTGCGGAACTCTCACTTGGGGTGAAGTGCCGAATTAATGGCATCGAGCAGAGCCGTGTCGCTGAATGGCTTGAACAGACACTCCACCGCACCCAGTTCGAGTAGTCGGGGGCGAACACTCTGGTCGGTGCTGGCAGTGATAAAGATAATCGGAATCTCGTACCTACGACGTTTCAATTCCTGCTGAAGGTCGGGTCCGCTCATCCCCGGCATGGCGATGTCGAGGATCAGACATCTGGTTTGGGGGACGCAACCGGACGCCAGGAACTCCTCCGGCGACGAGAACGCGCGGGAGGCAAAGCCGAACTCCTTTAGCAAGTCAGGTAGCGACTCGCGTACGGATTCGGCGTCATCCACCACCGACACAAGCGAACGCGTGACTGTCATAGATTTTTCATGCCGCGCCCACAGTCGCTGGCTTCGGCAACGCTGAACCCGGTGTATTGGCGCACGCGTTGGTGAGGAAGTCGACGTGCCCGTCAGGGAGTGCCGTCCTTACCAATCCGGGCAGCGACTTGACGACGAGACTGTTTTCCTGGGTGATCTTTTCTCGGCAGGGCTCCACAGTACGAGGGTGCGCCACTCTGGGATGCGCTGTCTATTGCACCTTGGTATTGGTTTGCGGTATTGGTTTGCCAATCAGAGGTGCGGAACGGTCCGAAGATTCGGAACGCCACGCTGCAAGCTGCGATGCCTTAGTAAGTCCGGGAACGGCTCGTACCGGAGACAGATTCCTCACGCCGCATCCGTTACGCCAGGCATCCGAATGGCACGATTACTTTCTGCGCCCGTCGCATCCTGGGGCCCGCGCGGAATAGAGAATGAAAACGCAGCTCCCGGACCATCATTCAGCGTCGCCCATAGACGACCATGGTGACTCTCGATAATAGAGCGGCTGACGGATAATCCGATTCCCATACCGCCATCCTTGGTGGTGTAGAACGCTTCGAAAAGTCTGTCCACAGCTTGAGGGTCGAAACCGGTTCCTGCATCCTGTACGGTGAGGCTCACGCGATCCCCTTCGTCTCGTCCGGTTCTGATCAGCAACTGCCTCGGACGATCATCGACGACGCTCATCGCGTGTGATCCATTGCGGATCAGGTTCAGGATGACTTGCTGCAGCTGGACGCGATCTCCTGGAACCGGAGGAAGGTCGTCGGCAAGCTCCGGCCGCACGATCACGCGGTTTCTCTGAAGTTCGCTCAACGACAGCGCAATCACCTCTCTGGTAGCTTCGTTCAGGTCTACCGATTCGATCGCGGGCTCCTTCTTGCCATATAGTGCGCGCAATCGAGTGACCACCTCAGAGGCTCGGTTGCCATCGCGAATCGTGCGCCGGGCTGTCTCGCGAGCGCCGTCCACGTTGGGAGGATCGGCGGCCAGCATCCGCAGACACGTGCCGGCGTTGGTGACAATGCCCGAAAGAGGCTGGTTGACCTCGTGTGCGATCGATGCCGTCAATACTCCAAGACTCGTTACCCTGGCCATATGCGAGAGCTCCGATCGGGCCTTGCTGAGCGCCTCTTCGGAGGATCGGCGTTCTGTCACGTCCTGAACTGCGCCGATGTACTCCAGTTCGCCGTGGTCGCCCCGGGTGTGAGCGACGAAGTGTACGTACTTGATGGCGCCGTCCGGCATCTGCAGGCGGAACTCGAGTTGCACATCGCTGCCGTCCCGCCGAGATCGCTCGATATGTTCCCGGAATACTGATAAATCTTCAGGGTGGATTCGAGTACCCATCAGTTCAAAGGTCACCCGCGCAACCCGGTCAATCTGGAAAATGCGATAAAGCTGCTCTGACCAGGTGATTTCGTCTGTCGCTACACGCCAGGAGAAACTGCCGATTCGACTAAGATGCTGGGCTTCCGCGAGAAATGCCTCGCTGCGCCGCAGTTCCTGCTCTGCCCGTTTGCGTTCCGTAATGTCGCGCAGATAGCCGGTGAAAGACGGCGGCCCTTCCAGTGGAATGCGTGTCAGTGCGAGCTCGACGGGGAATTCGCTTCCGTCAGCACGCACCGCTGTCATCTCGATGCGTTTCCCCAGCACTCGTGCCTCGCCCGTGGCCAGGTAGCGCGCAAAGCCCTGCCGATGCTTCTCCCGGAGTGACGGCGGGATCATGACGTCGCCCAGTTGCTTGCCCATGACCTCATCCCGACGGCGCCCGAAGGTCCGCTCCGCCGCCGGATTGAACTCGGTGATGCAACCTTCGTGATCGATCGTCACAATGCAGTCGAGAGACGATTCCAGAATGGCTGCCTTGCGCGCCTCACTGCGTTTGAGTTCCCTCTCCTCTTGATGCAGCTTCTCTTCCACCAGACTGCGTTCGAGTCTTTTCTTTCCCAGCTCTTCGTGGGCTTCGCCAAGCTCTATCGTTCGTTGCGCGACCCGTTGATCGAGTTCGCTGGCGACCCGCTTTTGCTGGCTCAAGAGCTGTGCCACTTGTAGACCGATCGATGCCTGATTCGCCGCTACACTCANNACGATCGATAGGTCTTCGTCTTCAATACGGTTCCGTACCACCGGAGGCCATTTCTCCGGGTCATCTCCCAACCAGCTCTGGAGCACCTCGCCGAACTCCTGCGGCACCCGCTGTCGCGACTGAGCGACCCGGATCATCTCAACCCGTGCCTCCCCGATCGGGTTTTTCAACCGCACGTAGACCAGATCCAGGTGGAGCATACCCAGGAGGGCGTCGAGCAAGGTATGAACGATCTGGGCTGGCTCGCCGCCGCTCCACATGGCTGGAAGAGCCAGGACGCTTATCAAATCGTTAATACAGCGCTGAAGACGCTTGATTTCCTCAGCGGGATGGTCGAGTTGGACATCCATGTTCATGTCAGGCTGCCGCCGAAGGTGACCTCTTCCGCCCGGCCCGCCGTTCCCGAACTTCACTCAGGAACTCTTCCGGAGGCGTAAAGAAAGGATTCTGCTGAAGAATACCCCCGATGATGACCATCGGATGCGTNNATGTAGGATCGATCTTCAGTTGCCCAATCCATCCGGCAGCATATGCGGCTCAGCGGGAATCCTCCCTTGGCATTACCGCTCGCCATCTGTTCGAACGCTGCTAGCATGCGATCCTGATCAAAATGGCCGTCCCGAATGTAAGCCTCGGTGTTGATCCGAACCTCTAATTGCCCACTCCGCTCGGCGGCTGTTGGATCGATGCCCGCCGCGGCCAACCGTTGCAGATGGTCGCCACGTCGATCCGGGTTAATGACGTGAACCGCCTTGTCACCACAGTCGAACCCGTCCTTAATGAACGGAAGCAGCACGCGATACTCTTCGTCGTCGCTATTGAAAAATGCGCAAACATGACGTACTTCGCCGAGTTGGGAGCCGGCAAGGGAAATCGGTGCTGTGGTCTTTTTCATGCTGTTTTCCTCCCATGG
>PMHI01000200.1:0-4076 GCA_003156615.1 Acidobacteriaceae bacterium | reverse complement strand
CGGAGCCTTGCGGCCATTTTCACGAGGTCGGCAAGAGAGTTGGCCTTCATCTTCTGCATCACCTTGCCTCGGTGCGCCTTCACCGTAATCTCGCTGATACCGAGCTCCCCACCAATTTGCTTATTCAACAGGCCGGAGACCACCAAAGCCATAACCTGACGTTCGCGAGGCGATAGTGACGCGTAACGGTCCCGGAGTACGCGCATTTCCGCCTCCAGGCTAAGAGCAACTCGGCTTCGTTCCAGGGCGGCCCGGATGGCGGTCAACAGCACGCCATCATTGAACGGCTTCGTCAAGAATTCGACAGCCCCCGCCTTCATGGCTTGGACCGTCATGGGCACGTCGCCGTAGCCCGTGATGAAGATGATTGGCATGGCCGTGCGTTCGCCGGCGACGAGCCGTTGGAGGTCTAGCCCGTTGAGACCTGGAAGAGAAACGTCAAGTACGAGGCAGTTCGGAATAAGAACTCGTGGGTAGACGAGGAATTCTTGGGCGGAAGCGAATGTCTCCGGCTGCCAGCCTTCGCAGCCGATCAGCGATTCCAGTGATTCGCGCACGGAGACGTCGTCGTCGACAACGAACACGATCGGCGTAACATCGGACACGAATCAACCCCATTCTTGCTTACGATTGGCTGATGACGTCCCACTATTGGGAGGATTCTATCAGAGATCTCCCTCATTTGCCTTGGGAGGATACCCCCCACCGTTATTTCGATCGCCAACGCCGGCCCGAACGCACGATAGATCAGTAGAGTTTTCGGCACCATCCGTAAGGCGCTGAGGAGTCAGTCGGTAATGAAGAAACGTGGCAACTCTCATTAGCAGGGTAGCCAATACCAAAGTATCGACGATACTATCGTCCAATTGTTCATCTCCCAAAGCTTCTGTTCTGATGATGTGCGTCGGCCGAATTGCATCGGAGTCGTCAACAACCAGGAATAGGACAAGGAACATGAAAATGTTAATGGTGCCTGAGCCATACAGATCAACGGAATCCTGAGGTTTTCAAACCGGCGACAGTTCGCGAGGCTTTTTTCCGAAGTTGCGCGCCGGCTGAATCTCACAACGACCTTCGGTAATCCCGGTACCACCGAGGAGACGCTTCTCAAAGATTTGCCGGACGGTTTTCGATACGTCCTGGGAAAACGTAGAACAGAGGAGAAGATAATTTATGTCACATCACTACTCCGGCCCGGACTATGCCTTTCCCCATGGGGACGCCCGGCTTGATCTTACGGACTTGTATGCCTTCCCTAAGCCGGGGGATGCGGGCAAGTCGATCCTGATCATGAACGTGCACCCATCCGTAGGTGTGAACCCAGCCGGACCCACGACAGACGATGCCTTCGCGACCGAGGCGGTGTATGAACTCAAGATTGACACCGACGGTGATCTCATTGCCGATATCGCGTACCGAGTGCGCTTCACCTCAGACAAGAACGGGGCCCAGACTGCAACATTACGCCGTGTTCAAGGCGAGCAGGCTGCCGGCACTGGCGACGACGGGCAGACCATCATGCAAGGAGCACCGGTCTCGACCGCACGCGAGGCACAGGTCACCGCGGCCGGAGACTATCGGTTCTTTGCCGGCTGGCGCAGCGATCCTTTCTTCTTCGACACGATGGGCGCGCTGAACAATCTGCAGTTCACGGGTGACGACTTCTTCGCCGAGAAGGACGTGTGCAGCATCGTGCTGGAGGTATCCAACTCTGTCCTGGCATCTGGCAAGATGGGCCTATGGCATCGCACTGTGGACGGCGCGGGCGGGAAATGGGTGCAGGCAGACCGTGGCGCGCTGGCCTCACAATCTGTATTCCTTCCTGGTGATGAGAAAGCCGCCTACCAGGCTGGGCAGCCGGCGGACGACGCCCGTTTCATCGCGGTCTTTGCCCACTCGCTGGAGCACACGGGTGGCTATACGCCGGAGGAAGCAAGGCGAGCGGCCCGGATTCTGCTGCCGGACATCCTCCCCTACGATCCCAGCAAGCAGGCGTCCTATCCGGCCAATGGCCGGACACTTACCGACGACGCTATCGATGTCTTTCTTTCCATTCTTACCAATGGGAAGGTGACGCGAGATAACGTTGGGCCTCACACGGACCTGCTCGCGTCGTTCCCTTATGTTGGCGCGCCGCACAAGGCCCGATCTACAAAACTGTTGGCCGCCTAAGTTCTCGGAAAGGCACATCCCGTGAAATACCCGACCTCCTATCGCACGACGAAAATCGACGGGCTTTCCATTTTTTACAGGGAGGCCGGTCCGAAAGACGCGCCGACACTTCTTCTGCTGCACGGACTTCCTTCTTCGTCGCGGATGTTCGAAACGCTGTTCGCGCGGCTCTCCGATCGCTATCACCTGGTCGCCCCGGATTATCCTGGCTTCGGACATAGCGACTGGCCGGACCCGAAGAGTTTCGCTTATACGTTCGATCACTACGCCGAGATTGTGAATCATTTCACTGACACTGTCGGGCTGTCGCGCTACACGCTTTACATGCAGGATTACGGCGGCCCCGTGGGTTTTCGCATGGCCTTGGCTCATCCGGACCGGATCGAGTCTCTCATCGTTCAGCATGCGGTGGCGCACAACGAAGGCCTAGGGGCGAACTGGAAGACGCGCCGCGCCTTTTGGGCCGATCGCCTTGCCAATGAAAGCGCGCTTCGCGCGAATCTCCTATCGCTGGCTACAACGCGTACCCGTCATGTTGGAAATGATCCGAGCGTGGAACGCTACGACCCTGATTTGTGGACCGATGAATTCGCCTTTCTCCGCCAGACCGGCCAAGCCGAGATTCAAAGTGACCTGTTCTACGACTATCGAACGAATGTGGACACCTACCCGAAATGGCAAGCTTGGATGCGCGACACGCAACCGCGCCTGTTGGTGATCTGGGGAAAGTATGACCCCTCGTTTGATCTCGGCCATCCCGAGCGCTACCGCCGCGATGTACCGAGCGCTCAAGTTCACGTTCTCGACGCCGGTCATTTCGCCTTGGACACGGCTGCCGATGAGATCGCCGCGTTGGTTCGAGGCTTTGTCGGTTCTTCACGTTTAGGGTTGCCGGCGCGCCAAGTTGGCTGAGGCCGCAATGGCAGACCAAGTAACCGGAGAGCTAGTCCACCTGGACGGTTACTGATAACGAGTCGGCCTTCATAGGAAACGGATTGACCTATCAAGTAACGCATAAGTTAAATAGCATATTGGTAAGGAGGACATCGTATGAAATGGGTCGCTTTTTTGCTGGTCGCAGTTGCAACACTGGCTGGCGTTGTCGTCGCTTCGGCCCTCGCATCTCGACACGCTGCTGAAGAGGCCGCTCCCATCTTCGGAATCAAAATTCCCCCCGGATACCGCGACTGGAGGTTGATCTCTGTGGCCCACGAAGAAGGCAACCTCAACGATCTTCGCGCCCTTCTCGGCAACGATGCAGCCATCAAGGCCTACCGGGAGGGAAAGCTGCCGTTCCCGGACGGCACGATCATTGCCCGGTTGGCCTGGAGTTACGTTCCGTCTGAGGAAAACAACAAAGTCTTTGGCCGTTCCCAATCTTTCGTGGCCGGGTCCGCCACGAACGTTCAGTTTATGGTCAAGGACTCAAGAAAATACGCTGCGACGGGCGGTTGGGGGTTTGCTCAATTCAAAGACGGCAAGCCTGCCGACGAGGTTCTCCTTAAGACCTGCTTCCCCTGCCACGAGCCAGTCAAAGCTCGCGACTTTGTCTTCACACGCTACGCGCCCTGATGCAAGAGCCAATACCATCGTCCAATGGTTTTGCCTCTACGAGTCAGGTGTGATGCGTTTGTCGCAGCGGATGCGTTCGGATTGCACGCACAGGCGGAAAAAGAGGAGAATCCCATGAACTCGGATGAATCGCTTGACCATTCAACCTGTGCAGACCAGATACAGCTGGCGGAGCGCGAGTTGGCGTCATTCATGGACGCTATAAAGGAGTTATTCGGCCCGGAACAGGCTCTGCTCTGCGCCGAGGACTGGCTTGACGAGCCTGAGTTAACGGATAGCCCGCCTCGATCCACCTGTCGAGATTGGCGAGCCGTCACAGTCGCGGCCTCGGC
>PMHI01000525.1 GCA_003156615.1 Acidobacteriaceae bacterium | reverse complement strand
TGGCCTGCTGTGGTTCGCTGCCATGGTCATCAATCGCTGGATGCAGGCCGGCGCCATCCTCACAATCCTTGGTGACCCAGCCCGCGTATACAATGCGCTTAAAAACAATCGGCGCGATGCGCTGGGCAGCGTGCTCTCATAATACTGCGCCCCGTTCATTGAGTTCACCGCGTTTTTGATGGCGCTCGTTTTGGCGCATAACCCTTCCTTGGTCTGGTCCCANNTCACCGGCAATCCGGTCGTGCTGGCGTTCCTCCTTGGCGATTTCGTCGCGGACGGGCAAAGGCTCGATATTGACGGTGATGGTGAAGTCCAGGAGGCGCAGGCCGGTCAGCCGATGAATCAATCCGGGATGAGTCATCTTGGGCCAGCGGGTCAGGACGATCATGGAATGATAATGCCCGTCCATCCAGAAACCAAAATCGGCCTGTCCATTGGCCTCGCTGTGCCAGCAGTTGTCCTGGATCGAAAGCGCCGGGTCGAACGTTTCCAGCGGGTCGTAGTCGAACCGTTCGCCAAGGGAAGGGTTGAGGAACGTGGCGTAATGCCGGTAATGGTCGGCGGCGGTCATGGGAACAATCCGAGCTCCCTGTCCTGAGAAAATCCCGCACAGTGTTTCTTGAATTTNNGTCTGGTAGTATTCGGACAGGGCTTTTTCCGAGAGCAATGCTTTGGGCGAGGCGTCCATCGCGCGGGAGATATAGAGGACGAGTTTTTGCCGCCGCAATTTGCGTTCTGTCATTTGCCGCCAGTAACGGGCGAACCGTTCGTTGCGGCTGCGTTGCGTCCAGACATTTTCCATCTTCTCCGTCTCGGCCTTGTAATGCAGCAATTCGCTTCGATAATCGGAATCGCAGTAGTATTGAATNNAACTCGGAGATTTGCGCGTTGTTGAGGTCGGGTGGCTGAAAAATGAACCCCTTCGCCACATAGCCGCCCTGCCGCAGTCCGTTGAAAACCAGCAGATCGCGCACGAAGAAACCGTTGGGTGGATCCTCAAACATGGCGTGATTCCAGAGGATGAGACGGTTGCCGCGCGAGTTCCGGCCCGAAGCCTGCGCCGCTAAACCAGAAGTCGAAGCAATCAACATCGTAGCCGGGTGGCTTGCCCTGGCGAAAACCAAACACATACAACAGCGTCAGTGTGAACGGCACGACTGCGATGCCCGCCGCCATGAGGAAGCTCATCCGCATGGCGCTGAATAGGAGCAACAGNNGGCGCTGAATAGGAGCAAAAGCGTGATCACCGATACGAACGAGCCGCCCGCGATGTACCAGAACAGGTTGCCGTCCAGTCCCCACGTTTTGCCTTGGGAATCGTCGGCGCTGTTCGTTTCCGTGAATCTGAGTTCTTGAGATTTCATTGGAATGTTCCCACGTCAACGGTTGAGCCGCTGTTACCAAAGGCCGTGAACAATGCCTTCACGATGACCGGCGCGCCCGCGATTATGAGACCGCCGATGATGGAGAGCTTGCCGGCATCGGTGTCGCCTCGCCGGATGGCAAAGCCGCCGCCGATGACGCAAAGCGTGCCGAACAGGAATCCAATGAGCATGACAATGCCCAAGGCCGATGAAGCGCCTGATGAAAGGCTGCCCGTAGCCGCTTGCGCGAGAAGCGGAGTGAATTTTGCGATAGTGAATATTTTCATAACGCGCACATCTTAGCCGGATTTTTCAAAAGGGTTGTTCAGGCTCCTGAACAACTTTTATCTTTCTTTTGCGCTTATATGCTGGGATGCAAAATACGATTCAAACTCAGCCGGAAACCCTCTCGAAATTGCAACTGCTCGAAGCGCATTTGCGCGAGCGCATTCGTGGTCAAAACCACGTTTTGCCGCGCATCGTTTCGGTGCTGCAACGGGGAGAATTGGGCATCACCAAACCAGAACGACCGAAGGGAAGCTTTCTGCTTCTTGGCCCGACGGGAGTGGGCAAAACCGAAGTGACCCTGGCGTTCACCAGCTTTTTACTGAGCGCCCAACACGTCTTTCGATTTGACATGTCAGAGTATCAAACGCAGGAGCGTCTGCCGTTGCTCCTGGGAAGCTCCGCGACTGAACGTGGAATGCTCGCAATGGTTTACGAACGATCCAGAGTCGGCACGCTGCTCTTTGACGAAATTGAAAAAGCGCATCCGCGCGTCCTTGATCTCTCGTTGCAAATTCTTGACGCCGCCCGCGTCACGATTGCAACTGGAGAAACGCTCGACCTGAGCGGTTACTACGTGGTGTTTACCTCCAATATCGGCTCCGCCGAATTGCTGAACCTTCAGCATTCCAGCCCAGCGACATTGGAGCGGCATGTTTTGACGCGGGCGCAGCAGTCATTGCGCCCGGAGATTTACGCCCGTATTACCGAAAAACTGGTTTTCCACCGCCTGAGCTACGATCACCAATTAGAAATCGCCCAATTGATGTTGAGCCGCGAACTCACTTTCCTCCGCGAACGGGGTTATGAACTCGAAACGGATGCGTCCGTTTTGCCATTCCTGGTGCGGCACGGTTTTCATCCCAAGCTCG
>PMHI01000610.1:1440-7912 GCA_003156615.1 Acidobacteriaceae bacterium | reverse complement strand
GTAAACCGGTGCGCTACCGCAGCAAAACTTCAGGTCGGAGCCCCGGCTAACGGAAGCCAGACCTGAAAGCGCGTGTCTCCGGGTTTGGAATTGACCTGAATATTTCCGCGGTGCTTCTTCACGATTCGCTGAACCGTGTCCAGGCCAAGTCCCGTGCCTTCCCCGACTCCCTTGGTGGTGAAAAAAGGCTCGAAGATGTGAGGCAGCACCTCGTCGGGAATTCCGGGACCATTATCGGCGATCTCAACCACAACGCAACCATCGTCGCGATAGGTGCGGACCCGCAGTTCACCTTTTCCGTGCATCGCGTCAATCGCGTTGTCAATAACGTTGGTCCAGACCTGGTTGAGTTCGCTGCCAAACGAATTCACGAGGAGGGGAACGCGTTGATAATCGCGCTGCACCACCACTCCTTGTTTCAGCTTGTGATTCAAGATCGTAAGCGTGGTTTCCAGGCTTTTTATGACGTCCACGTTTTGCACTGGCGACTGATCCATATGGGTGTATTCCTTGATCGCGCCGACCAGATCCGAGATCCGTGAGGTGCTGCTCTCGATCTCGTGCAACAGAGTCGCGACCTCCACCGAAGCGGCGATCCTCACCAGAGCGGCTCGAGCAGTGTCGCGGTCGAGGTTTGCGAACACCGATTCGACCACCTCGGGCTTGATGTTTCTCCGTGCAAGGCCAGCTGCCAGCATCCACAAGTCGTTCTGTCCATGACTGCGCAGTAAAGAATCAATCTGGTCTTCGAGGTCGTTGATGGTCAGCGCATCAGGTGGAACCACATCCACTTGCGTGAACGAAGCTTCCAGTTTTTCGATCTCGGCTTTCTGGGCGGGCGAGAGATCGCGCTTTCCGAGTTCGAGACTCGCGTCCCTGATTTTCTTCAGAATATGCCGCAATTGGCTAGCGGCGCGTTTCGCAGCCGAAGCCGGATTGTTGAGTTCATGCGCCAGTCCTGCCGAAAGTTTTCCCAAGGAGGCCAANNAGCACCGGCATCTTCTGCACCAGTTCCGGAAACAGCGAAGCGGGAAATCGCAGGGCGCGAGTGTCCGTCTCAGCTCGCAGACTCACCTTAAACTCCTTCATCCTCGAAAACGGCAGCACTCCCGTAACGTCGCCGGGCTCTATATCGAAAACAAAAAGGTCTCCCGCACGATCGGCCCGACCCTGCAAGTGACCCTCAAGGATCACAAACATCGTATCCGCGGGGTCGCCTTGGCGCGAATAAACACCACCCGCCTTGAGATTCATCTCTTGGGATTGGCCAAGGAACCAGGCGATCTGATCGTCTGGCAAACCTGCAAAAACTGGGACGCGAAGTAGTTCGGATTTGTCGACCATTTAAACCTTGCTCAGATACTGATGGATGAACTGCACTGCCACCGAGCCTTCGCCCACTCCGGAAGCCACGCGTTTGATGGAACCGTGGCGCACATCACCCACGGCAAAGATGCCGGGAACATTGGTCTCAAGCAAGAACGGATCCCGATCAAGGGCCCATCCTTTGGGATGTTGCCCGTCACGAATAACGTCGGGACCGGTCAACAGAAAGCCGCGCTCGTCCCGTTCGACGAGTCCTGCCAGCCAATCCGTGCGTGGCAAGGCGCCGATGAAAATAAACATCGCACTGCCCGGCACGCGCTCAATCTTATTGGTATCGGTGCAAAGCACCGAGATTTCTTCCAGATGAGTTTCGCCATGAACCTCGGCTACGGCTGCATGTGTCCACAGCTGAATGTTAGGTGTTTCTTTAATCTGATCGATCAAGTATTGCGACATGGTGCTCGAAAGCGACTCACGACGCACAAGAATAACGACGCGCTCCGCGTATCTCGCGAAGTTCATCGCGGCCTGACCGGCGGAGTTTGCGCCCCCAACCACGTAGACGATCTCACCCTTGCAGGACAGAGCCTCGGTCGCGCCGCCACCATAGTAAATCCCAGCGCCCTGCAACCTGTCTATGCCCGGAGCGGCCAGACGACGCCACTGCACACCGGTCGCGATCATCAGGGCGTGACACGAAATCTCGTTTCCATCCGCCAGCTTGATGATTCGGTAAGGCCCCTCCGCTCGGGCTGCCACAGCTTCCTGGGATAAGATTTCCACTCCGAAGCGCTGGGCCTGCACCACCGCGCGCCGCGCCAGGTCGGCGCCGCTGAGGCCGGTCGGAAATCCAAGATAGTTCTCGATGCGAGAGCTCATGCCAGCCTGACCGCCGGGTGCTTCACGCTCGATCATCACTGTATGCAGACCTTCGGAGGCTCCATAAACGGCGGCGGCCAATCCAGCCGGCCCTCCGCCCACAATTGCCAAATCGTAGAAGCTGGTTTGGGCACGCGTGCGCAACCCGACTTTTTGTGCGACGTCCGCGGGTATACCCTCGAGCAACTTGGTGCCGTCGGGGAAGAGCACCACCGGCAGATTGGCGGCCTCCGGACCCAGCGCATCCATCAGGCGCCTGGTTTCTGGATCGTTGGCGGAAGCCTCGACGTCAATCCATTGGTAGGGGACATGGTTACGCGCCAGGAAGTCCCGCAACTCGTAGGATCGTGGCGACCAGCGCGTGCCTAGCAAGCGGATCCCTTGAAAAGTCGGACGGAAGGAAGCCTGCCAATCGTCGAGCAAATCATCCAATTGCGGATACAGGAGCTCGGTGGGAGGATCCCATGGCTTTAAGAAAAAATAGTTGATGCTGGCATGATTGATGGCGCTGATCGCGGCGTTGGTATCGGCATACGCAGTGAGCAATGCGCGCTTCGCGGTGGGAAAGATTTCCATCGCCTGCTGCAGGAACTCCACCCCATCCATACGCGGCATACGCTGGTCGGCCAGCAGCAGAGCCACGCTGTCATTGCGCACCTTCAACTGCTTAAGCAGATCGAGCGCACTCTCGGGTGAATCGCTTCCGATCACACGGTAGTCCGCGCCGTATTGCGAGCGAAGATCGCGCTCGATCGCCCGCAAAACATCGGAGTCGTCATCCACGCTTAGCAAAATCGGTTTCGGCATGTTCAGTTAAGCCCCAAGCAAGGACATGATTACACATTTTCCTCAATCCCTCGTTGGCTTCGTTAGATACAGAAAAAGACATTCGGTTGCGAAATTCCTCTGAGTGAGTGCTTTCGCACCTCCATGTCTTAGCAGAATTGCAAGAAGGTAGCTTTTTTCACCCGTGCGAGATCCGCCGACAACTTTCTCTGGTAATCAATCATAGAACAGGGCAAAGCGGGCTCGGGTTGTTGGAACGTCCTTTGTGCACGATTGAATGGCCCTCCCCCGAATAGGCGTAGCGCGCCTGCTGGTCCAGCTTTTCGCAAGTTGGACCAAGCCGCCGAGAGCGCTGCCAGGCTTTCGGGAGGCAGGTGTGGGAATCGATCCTAGATCATGGAATAGGAGACCTGCTGGCGCGTGTGTTGTCGAACCATCAGAAAATGTTGGCCGGATTCTCAATAACCGAATCCCCCGAGTGTGCCATACAATCGGGGCTATCTTTTGGGCACTCTCCGAGCCGGTATCTCCTCGGGGCGGATCGCCGGTCCGCGATCCGGAACGGTTTGTACGTGGTTGGTTTGCTCGCGCACTGTTCAGAAAGGAACGTTGGCATCCTTTACCGCAATTAACCGCACGGATAACCAAAGCGGTTGGCAATCTTTGGTCGCGCGCTTGGCTGACGGAGATGAGGACGCGCTTGCGCGCCTCTACGACAGCACAAACCGGATTGTTTACGGCTTGGCTCTGCGGATTCTGGGCGAACCTTCGTCCTCCGAAGAGGTCACTATGGAAGTGTACCTTCGGGACTGGCGGACTGCCGAGAGTTACGACCCGCAGCGCGGCACAGTATCATCATGGCTGGTAACTTTGGTACGCAGTCGCGCCATCGATTGCTTGCGCAGACGTAAGGCGCGTCGAGCGGGACTCGAAGACCATGTCGACGACGTGGTTCACCTGAGTGATTCCCGGCCCAGTCCCGAGCGCGCGGTCGTCGACGCCGGGCGGGCGCGCATGCTCGCGAAGGCCATGGCAAATCTTTCCCCTGATCAACGCGAGGCTATCGAGTTGGCTTTTTTTCCGGACTCAATCACACTGAGGTGGCGGCCCAAATGGGGTTGGCTTTGGGCACCGTCAAGACGCGAATACGACTTGGGATGTTACGGTTGCGGAAATTATTGGGACAGTTTGAGGAGTTGCCGTGAACAACAGAAGACTGGTTTCTACCGCCGACCCGCATGAGCTTGCATCGCTGTACGCTCTGGGTGCTCTGGACGCAGACGAGAAAATCGTATTTGAAGAACATCTGCGCCAGGGGTGCGATGGCTGCACCATGGCGGTTCGTTCTTTTGCGGATACTGTCAGCCTCCTCGGAGAATCTGTCCCGGCTGTGCCACCTCCGTCGCTCCGCACAAGATTGCTGTCGAGAGTTAGCCGCAGCACCAGAGTTCCAGGAATTCTTTTGCAGCAAAACGGATTGCTGATCGCGCGTTCAGACGAACTCGCATGGCAGACTGTGGCTCCCGGCATTTCTTATAAGCCGCTCTATGGGGACGCCACGCAGAAAAACAACACAGCATTGGTTCGGATGGAGGCTGGAGCTCATTATCCCAGCCACCATCACGCGGCGATCGAGGAACCTTTTATGCTTTCCGGCGACCTTCATGTGGAGAACCATGTCATGGGCGCCGGTGACTACTGCCGGGCTGATTCCGGTTCGATCCACGGGGAAACCTTCACTGAAGCCGGATGTCTGTTCCTGATGATGGCTTCACCGGAGAATCAGCTCATCGAGAACCGGGTCATTTGACGGACCGCCGCAAGACCCCACGCTGACTCCAGCGGACTTGAAATGAGTCCATAAGCGCTGATGCAAGTGACATTTAGTCGCCTGTACTCCGAAGCAGCGATCCAAGCACGAACCTAACAGCCTCTAACAAAACCGCTGCTTCAGCAGCTAAACCAAAAAAGAACAAAAGAACAAGGCTTCACTGCAGCTTCGCGTACTCCGCCTTGGCTTCTTTCAGGATAGGAATATCAGGGTCAGCGTCTTTCCATAGTGCAAGGAAATCTTTGTATGCGGCGAGCGCACGAACGCGGGCGAGGTCGGCATCCGCTCCTTGCGAGGTTTTCGACTGCAAGGCGTTGGCACGAGCCACGCCCAGATGCGCCAACGCTCCCGTCCAGCAGTTCCAGACGATGCCGCCGTGGTCGAGAATCTTCTGAAACTCGGCGGCGGCAGCGCTACCCTGTCCGGCTGCCAAGTATGCCTCTCCTCGAATGTAGGTGGGATAGAGGCAGGAAAAATTGTTGACGAACGCAATTTCCCCCAACTCGATGGGTGAAGCAGCTTGCAAAGCACTCAGGGCGAGAGGAGGATTCTTTCTGTCCAGCGCCAATTGCCCCTGAATCGCAGGCAGCCAAAGCGACTGCATCTGGGTGTCCAGTGAAAAGCGTTTCCCTAAGTCTTGGGCCAAGGAATCGGCTCGCGCAGTATCGCCCGCCATGGCAAACGCCAGCGCGGCTTCGACCTCGACACCCTGACTCGCGGGAGCCAGCTTCAAGGCCTCTGCCGCTGACTGCCGGGCTTCCGCAGGATTGCCGTAAGCGGCTTCTCGCTGAGCGGCAATCGCCTGCCATATTGCCCCATTTTCCTTGCTGTCCGCCCGAATGGCCGAGTCCACGGCCCGCTTGGTCAGTTCCCGCGCCTTGCCCAGATGGCCGCCATACGCCTCGGTGTCCGATGCAAGCGAAAGCCCTTGGTTCTCTTCCGGCTTGCCCGCAGACCACTGTTGCTGTTCCGCCATCGCCGCTGAGTCCGACCCAAGGAAGGCAAGAGCGTAAAGAGCATTGTGGAGTAGAGCATTATCCAGTTTTCGTGCCTGTGCTTCGCCGATGATCTGCCGCGTTTCGTCGAAGCGTTGCAAGGACATCAGGCTGCCGGCAAGGTCTATGTAGGGAGCGACATTATCTGGGGCGAGACGAAGGCTTTGGCGATAGGACTCCGCAGCCCTCTCATACTGTCCCTGCTCAGCGTACACATTGCCCAAACCGAGATGTGCTCGGAATTCCCGTGTGTAGCTCTCAATCTCCTCCCGATACGTCTGGGCTGCTTTATCCAGTTCTCCGGTTACAGCCTGATAGTAGTTGGCGGTGATATGCAGCTTTTCCCGTTCGCTGGCATGTTCCCGCAACTGGAATCCCTTGGTGAAGTAATCGCTGGCCCGACCTAGCTCGCCGAGACTGAAGTAGTCGCTGCCCACCGCCAAGTAGCCCATGGCAAAATTTGGATCAAGCTCGATGGCGCGTCGATGGTAAGGCAGGGCTGCCGGGAGGCCTTTATCATTTGTGGCCTTTTGTCCAAGGCTGTACGCCTTCAGAGCTTCGAGCGAAGACGTGGTGGCCTCTGACAACGGAACATCTAACTTCTGTACCGTCGCCAGCGATTCGCCCAACTCAGTTCGCAGCTTGGACGCCGCCT
>PMHI01000610.1:1237-1421 GCA_003156615.1 Acidobacteriaceae bacterium | reverse complement strand
ATTGGCTGCCCAGACTGGCAATGGAGCCAGCAAGATAAGCCTTGCTTCCTGCCCGCTGGCAAAGCTCGCGGGTGATTTCGGGTGTGAGTTTCGTGCCCGCCGGACGGGACATTAATTTCAAGGTCGCTGCGACTTTATTCTCAGAGAGCACATTCAGAAACGGCGACTGGTTGAGAGAAACGCT
>PMHI01000610.1:591-1156 GCA_003156615.1 Acidobacteriaceae bacterium | reverse complement strand
CGCTCGATGATGGAGCCGGCGCAGGGGAGGAAGCGGATGCTGGCGACGGCGATTGGGCGACCTGAGCACCGCTTTCCTGTGCGATCGCCACCGTGCCGGAACTCGCAGCTATGGCTCGTCCCATCTCCGAATCCCGCTTCAGGCGTTGCAACTCGGAACGCATCTCTGTCGCGCTTTGATACCGCAACTCCCGATCTTTCTCCAGCCCCCGGTTTATGATCCGTTCAAGTTCGGCAGGTACCTCGGGATTCAGCCGCACTGCTGGGGTGGGAGCAGCGTCAAGAATGGCTTTGAAGATGACCGCAGAACTCTCGCCACGGAAAGGTAACTGCCCCGTGGCCATCTCATAGAGGACGGCTCCAAAGGAGAACAAGTCCGTGCGTGCATCCAGTTCTTTCGCCCGCGCCTGCTCCGGGGACATGTAGGCGACGGTTCCGAGCGTAGAGCCGGGGCTGGTGAGATGATCTGCGTCCACCGAACCCGTCTGCGTGTTAAGAGACCCAAGGTCGCTCGAGGAACCGGCTGCGACCATGACCTTCGCCAATCCAAAATCCAGAATCTTGGC
>PMHI01000610.1:0-575 GCA_003156615.1 Acidobacteriaceae bacterium | reverse complement strand
CCAGAAACTCCATGGCGATAAAGGCCTGTCCGTCCTGCTCGCCAATGTCATAAATCGTGCAGATATTAGGATGGTTCAGTGCGGATGCAGCTTGGGCTTCGCGCTGAAAGCGGGCGAGTGCCTGTGAGTCTCGGGCAACTTCATCGGGAAGGAATTTGAGGGCGACGAAGCGATGCAGCCGTGTGTCTTCGGCCTTGCACACCACTCCCATACCGCCGCCGCCCAATTTCTCGATGATCCGGTAGTGGGAGATGGTTTGGCCGATCATGGAATCAGCCAATCCTAGGCTGGACGTGAGGGCGGGTCAATGTATATTGCGGGCAAAGCTGAGTTTCAACCCGCTGCCCAATCCACTCGCAGGAAGCGCCAAACAGATCGGAGCGCACCCCAAGGACAAGAACGCCTGGTGAATGTCCGTCCGCTTTTTGTATCGAAGCCGCAGCTGCCGGAACTGATTCAGCCAAGCGAAAGTCCGTTCGATCACCCAGCGCCAGCGCCCCAGCCCGCTGCCATGCTCGGTGTTGCGTTTCCCAAGAAAAGGGAGGATGCGTCGGTCACGCAGGCCTTGCCGGATT
>PMHI01000094.1 GCA_003156615.1 Acidobacteriaceae bacterium | reverse complement strand
GCCGCGTCGACGTAGATCCCGATGCCTGCCTCGAGCAGGACGTGGTCGTAGTAGTTCACGGTGGTCCATTCGTCGACCGGGTTATTGTCGATCGCGTAGCCGGCGTCGCCCGGGTTCTGGGGCGTGGTGCCGAGCGGGTTGAAGGCGTGGGCGCAGGTATCGCAGAGCTGGACCTGGGTCGGCGCCGCGGACGGCGGGCTCTGCGCGAGCTCTCCCGTCCCGTGGTGGGCGCGGGTGGCGAGCCAGACCTCGCCCCCTCCGAGGAGCACGAGCGCGCAGACCACGAGCAGGGCCGCCAGTCCGGGGCGGCGCACATGCAGCGGTACTCGGCGCTGGGCCTTGTTGGGCAGGGTCTTGAGCACGGCCGTCACCTCGCCGGTGGCGCTGCCCGCGCGCGCGGTCTCGATGCCGAGCACGTCCTCGAGGTCGGCGATGAGCTCGGCGTCGCTGGCGTAGCGATCCTCGACGCGCTTGGCCGTCGCGCGGTCGAGCACCGAGGCGAGCGCGGCCGAAACCTCGGGGCGCTTGGCCTGCACGTCGGGGAGCGCCTCGCGGACGTGCTTCATCGCCACCGCGATCTGGTTCTCACCCTTGAAGGGGACCTCGCCGGTGAGCATCTCATACAGCACCGCGCCAAAACTAAAGATGTCCGTCCGGCAATCGACTGCCGCGCCGCGCACCTGCTCCGGCGCCATGTAACCGGCCGTGCCCATCACCGTGCCCGCTTCGGTCGGTGAACTGGTCAGCGTCAGACCGTCCGACTGTTTAGCTCCGCGAGCATTCGGCGCCAGCTTCGCCAGGCCGAAATCGAGAATCTTCACGCGGCCTTCTCTGGTGAGAAAAATGTTCTCCGGCTTCAGGTCGCGGTGGACGATGTTCTTGTCGTGGGCTGCCGCCAGGCCCTGCGCGATCTGCGCCGCATAATCGGACGCCTTGCGCGCCGACAGCGGGCCCTGATCAAGTTCGGTGCGCAGGCTGGCGCCTTCCAGAAGTTCGGAGACGATGAAGGGCGAGCCGCCATCCTCCCCGATATCGTGAATGGCAAGAATATTGGGGTGGTTGAGCGCAGCTACGGCCCGAGCTTCCTGCTCGAAGCGCCGCAACCGATCGGCATCGCGCGAAAAGGATTCCGGCAGCATTTTCAACGCAACTTCACGCCCAAGCCGCGTGTCGCGGGCGCGATACACTTCGCCCATGCCCCCGGCACCTAGCGGGCCGAGAATTTCATAAGGGCCAAGTTTGCTACCCGGGATAAGCGTCATTGTGCGCGCAATTATAGTCGAGTGCAGCACGTTGCAGACAATTCGACGATTCTGGACGTGTTGTCGGCCAACCTTCCTTACAGGATTAGGGAACAGTTGCCCTCCTGCTGGGTCACCGGACTGAGTTCGGTGTTGACCTTTTGAGTGGCGCCGGAATAAACTCTCAGTAGTCTCGGTGATGAGTTTAGCCGATTCTCCCGAGTAACCAAATATCGGGATAGTGGATCGATCAAGCGGACGAATCTTCAACCTTCTGAAACAGTCTGGATGGTAATTCCCTAAATTTAAATGCATTCCGCCGGAATGCCGCAGGTTGCCTGTACTTTGGATGGCCTGTCACTGGGAGAAAACCATGAAGGTTTCCGGAGTTCCCGTCTCTTCCCCAATTGCAAGCGCTGTTCTGCCGAATGGGGACCACCTCGAGCTGATTCGCAAAGGCAAGAATTCCACCAACCTCTTGTACTGGAGCGGCGGTCATGCCACCGAGTGCCCGGAATTCAAGTTTGGGCGGCGGCGGTTTCTTCCTGCGGCAATCGGCAAAGCGCTCCCCAGTGGGATCACTCTTGCTGCTGGCGTTTCCAATTACACGTCCACCGCGGACCTCTACAATCGCATCGCTGGCATTTTCCAATCAACGCGCGCCGTGGAACGAAGCAATGCTGAAATGGCGACATGCTTCATCTTCGCGACCTATTTCGCGGATTGCCTGGAACCCGCGCCCCGCGCGATCGTGACCGGTATCGACCCCTGGGACATGGTGCAGGTTCTTAGACTGTTCGACTATCTCTGCCGTCATGCAATCACGACAGCTCTTTTCGAACCCGGTAACTTCCGGAATCTGCCAGCAGGCTGTTCCCCGACATTCCTGGTTGGCGATCCAAGGCCCTCCAGCACTCTGCTCAAGTTGTTAGATGTAACGCAACATTTTCGATTTGGGATGGCGCGATCGAAAACAATCGTAAACCGTCCGTTTTCTGCAGTCATTTTGGACAGTGACGGTGAAACGAACGATAGAGTTCCAGACACCTTCTGCCGAATCAACGCGACGCCGCAGATGGGCACCCGCCCGGCACTTCTCGATCCGAAAGCGTTGCGGAAAATCGCAGAAACTTGGCAGGGGCGACTGCTGGCTTATCGTTTGAGGTACCGGTCGCAAGTAGCAAAACAAACTTTCGATCCGAGCAGCTTAAGCGGGTCGACGCGCGCTCTGGGGTCCGTCCTCGGGTCTTGTTTTCCTGACAGTACGGAACTGCAGGAACGCGTGGTGCAACTCCTGGCACCACAGGACGAGCAGCGCCGCCTTGATCAGGCTCGATGTGCGGCGGCGGTCGTCATCGAGGCACTCCTGATCGCGTGCCATGAACAACGGGCGAGTGTGCATGTGGGCGAAATCGCGGCGCTCGCAAACGGAATCCTGAGTGCTCGCAGCGACGGGTACCAACTCGAGGCACGCCAGGTTGGTAGTATTCTGCGCTCTTTTTCGCTGGGACAGCGTCGGGACAGTCGAGGCTACGGATTTTTACTTTCGACTCCGTGTAAAAGGCGAATCCACCAACTGGGTCGGTCCATGGACGTTCCCTTCTTTCGTGGGGACATCGAGAAATGCGACCTGTGTAGGAATCTTCAACCTAGCACCGTGAAGTGTACGTCGTGAATGTTGTGCACGTCATGTACGTTGCAATCACAAATCAAAAGCGATGAAAAGGGGGACTGCCAATGCCAAATCGAAAAAGGACCGAGATTATTCGCCGGATTCTAGACTCTGGCTATCTTTGCGAATTGCGCGACGCTGCCGACCCCAATCTTCCAAAACTGAAGATTGAAAACAATCCTAACGAAAGCTATGCCTTCGATTACTGCGGCGGGATGGGCGTCATCCTCGATCTGCAAGTAACCTCGAATCGAGCTGTGCAAATCCAGGATTTCGGTGACCTCGAACTTCTGGGACGACCGTGCAACGTGGACTGGTGGGCAAGTGAGAAATCAAACGTCTACAAGTTCTATCGAGGCCCGGAGTACCCGTGTGATGTCGTGCTCAATGACCGTACGGCTGTTTTGGTAAAGCCCGGGCAGCCCTTGAAAGGTGTGCTTTTGGGACGCTCGGCGGTGCCCATACCTTCCCAGTACTCCCATGGTTTCAGACTAGGGATGACGCTTTCAATCCTGGACGGATCTGACAACTGGCACTCCGCCCAATTGTCCGTACGGGTGGATGAGCATCTGTGTTCCAAGAGCAGAACGCAAAGCCGAGGTTCACTGTTCGCAAGAAAACGCGAACCCGTGAATCGAGTGGAGGACGCGGCGGCGCGGGATGTCAGTCGTCCGCATCGCCGAACGGCCGATGCATCGCACGGCACCCTTGCACCTCCGGACGACCCCGTATCAGAAGAGCGAACCACCGCTTCCGGAGAAACCTGTACACTCTTGCAGAGCAATACGCGCACGACGACGAATTAATCCGAGGTTTTTCCTGGCGATCCTGGTCACCGGCGGGGCAGGCTACATCGGCAGTCATGCGGCGCGCGCTCTGCGCCGCGCAGGATATGACGTCGTCCTGTATGACAATCTTTCCACCGGATTTCGTCGCCTGGCGCAGGGCTTCGAACTGGTCGAAGGCGACATCTCCGACGAAGCCCGGCTAAAACCGGTGCTCGCGCGCGTCGATGCGGTGATGC
>PMHI01000197.1 GCA_003156615.1 Acidobacteriaceae bacterium | reverse complement strand
AATCCCTCCCTCTCCGCCAGATGTCTTAATTCCTGTGCATAGTCGTTTACCTCACATTGTTCTTCTACTGATCACATGAGCCGACTGTCTCTCGCACCTGAGAGGTGCATATTGGCTTATTGGCTTGAGGACATGATGAAAAACCCAACTCTAAAGGATGCGGGGTTTGTAGCGAGTGCTCAGTGAAACCGCAAAGTCAAATCCGCATTCGACGCTCCTTCTCAATCGCTTACTTTTCGCCAAAGCCTTCAGCCAGTGTTCAATAGGCTGAATTGGTTTGACACGTTCGAGCGCGTTTTATAGACAGGAGATTCGGTGCTAGTTCAACTCCTATGCGGTGTTCGGCGTGAACTTCATTTGCAGTTTGCCGGATCGCGCTCTCAGATACCTCGCAAATTCATCGAGCCCAGCGGAAACTTCGTAAGGGTTTGTTTACGAGGCTCGTCGGTTCACTGCGAACTCCACGAGAACTGCAGAAAGACCGACCTTAAAAGACAATAGGGAGCTTGTAATGCCTGGGATCACTCGCCGAGGTTTTATCAACAACGCTGCCTTCGCGATGACAGCGGCAACCCTCGCTCACTCCGCAACGGACTCTACTCCCTCTACAGCCAAAGAACATCGCATCGACACCATCGAGTTCAGTCAGGAAGAATTGGGAAGGATGTTTAATAACCGGAAGTTTCCGCCTCGGACGGAAGAGCCGTGTCCTTTGCCCAAGAGTTCTGCCATCAGAGATATTCGATTTACACACCGTTATCGCACTTACGGCTCCGTCGTAGGAGCAGATACCTGGTTGACCTCGTGGGCCCCCGACGGCAATCTGTATTCCGCCTACGCAGACGGAATGGTACGACGCACAGGCGTGATCTGCCATATCGACGGCATCGATGACTGGTACTATCCTGATTCTCATATCGGTTACTATGCAGTGCCAGATCGGGTTTTCGGCTGGGGCAGTGACAAATATCCCCCGAAGTTTTTGGACATCAACAAAAATCCAACCAACCGCACCACTACGGGCAACGCGATCGTCAGGGGAGACGATCCGTTTGCGTTAGACTTTCAGCCGCTGCCACCAACAGAGTTGACATTGTCCAGGTTTTCCACCTGCTATCCGGCGGGATGTCTAGTGAAAGATGACACTTGGTACTATGCCTGCGTATATCGCAACCATTTTGCAGATAAGCACGGCAATCAACAATGCTCGGCCCTGGGGCCAAATCGTTTCCGGATATCACGTGATCTGGGAAAGACATGGGAATGGTCTCCCTTTGACGACTATGATCCGGTGATCCCGGAAATAGGCGCATGTGCTGGAGGCGTCCCCGCAAAGTTCGGGAGCGCGCATTTCGTTGACTTCGGGAAGAACATGGAACATTCGCCAGACGGTTACGCGTATTTGATAGGTCATGGGACTACAAATCCCGAAGGCATGTCGAATTGGAGCACCGGAGATGCTGTTTTTCTTGCTCGGGTCATGCCGAACCCCGAGGCGATCAACAGCAAATCCTCGTATGAGTATTTCGCTGGCAAGCGCAACGGCGCTCCGGTTTGGTCAACGAGATTTGACGATATTCAGCCTCTTTTCCAGTGGGCTTCCCGGTGCGCGATGGCGTATATCACTTACTTCCCAGCTATTAGGAAGTACATCGCGGTAATGTGCGCCGGATGGCCGAACGGAGGGGGAAGTCAGCGTGACACATGGATCGCAGAGGCGGATGCGTTATGGGACTCCTGGTCGATAGTTACCTACTGGAATGCCTTCGCTGAAGGAGCCTATTACGCTCAGATACCCAGCAAGTTTATCAAACCCGACGGAACCTTCGTGCTGTTTTATTCGGGTGCCTGGGGTGGACCAACACCCCTTCCACGAGATCTGCAGAAAGACTCAACCTTAGTCGATTTTCCAAACGCACAGTACACGCTATGCGTTGCAGAATTTAAGCTGGAATTGACAAACAGAAGTTAGTTGAGGCGCCCGGTGACAATGCGGCAGCGACATCGACGTAGCTCTAATGCGTTTTTGTTTTAATCTGACCGTCGTCTTATAACCTGACGGACTTGCGACTGCCTGCGGCGCTATGATTAAAATTGTCCTGTTTTTTACATTTTTCCTGGTTGCACTCATCGTAAACGCGGCGGACAAACCGGCCACGAAAACCATCCCGGCATCCGATCCTCTGTTCCTCAGCTCCGTGCTCGCCGAGACGTGGGACGTCCGCCAATCCGCGACGCAAGGCTACATCGACTGCATGATGTCCCTCTCCGACGTCGATCTCACCGTTGTGATCACCAAATCTGGTTCTGTAACCCTTAACTTCGATGGCAGCATCTATGCTCCGAATCAGTCCGCGACCGCTGGTCCGATCTGGAAATTTAAGGTGGATGAATATCCACCTTCGGATCGGATCGTGATCGGACCTGCGGTCAGGACAATCAGCACTCCGTCCTTACCTCCGGGATCGCATCGTGTTAGGTNNTACGCGGGCCACTGCATGGTTCCTGCCCGTCACCGATTCCATCGGCGAAGGCGCAGTCAACATGAACGCAACAACAGCGACCTGGAGAGCGCCCTCCAGTGCCTACACCGATTCGACGAACGCATGGCCGGCGCTGGTTGCGGAGATGCTTCACAAGTCTGTCGCAGGTTATCTCATCTCCGGCATCGGTATCATCCGGGCCGTAACGGGAGTTCCCTACGGCGCCATAAACTCCCAGGACCCAACCGGGGCCAATGATGC
>PMHI01000772.1 GCA_003156615.1 Acidobacteriaceae bacterium | reverse complement strand
GCGGAGGAACAACGGACCCTGAATGCTAAGGTGCCCGCCTGCCAACATTGGGATTGCTTCTCGAAGAGAGAGGGCGCCGCCTGCCGACCTCCTCCGGACGACAGGCCGGCCCTCGGCTCTCGGTGGCAATTCCCCCGGCCACCGGTAACCATAGTAAGTGCTGTCTTGCTCTGACGGAATGGCCCATTCTGGTGGTTGAGCACCTCTTATGTGCCAATGAAAACTTATGCATGCTTGAGTTCTCCCTCAGCCTCCCAGATGAGGTCAAGATCCAGCCCCGATAGACCCCCGTCAGCGAGCCGTCACTATGTGCTACCTCGAAGGCAGTCCAGTGAACTTAAACCTGCACTGATCACGAGCTCGGCGAACGAGACACCGCATTGGGCGGCGTGTTGGAACCTCGCAGAAGCTGGACGCTCGCCTCCGCAGGCCCCGGATGCTCGAGCTGGGCTTCATATCGCTCGATTACTAACTGGTCTCCAATTTCGGTCCGGCTCCTAAAGATGGTGTGAGCGGGCAGCTCAAGCACGCTCTCGGCACGAAAGTTAGGTCGAGTTATCTTGAAAGGCCGAATCATTTCGTGCAGCCCGACTACCGTGAAATTCTTGTCGATCAGCACAAGGTCAAATGTGAACAGCATTCCGATAGTGTGAATCGCGTTCGCCGGGACGATCCACACTCCGCCGTCAGGCTTAAGAAACCTCTTGCCCAACAGCCCAACCAGACGGCTCACAATGGAGTCGGCGACCCTAACCCGCAAGGCGAGGAAAGTCTCCTTCGTCTGGTTGTAGATAAATACGTAACGCGGACCTCGAGTACCTTCTACTAGAGACATAGTTGTTCTTCCACGGGTTCTGTCCAAATCTCTATCTCGGGGCCTTCTTCTTCATTCGATAGATCAAAATAACTAGCACCACCACAGCGAGAATTCCTGAAACCACTCGGATTATCAAAACGTTGTCCATATTCGCCTCCAAAACAAGATTTAAACTCCCGTAAGTACCTTACTGCACAAGATGTTCAAGGCTTTTCGCGACCAGGATCACGGCAGGCCCGATCGTAACCACGCCAACGGCTGGAAAAATGAAGAACACCAGCGGCGGCACCAGCTTGATGGTGGTCTTGGCGGCTTTTTCTTCGGCCTGCTGCCTGCGTTGCAGTCGTAGCGCGTCGGAAAAGTTACCCAAGGACTTGGAAACCGGCGTTCCAAAACGGTCGGTTTGAATGAGCATGGCCACAAAAGACCGCACACTGTCGATATTGGCGCGGTCGGCGAACCCCTTCCAGGCAGCGATTCGCTGAACTCCGGCCCGCTGTTCAAAGTTAATCTGCAGAAACTCTTCACTCAGCGCGGGGTGACTCATGCGAAATTCCTGGCCAATCCGCACAATCGCCTGGTCCAAACCCAGACCGGCCTCCATTGAGATCGACAACATGTCCAAACCGTCGGGAAGGCTCAGCCGGATGTGCTCTCTTCGTTTGTTGATGGCATGAGAGAGCCAAAAGTCCGGCGCAAAAAAGCCCACAACAAGCGCCACCAGGAAAAACAGAAAAACATTGGATTGAATGAGCAGCGCGACAGAAATCCCCAGGAGAGCAGGCAGAGCTAACCGTGCTCCAAGATAAATGTCCGCATGAGCCGGCTTGCGATAGCCGGCCAGCATCAATCGCCGCACCAGACCGGGATCGGGCTCAGAGGAGAAGAACTTTCGAAAAAACGTAAACGGCTTGGCCAGAACATCGGCGTTCAGGAAGGAGGCAAAGAGCCCCGAGCTGGCTTCTCCCTGATGGCGACGAGCTTGTTGCGTTACTTCGATAAGTCGGTCACTCTCGGCCGAGGAACCCGACAGCATGAAGAAAAATGCGACGAGAAAAACCGCAAACAAGCACAACCCGAGCAGTAGCGGCAGAGTCATGAGTTTAGACCTTGATGCTGACAACGTGGCGGATGATGAGAACACCCACGGCCATCAGTCCCAGCGCTCCGTAGACCATGTGCAACCCCATTGGCGTCGTGAACAAGGCCCTCTCGTAGTTCCGGTTGGTAATATTGATCAAGCCGAACAGGACGAAAGGCGCAAAGCACAGGATCCAGCCGGTGATGCGGCCCTGGGCGGTGTAAATCCTGAGCTGGCCCCGTAACCGGGACCGCTCTCGCATCACGGATGCGGTCTTGTCAAGAATCAGGGCAAGATTTCCACCCGTTTCCTTCTGCAGGAGGATGGCCGTGGCTAAGAAACGCACGTCGTCGATCGGCACACGGTCGAGCAGATTCAACATGGCTTCACGCAAGGGGAGGCCCAAGTTCTGCTCCTCGGTCATGGAGCGGAACTCTAAACCCACGGGATCAGCAACCTCCTGGCCAACCATTTCCAGCACTGCACCCACCCCGTGACCCGCCCGCAAGCCTCTCGCCATCAGGTCCACGGCCTCGGGAAGCAGAGCTTCAATACGCCTGAACCTCACCTCCCGAAGCGTATAGAGATACAGGATCGGGGATAGCCCAACCGCGACTCCTAGGCAGAGGCTGAGAACAAAGCTTGGAATCATCGACGTTGCCAACCACGAGGCGATAACGGTGGCAAGCAAAGAAAAAATGACAAGCGAACCTAGGTTGACCTTTTGTCTCGACTGGCGGATCAGTTGCGATAGCGCCGTCGATCCCGGGAACTGCTTTATGACCTCGTCCAACCAGGGCGTCGAGCTCTGTTTCTGCTGTTTGAGGATGGTGGTTCCGGCCACGGTGGTCGTCCGGCTCTCCTCGATATTCGCCAATTGTTGCTGAACGGCGGTCTCTGCTCGGGTCGGCCTCAAGAAATAGAACGCCACCCCGAAGCTTAGGGCAAGAAGTAACAGGAACAGAATCACTGGCGACATTTGAGCATCCTCAGCCTTAGACTTTGACCGACTGTTCAAAGAAATTCGCCGGGACGGCGATACCCGACGCTTTGAGCTTATCCGCAAATTTGGGTCGTATTCCGGTGGCGGTAAAAGCTCCCAATACACGGCCATCGGGCGCAACTCCGTGCTTCTCGAAAACGAAGACATCCTGCATGCTAACCGTATCCTGTTCCATGCCGGTGATCTCGGTAAGATGGGTCACGCGCCGGGTTCCGTCACTGAAACGTGAAACTTGGATCACGATGGTGACGGCAGAAGCAATCTGGCGCCGGACAGCGATTTCGTTAATATTAAGATTCGACATGAGAGCCATGGTCTCCATCCGCGCTATCGCGTCCCGGGGACTATTCGCGTGAATGGTAGTAAGGGAACCATCATGTCCGGTATTCATGGCCTGGAGCATATCCAAAGCTTCTTCGCCGCGCACTTCACCGATGATGATGCGGTTGGGACGCATTCGTAAGCTGTTCGCCACCAATTGCCGCTGCATGACCGCGCCTTTGCCTTCAACGTTCGCGGGGCGGCACTCCAGGCGGACCACGTGACGTTGCTTCAATTGCAGTTCCGCCGAGTCTTCTATGGTCACAATCCTTTCCTTGTCGGAGATATAACCCGATAACACGTTTAGCATCGTCGTCTTTCCGGCACCCGTTCCCCCGGATACGACGATGTTGAGCCGCGCAGCTACCGCGCCTTTGATCAGTGTAAGCATCGCGGGTGTGAGGGTGCGATTCTCCACCAGGTCGCTTTCCGCGACTGGGATCTGGCCAAAACGGCGGATTGAGAGATTGGGTCCGTCCACGGACAACGGGGGAATGATCACGTTAATACGCGATCCGTCGAGCAGTCGCGCGTCGACCATGGGCGACGACTCGTCCACGCGCCGGCCCACGGCCGAGACAATTTTATCGATGATGTGCATCAGGTGGGCATCATCCTTGAACACGATGTTCGTTTCCTCCAACATTCCCGCCCGTTCTACATACACTTGCTTGTGCCCGTTCACCAAAATGTCGTTGATCGTGGGATCCTGTAACAGGGGCTCGAGCGGCCCCAATCCGAAGACCTCGTCCGCGACTTCAAGAGCTAGGCGTTCCCGCTCCCGCCCGCTCATCGGAGTCTTGAGATTTGCGACCAGGTCCTGAATAACGGCTAACACCTGGGCGCGTGTCCGTTCGTCCCGTACCGTCGCAATCTTCTCCACATCCACCTTGCTCAAGAGGTCGCGATGAACGCTAGATTTCAAATCTTGATAGACCTTGAAGCTCAGCCCTGTCCTTTTCTTGTCATCCCAGGCGAGCGAAGCGTTCACGAGGTTGGCTGAAGTCGTTGTCGGGTTTGGTTCATCCATGCGTTCCTCTCTATATACACACCGGTTCTCACCGGCCCCAAAGTCTCAGGATTCCACGGCCCTGCTTCTTCCTGTCTTTCTCNNGTCGGAGCTGGAGTTGTTGCCGCCGGGGTTGCCCCCACTAATCGTCTTCAAAACGTGGACGTAATGATTAGGGACCTTCCAGAAGATTTTCCGCTGAATCGCCTTTTCGATTTGTTCATCCGTAATGAGGCCACGTGTCTGGTGGCGGTTGAGCACAACGCGGATCTTTTCCTGAGGTATCTGCTTGCGAGTTAAGTATTCGATCTGTCGAACCACGTTGCGTAGCGCCGATACCTCTGCCACCGTGACTATATAAAGTTGGTCGCACTGGCGAATCAGTTCAAGATTCTCGTCATTCAATCCCGGGGGCATGTCCACCAGAATGAACTCGTACCGCAGCCTGAGGAAATCGAAGGTCCGGCTCACGGAGCCGGGGCTGACGCTTCGTGCCGGCTCAATTTCTGCCGGTGCGGGAATGACGTCGACGCCGCTCGTGTGGTGCATCACGAAACTCTGCAGCAGCTCAGCGTCCAGCCGGTCGGTACTTTCGAGAAGCTCGAAGAAATGGAATTGATACTTGGTCAATCCCAGGTAAAGTGCGGCATCCCCAAAATCGGGGTGGAGGTCAACGACTAGCGACTTCTTCGAATAAGAGCTGGCCAATTGCGCACCGAGCTGGGTTACGAGGGTCGTAACGCCAGACCCTCCTTTGGCGCCCATGAAGGTCAGGACTCGAGCATTGAGATGTTCCTTCCTCTCCTTCCGGCGTCCTCCAATCCGGGCCATCGCATTGAGCAGCTGCTCCTGGTCTATCGGCTTTATCAAGTATTCACTGCATCCGCTTCGCATCGCCTGAATGATGGCGTCTGGCTGCGACTCGGATGAAACGGCGAAGACAGCCGTTTCGGGTGAGTCGGAATGGATTCTTTCGGCGACCATCGCGGCGGCCCGTCGGTCCAGGTCGAAATCAACCAGACAAACTGCAGGCGGAGGATCTCCGATCCATTCAAAAATCGACTCGTGATCTTCCACGCCGTAATTCCCGATATTCTTCTGAATCCGAAAGGAAGCCGACTCGGCAAAAAGCCTTAGCGACTCCAACGTGGACTTATCCAGGCAGATGCCGACGAGTGAGAGAGGCTCGTTTGGGGAGAAATCCCAGGTCGAGGAGTTGAGGCTGTGGTTGGCACTCATGGCGGTCATTTCGAACTCGGAGCTGGTTGCGGTGTCTCGGTGTCTTTGCTTCCTGGCATCTTTTTGTCAAACTTCGGATTATCCATAAATGGTATTGGCGGCTTCGGCACTGGCGGTACTTCGGACGCCGTCCGAACCGGATCAACGATGTGGACGGTTACCAATACCATTAACTCATTGTTACTTTTGTTGACGGACTTGGACCGGAAGAACTGGCCTAAGACCGGAATGTCGCCAAATCCCGGGACTTTGCTCATTAGAACGGTGGCTCGATGATCAAGAAGTCCAGCGATCCCAAACGATTGCCCATCCTTCAGTTCGATCTCGGTCTCCGCCTTTCGAGTCGAGAGCGCTGGAATGGTAAAGCCCGAAATAGTCACAGCGTTGGTATAGTCGAGCGAGCTGACTTCGGGGGCAACATGAAGGCGGATGACATTGTCATTCTGAATGTTTCCTGTGAAATCCAGCCGAACCCCGTAAGGGCGAAACTGGATGGTGACGGCACCGGAAGTGGCGCCACCCTGGACGACCGGGAAGGGAAACTCACCTCCGGCAAGGAAAGTGGCCTTCTGCCCGCTAATCGCCAAGAGATTCGGCTCCGCCAGAATTTCCAGGACTGACGTCTGCTGCAGGGCCTGGATGGTTGCCCCCAGATTGATGTCGGGTCGGAACAGAAAGATATTCAAGAGGTTGGTGAAGCTAAACGGGATGGCGGGGCTGTTGGACCCCGTGATTGTTGTGCTGGTGGCGGTGCTGGTGCTGGTGGTTGAATTGGGGACGGTGCCCTGTATGGTCGGCGGGGTGAATTGCCCGGTCGAGATTGCGCCCATCGTGTTCGTCGCCCCGGTGCTAAAGAGGTTGATTCCCAAAGTCTGCATTCTTGAACGGTCGACCTCGGCTATCTTCACCTCCAACAGCACTTGGCGCTCGTGCCGTACCGGCACAATCAGAGAGCTCACGACCTGGGTCGAGTAAACGCCCGCCATCTTCACCAAGTCTTCGGCCAGGTGGGCGTCTGAAACATTCCCGGAGAGAAAGACGCGGCCGCCGTTAACTCCGACGTCGATTTGCTGAGAGGCATAGGAATGCGCGATCGCGTCTCGTAGCCCCGAAATGTCGACGTCCACGACCACGTCCAGCAACTGCGAGCGTCCCGTAGCATCCCAAAGGATCAAGCTGCCAGAACCGGCGGATTTGCCCTCGACGACAAGCTGCGTCGGAGAGGTAGCCAGGGTGTCAATCACCGTAGGATTGCTGGAGAGAACTCGAGTGATCGGCGACGGCACATTGACCACCACCGACTTGCCGACCAAAATGTGGAGGGTCTGTCCTTCCGGTGGGGAAATCTCGTGTTGAGGTGCGGCGGCCTCAATCCGAGCGGGGAGAGTCGCAAGGGCAAAAGCCAAGATTGTATTTCTCAGTATGCTCGAACTTTTCATTCCTGTCCTCACGGCCTGGGGTCGAATCTGCTTACTCAAAACCTTTGAACACTTCGCTGGGTTCCTTGAATCATTTCCAGCGCATAAGTTGGAGGAGCAGGTGACGCCGGCTTGGAAGCTTTCTTGAGGGGGGCTGGAGGAGGCGGTGCCGGAGGCCTCTCGGAGGCGAGCAATTGATCCATCCGCGTCGAATGAACGGCAACGTCTTTCTGATCGACACCGCTGCGGAGTACGAACTGCACCGTTCCTTGCGCACTCGCGAGGGTTAGCTTTTGCGAATCCTCGGGGTTCAGCAAAAGGGTGACGACGTCGACTGTTACCGGCTTTCCTTGAGGGTCAGGTTCGATCGTCTGGCCTGCGGTCAAGACCTCGACGTCTTGCAGGATCGTCTGCGTGACCGGACCCATATTCCCCGTCTGGTTGTACGTGGCAAGTACGTCCACGCGGGAACCGGGGAACAGGAAGCCGGCGACACCCACGATCTCGTTGGACTTGACGGCGGTGGCACGCATTCCAGGAGGTATTTTCGAAGCCAGGCCGATTCCCGAGCCTTCTGCGGCCAGATCCCGGCCCAAGATCGGTTCTCTGGCTCCCATCGGATAGAGCAAGGGACGGCCGACGACATCCTCCATTTTTGAGAAAGAACCAGCCAACGTCATATCGAGCGGCCAATCCACCAATGCAAGGTCTTTGGCCGACAAGGTTATCCCGGGGGACAAGTCGGCGGCGGCGGCGACAACACGAGTCACCTTGCGCTGTGCGTTGCTCATCCGCACCCGCCGAAAGAAGAAAAATGTAATGCCGGCCGCTAAAACCGACGCCATTAACAAAGCCGTTATGATACGCCGCAGGTCCGTAAATCACCTCCACCAAAAAGCATGGCCCACACAAAAGAACGTTCCGACCGCAACCGCCAATCCGTAGGGGATTCTCACCGTGCTCGACTCTCGAATATTCAATACGGGATGGGGGCGAAGTCCCGAAGTCAAATGATGGCTAGTCAGAGTCAGCATGTTCAGAAGCGTCTGACCCAGTTGTTTGTAAGCCAGCACATACCAGACGGCGAGAATTCCGCCTGCAATCGCGCTGCCGGCGAGGATGGAGATCGCCTGTTTAGTTCCGGCCCACGCTCCCACCGCGGCCATCA
>PMHI01000304.1 GCA_003156615.1 Acidobacteriaceae bacterium | reverse complement strand
CGTCTGCATCAGCTTCAGGAGTTCGTCGCGGCGGGCGCGGTAGAGCTTGCGCTGGGGATCGAGCCGCGCAGCGGTCTCCAATTCTGCCAAAGCTTCCTCATAGCGGTCCATGGTCATCAGGCAGGCCGCCAGAGAGTAATGGTTGTCGGGAGAAGCATTGAGGCGAAGCGCTTCGCGGAATTCCTTTTCCGCTGCCGGCAGTTGTTGCTGCTGGAACAGCGCCGTGCCGAGAGCGTGGTGGGCGGCGTCGGAATCGGGATTCAGGGCAACGGCGAGGCGCAATTCCTGCACGCCTTCTTCCAGCTTGTCATCCAGCAACAGGGCTTCGCCAAGGACGCGGTGTTCGGGGGAACCGGTTGGGTTTTGCCGAACCGCCAGTTGCAACTCGTCGATTGCGTTGCCGTAATCCTTCTTCGACATGTAGGCGCGAGCCAGGCAACCGTGCCCCTGCTCCCAGTCGGGATGCTGGCGATAAAGCTCGCGCAGTTCGAGTATGGCAGCGTCGAAGTCGCCCTTGTCGCAGTAGGCGTTGCCCAGGTTGTTGCGAACGGATGCTTCCTCAGGTGCGAGACGCTTGGCTTCCCGATCTTCGGCGATGGCTTCATCGAGCCTGTTTTGTTCGTGAAAGATCAGCGCCAGGTTGGAATGGGCTTGCCAGAAAGCCGGATTCAGATGAAGAGCCTGGCGATAAGCGGCGATGGCGGCGGGCATATTTCCATCCGCATGAAGGGCGATGCCGAGGTCGTAGTAGGTATTCGGATCAGCGGCATCGCGGGCAAGCGACTCGACGAAGGCATGAGTCGCAGCACTGTATTGTCCGTTGGCGTACAGACCGAGACCGAGGAACTGGTACGCCTCGGCATTCTGCGGATCCATGCTGAGCGCAGTGCGTGCTTCAGCAATCGCATTGGGAGCGTCATCGAGTCGATAGAAGATATAGGCCAGAGTGCTGTGGTTCTCAGGGAAGTCGGGCATGAGTTGCGCAGACCGTGTGATCTCGTCGAAAGCATCGTCCCAGCGCTCCTGTTCGCGCAGCATCGTGCCCAGAGCGAAGTGCAGAGCGGCATTCTGAGGATCGGAGGTTAGGGCCTGGCGCAGAGCGAGTTCGGCCTGATGGTAGCGCAGAGCCCGGGCGTCGACGGCGGCCTGCACCAGGGCTGCGGGATTCTGGGGAGCTAAGGATCTGCCAGCAGCGGAGGGCCTCAAGTTGGTCAAAGTGCGGACCAGAGTTGGGTCGGCGCCGGCAGCTTCCAGTTGGTGAATCTGTTCCTTGCCGGGGACGCCGGCAATGCCGCGCTCTTGAACGATGCGGACCAGGCGGCTGCTGGGCACGCCGGCCGTGAGCCAGGCCATCAATTGGATGGAGTTCACCGGCTGGCTTTCGCTGGAGTGGGCAGCCAGAGCCACTCCAAGAAGAAACAGAAATACTGACAGGCCCTTGCGCTTCACTCGACTCTCCGGCAACGGTTCAGCTTGCTGGTTTGCGTTGCTTGTTTGCTCTGAGTTGTGGGCGCGGTCCACGGTGGTTCGGAACCGCCAAATCCACATTAGCCGACCGATGGAGCCGGGGGTAAGGTCACGGAAGTAATGGGCTGGGAAGGACGAAGTTTGGACAGTGCCTGTAAAGGCGTTAGCGGGCACAAGCCGATGTGTTCATTCTCCTCGTATGGCAGACTGCGAGGGTAGGGACGGGAACACCGCTTCGCACCAAGGAAGCACGAATTGGGGGTTTTGAGCCGAGTTGGGTTCCAGGGGATTCCAGTGGCCAGGTTTGACTTCCCCATACCTGTCCGGTACCGTATAAAAGGATAGGTGGTAGCAGTGTCTTCTTAGGAGGTTCCCCGTGGAAGGTTTGTTTCAACCGTGGCACCTGATCATCATTTTTGCGATTGCCCTGCTGATTTTCGGCCCCAGGAAACTGCCTGAACTCGGCAAAGGGTTGGGTGAGGGGATTCGTGCCCTGAAAGAAGGCATGAAGGCCGATCCTCCGGCTTCGACCGAGCAGAGCAAGAACACCGAATCCAAGGAAACCAAGAGCTGACCGGGTTCCCTTCGAGGGCTGTAGTCTTCCTTGATTTCACCGCCGCTTTGTCGCTGTTCCCTGTTCCGTTCCAAAGTAGTCCCGGGTCCCAACTGTAGCTTTTGAGCTGTGAAACTGACCTTAAAATCTGGAGGTAGGCAGCTTTGCGTAAAGTCGAGTTCGTTGCTCTGATTGTGTTTCTAGGACTGGCTTCGGCAGCTTTTGCCGATCAGATCACGTTGAAGAATGGTGATCACCTGACGGGNNACGGTCGTGAAGTCCGATGGCAAGACTCTGGTGCTGCACACAGAGTTTGCGGGAGACGTGACGGTGCAGTTTGCAGCGATCACGCAGATCACCACCGATAAAGAGTTGCACGTCACCACCTCGGACAAGAAGACTCTTGTCGGTCCGGTAACCAGCAGTGAGGGCAAGATAGAAGTCGCCACTAAGACCGGGGGAACGGTGGAGGTTCCTCCCGCAAATGTTGTCTTGATCCGCAATGACGCCGAGCAGGCCGCTTATGACAAGTCGTTGCATCCCGGCTTGCAGCACGGGTGGACGGGCGGAGCCAACGTGGGCTTCTCACTGGCCGGTGGCAACAGTGAGACGGAAAATCTGGCAATAGCTTTCAACGCTGTGCACGCGACCTTGAATGACAAGTTTACGATGTACGCGAGCTCGATCGACACGCAGAACCATTTAACGACCCCCAGTACAGTGGCAGATTTGACTCAGGGAGGATTTCGTTATGATCGCAATACCGGCCCGCGACTATTTGGCTTCGTAGCCGCGGACTTTATGGCTAACGCGCTGCAGGACCTGGACCTGCGCGCCGTGTACACCGGCGGTCTCGGCTACCACGCGATCAAGTCTGATAAAACGGTGCTCGACTTTCTGGCTGGCCTTAACTACACGCATGAGACTTATTCGAACGGACCGCCGGTTACGGTGGCTGGCAGCAATCCTCCCGTCCTCGTCGTCCCACTCACTTACACGTCCTATGGTGTGACCAACAAATTCGCCGCTCTCACCCTGGGGCAAGAGTGGATGCACAAGGCCGGAAAGACCACCGTCCTCACCGAAAAGCTGTATCTCTTCCCAGATTTGTCGAATACCGGCAACTATCGAGGGACCTTCAATTTGGGTACGGTGACGAAGATCAGCAAGTGGCTGGGGTGGCAGAACCAATTCGGCGACATCTATGTCTCCAACCCACCCTCGACCGCTAAGAAAAACGATGTGATCCTGACGACTGGGCTGAACTTCTCGTT
>PMHI01000419.1:1090-3981 GCA_003156615.1 Acidobacteriaceae bacterium | reverse complement strand
AGACCATCTGCCTATCTTCTATAATGGCGCCGATCTTTTTGTGTTTCCATCAATCTGCGAGGGTTTCGGATTACCACTCGTCGAGGCTATGGCGTGTGGAGTTCCCGTTGTCACCTCCTTCGGTTCTTCCCTGGAAGAAGTTGCTTCCGACGCCGCGGTGCTCGCCGATCCTTATTCGGCAGCGTCGATCGCGAACGCCATGGAGCGAGTACTCTCCGATGAAGTGTTAGCCCGTGGGCTAAGAGAAAGAGGGCTTCGTCGGGCATGCGATTTTAGCGAAGAACGTGAAGCTTACGAGACTATCGACGTTTATGATCGGGTCTGTGCGTGAGGTTCTGACTCCGAAGACCTGATTTCGTGCTTTGATCTTTGATTGTGATGCTGTGCATGACTAGGGTCCACGTAACGCAGGTGAAGATGCGAAAAAGATGAGAGTTCCGATCAGAGCTATTTTCGCCGTGCTAGTTCTATGCGCGGGCGTCGTCGCCCAGACTCCGTGCGCCGACGGTAACGCTGGCTGCTCATCCGTACCAAGGCTCATACGCTTTACGGGTGTGCTGACAGACACTGCCGGGCGCCCGCGCAGCGGTGTAGTAGGCGTGACTTTCTCAGTTTACGGTCAGGCCGCCGGCGNNTACCCCACTCTGGCAAGAGACTCAAAACGTTCAGCTTGACCCTCAAGGACGTTATGCGGTCTTGCTCGGTATGACTAAGACCGAAGGCCTGCCAGTGGAAGTCTTCAGCTCGCCCGAGTCCAGGTGGCTGGGTGTTTGGCCACAACTTGAAGGGGAGCAGGAGCACGCTCGGGTCGTCCTGGTTAGCGTCCCCTATGCTCTCAAGGCCGCGGACGCGGAAACGCTTCAGGGCNNTTCCGGCTTCGGCTTTTTTGAGAGCGCCGATATCAACTTCCGGCCAAGCCACCACCCCTGTCGTGTCTGGGACGAGTTCTTCTCCGAGTGTCACGATTGCGTCGGTCCCCACGCCGACGCCAAACTCCTCTGGGGCACGTGACTCTGGCGTGACGACACCCGGCGGTGTCGTTAACGCTGTTCCAAAATTCGGTTCAGCCACGTCCATCGTCAATTCCCAGATTTCGGACTCCAATGGGATGGTGCGAATGCAGAACTTGGCCAATATTCTATTTGCGGATCAGTTCCCGGGCGGGGTTCCGGATGCGATAAAAGCGTGTCCCGCTGCCGGTTGTGTCATATATGCGTACTCTCCCAATACTAATCTCAATTTGGGCAGTATGGATCCCGGGAACAAAGCGGTCACTCTGTATCTGGGGCCCTACCAATACAGCGTAACGCAGATCACGTTGGAGGATGACTTTAAGATAATCGGCATGGGTGCCGGAGTCACGAGTCTGCAGTCTACGAATGGCAGTGTCCCGGTCGTCGTAATTCCGCAAGTTGTCGATGGAGCCGCACAACACGTGCTGCTTTCTGGCTTCCATATTTACGGTGCGCCGGGTAACACATCGCAGGACGCCATGTTTTTTGACGGCAGCGGCTACTTCAACTCCGGGCTGTGGTATTCAGAGCTACATGACATCATCATAAGCGGATTTGGCGGGATCGGAATCCATCTCAGAGGGACGAATGCGAACTTCTCTGGATTGACTCAGTTCACCGAATTCAACCGGGTAGTCGTTTTCAGGGCTAAAGGCGGAGGCAATGCACTGCGAATCGAAGGCGCAGCATACGAGCTCTATTTTAACGACTGTGAGTTCGACGGCTCGGCAGCTGGCGATGGAACCAACATCTTTGTCGGAGGTCTCCCGCCCAATCCGTACGCAATTCCCATCGACATAAATTTCCGCGGCTTGACCTCTCAAAATGCAGCCACAGCCGTGGAGATTGACGGAGGATGGGCGCTGTCGTTCTACAGTCCTCATCACGAATACATCTGGGGCGTCTATTTGGTCCACAGCGACTTGGGACCTGTTGCGGGCTTGACCATCTCCGACGCTGGTTTCCAGACCAGTGGAACCAACAACGGGGCGGGCTACCTACTGAACGTTACTACACCTGGAGTATCGGGTATTCGTTTCATCCACAATCACATTATGGGTCCAGCAGACAGCGTCGTGCATGTACCAAATGGCGTAAGCATCGTTTATCAGGACAATCTGTTCATAGGCACGACTAACCTGCCATTGACCAGCGGGATCACGACTCAGATAACAGCCGCTTCTACCATAAACATCGGCGGCAGCCACACAGTGGGTCTGGTTGCGTCGACCTCGACTATCACTACCATACAAGCCAATCTTGGGGCGGGAGAAATGGCAACATTTTATGCGATCAACGGTCCTGTTACCTTTGCTTCCGGCGGCAATATCAACCTCATGGGAGCGACTTTGATCACCGTCACTGGCTCGATCACATTCATCGTAACTGATCTCGGCAATACTCCTTCCTGGGTTCCGATCTCGCAATGGGGCATGCAATCTTCCACTTCCACCTTTGTCCTCGCGTCTTCCACTCAGTCCCTCACTGTTGCTCCCGGAACGTCGGGAACTGCCGAGCTCACTTTGACTGCTAGAAATGGCTTCTCGGGGGAGGTCGACTTACACTGCGCAGCAGGCTCCCCCGAAATCAACTGTTNNACACATCGTCTACTCCAGAGGTTAGACTGATTGGATCGGCCTACCTTGCACTACTGTCATTCGGCTTCATGGGTACGGTGATCCTTTCCCGGTTTCGTTCGAAATGCGACCAGCAAATGAGATGGCTTGCGCTGACGGCAAGTTTGTTGTTTTCAGTGCTTAGCAGCGTAGGATGTGGCACATCGGGCCCGCGTCAGCAAGTGCTCCAGCCGCGTTACTATTTCCCAGTAGTAACCGCCACCTCGGGTGCGTATTCGCAATCCGTCAGTCTCATTTTCCA
>PMHI01000419.1:0-1071 GCA_003156615.1 Acidobacteriaceae bacterium | reverse complement strand
AGCCATCCCATACACCCCGTGCGACGCTAGCCAGCTTCTTTTTCCGATCCCCTTCGACCACTATCATCTTCAGGAGCTCCCGCAACCACCTAAACCAATCACAAACAATCCAGGCGCTCTCGGAGTAAAAGTATCGACGGTAGAAGATCAGACGGTTTCGGGCGTTATGATATCGTCGGTTCGGGCTGTAGTTCGATGTTACGAAGGATTTTCCAAATAGCCGGTGGGAAGTCGGTGAGCCTAGCTCATGCTCCAGGATGGCTTCGTTCGCCTGAATGATGCGAAGCCCGTGGCGCCGAACCCAAAAGCAGAACTCGTGATCGACGTAGTCCATGAAGAAGGACTCATCGAAGCTTCCGCAATCCGCAAAAACCCTTCGCTTCACTAGAGTGCCCGAGGTCATCAGCGTTTCTACTTCCCGAAATTTCAGAGCCCTTCTATCCGCGCTCGGCGCCTGCAAGGTTCGAAAAGCTAGCTGGTAAGTGGCGCCAATGAGCGCAACCGCATCCCTAAAGGGGCAGGCTTCGTAAGCATTGCACAGGATCGCGACAAAATGCGGTGTTACATGACTGTCCTGATCTAACATCAGGATCCATTGGCATTCGTCGCTGCTCAAAGCTAGATTAATTCCTGCGTTTAACGCTGAGGCAATTCCTAGGTTGTGCTGACTCCAAATGACTTCGGTCTCGAACGTAGAAGCCACTTTCCCAACGAATTGTCGAATCGAGGGCAACGATTGGTTGTCGACGATGATTATCTTTTTTACTTGTGAGATCAAGGCGCGGACATTTTCTCCGAAGTCTGGTGTGGGGTTATGTGTCACCACAATCGTCCAGATGTTCGACTGGTGGGGAGCNNGTCGGCGCGGGACCTCGGAGGATTTTATCAACAGCTTGGAGTGTTCTCCTTGGCGATGTCGGAACCGAACAAATCGCCTATGTCGAGCAACTGCCCTTCAGTCCGAAATGGCAAGAATGTCGTCATAGAAAGCATATAGCATATAGAGCAGCCTCTTCGAAGGGGCAGTCGCAACGCTGCCCGGAGATTCGCTCGCGGTGGGCGCCAATGCTG
>PMHI01000263.1:7740-8946 GCA_003156615.1 Acidobacteriaceae bacterium | reverse complement strand
ACCCTCTGGAAAGACGCCGACCTCGACATTCCCATCCTGAAGGAAGCGAAAGCGGAGTACGCGAAGTTGCAATGAGTCTTCAACGCTGTGGGCTAAACTCTCCTCATGCTAAACATCCGTCAAGCCACTGCGGAAGATGTCCCTACGCTCCATTCCCTGATCCAAGGGATGGCTGAATATGAGCACTTGCCCCTTTTGATAACAGAGCAAATCCTGACGAACGATGGTTTTGGAGTTCAAGCGAAATTCCGCGTGCTAATCGCAGAGTTCGGTGGCAACCCTGCTGGGTACGCCTTCTTCTTCGATTCGTATTCGACATTTCAGGGTCGTAGCTTGTTCTTGGAAGACCTGTTCGTTCGCCCTGAATTCCGCAAGAACAAAATCGGTCGAGCTTTGTTTTTTCGTGTTGCGGCCATCGCGATTCAGGAAAACTGCTTCGGAATTATGCTGCACGTCCTCGACTGGAACGAATTGGCAATCCAGTTTTACAAGAAGATGGATGCTACGTTCCTAGACAATTGGAAAACTGTTTGCCTGAAGGGCAGTGCATTGCGGATTGTTGCTGGAGCCGAAGATGATTGAAACGACGGTTTTCAGCCTGCATCTGGAGCAAGCCAAATTTGAGTACGCGAAGCTGCAATGTATCCGAGCGAACATGTTGAAGGTAACAGCAAGGAGGACGCTATGTGGCGAGAACGGGCGCTGAAAATCGTGTTGATCTTGGTGGGGTTGCTCTTTACGGCTGGCATTTATCCCCTAATCGGCTCTTTGTTGCATCCGGCTGATTCGGATACTGGCGATACGATGATGCTGAGCCTCTATGTCGCACTCGGAATCTTCCTGCTTATCGCAGTGCGGAATCCATCGGCACATCGCAGTCTGATCGCCTTCGCAGCATGGTCAAGCTTCGCCCATGCCGTAGCAATGTCGATACTGGGGCTCGAAATCGCCAGCCAGCGGGTAGGATTTCTGGTCGGGTCGGCCGTGCTTGTTGTCATCGGTGTAGCCCTGATCGCGCTGGCTCCGGCGAAATCAGTTGTGCGGGTATCTGCAACCGTTGTGTAGCCTCGCAGGCTGGGACAATGCTGACCCCGGCATCCCCATCCTGAAGGAAGCCAAGGCGGTGTACGCGAAGATGCAATAATGCTTTCTGGTTCCCTCCAACATTGTATGTGGTTACACCCGAGGGTGAGAGTCCGTATAGGC
>PMHI01000263.1:0-7725 GCA_003156615.1 Acidobacteriaceae bacterium | reverse complement strand
GGCATTGACCGACTGGAAAAAACTTTGAACGTGCATCGACCGCAAGATTACCTAACGATGGTAATTTACGGGTGCAGGTGGATTCGCGCTCTAGGCTGGTGGCTCTTACAGCTTAAATAGGGATCGCAAAGAATCGTCATTAATGTGGCTCGCAGGCCCCAGCCAATGGACAAACTCCTTGGCACTGATGTGCGTCGGCCGTTGAACCTCCTTTTTCTCAAGGCCGGATTCAAGGTCTGCTTGTTTGCCCGTGTTGCTAGTCACCTTCCATGTCGTCGTCTTCATTGTGTTGCCTCTCTTGACGCACCGCCTATCGCGTGATTGATGGCCCTGCCTCAATTTCCTGCTGTTCAACCAAAAAGTCGCACCACTGACCTTCATCACTCAGTTCCGGACGCCACACGCGTCGGTAAGTGAGATCGAAGAGTACTGCCGAGCGAGGTCCGCAGGGCGACTGGATGCGCCGGATTGTGTAATAAGTTACAGGTGTCATACTGCTCTGCCTTTCATTGCTTCTGGGGGAATACCCGCGTTTAAGGAGCGTGCCACATCTGCGCATCAAGCGGTGACATGGGTATGGAGCGGGCATGTGCAGCCGTGGCGTGCTCGTTCATTGCCCTCGCTGCTTGGGTGCGGAGGTTGCCGTTCTGGGTGCCGAACTCCTGTGTGGTGACGGAATATCTGCAAAGTGGGCACTTGAACATGCTAAAGCCCTTCATCATTGTGACGGTGTAATGCCTCATAGCTTCAAGTATAGGCGCTTATTTCAGTATGACTCCGAACTAAAGTTACTTCCGCCATTCGTCACGAATGAATCGCGATGTGAGAGTGGTCCGTCGGCGCTTACTATGGTGATCAGCTTGCGAACGCCGGAACGGGCATTGCGGTACTGCGCGAAGCTTTTCGTCAATTACCGGCTCATCTTAACGAGGGGAAAACCGGGAGCCGCTGGAATATTTCTGGATGGCCAACAATCCAGGCGCCGGACTAGGCTCAGGCGAACATCGCGGCTAGTGGCACCAGACTGTGTTCCCGGCCGATGACGACAATGCCGGAATTGGTCACGTGCCATCCGCGGGCGCGGTCGGCATCGAGATCATAGCCGACCGTGGCTCCTTCTGGAACACATACATTCTTATCGAGGATGGCGCGGCGCACTTTGGCGTGGCGCCCAATGTCGCAGTTGTCCATGATGACGCAGCCTTCTACCAGCGCGCCGGTGTGGACGCGCACGCCACGGCCGAGAACAGACTTGCGGACGAGTCCGCCGGAAAGGATGCAGCCGCCAGAAACGATGCTGTCGAGCGCCTCGCCGCGGCGCTTCTCTTCATCGAAGACAAACTTGGCGGGCGGATCGGGATAGCTGGTGCTGCGGACAGGCCACTCGCGATTGTAAAGGTTGAGCTTGGGCTTGACGTGGTTCAGATCCATGTTGGCTTCGTAATAGGCCTCGATGGTTCCGACATCGCGCCAGTAAGGCACGGAGTCTTCCGGCTCGCCGGGGATGCGGTTGGCCTCGAAATTGTAAGCATAGATGGGGGCCTTGTCGGCAAGCTTGGGAAGAATGTCCATGCCGAAGTCGTGATGGCTGCCGGGCTGTTTGGCGTCGTCCTGGAGCAGGCCGAGAAGAGTAGGGGTGGAGAAGATGTAGTTGCCCATGGAGGCGTAGACGCGGCTGGAGTCGCCGGGAATGGTCGGAGCATCCGCCTTCTTCTCGTGAAAGGCCATGATGCATCCTTCGTCGTTGGCCTCAATCACGCCGAATTCGCGAGCCTGCTCGCGAGGAACAGGAATTGCGGCGACGGTCACTTCTGCCTGCTTGGCCCGGTGGAAATCGATCATGCTGGCGATATTCATGCGATAGATGTGGTCGGCTCCGAAGATGGCAACCAGGTGCGGGTCGGATTGCTCGATGAGATTCATGTTCTGAAAGATGGCGTCTGCCGTTCCCTGGTACCAGGATTCGTTCTGCGAACGCATCTGTGCCGGCACGTTGATGATGAAGTGGCTCTTCAGCAGCCCGCCGAACTGCCATCCCTCACTCAAATGCTGGAGCAGCGATTGGCTGCGAAACTGGGTGAGCACGTAGATCGAATGGATTCCGGAGTTGATGAAATTGTTGAGGACAAAATCGATGATCCGGTACTTGCCTCCGAAGGGGACCGCCGGCTTGGCGCGTTCCCGCGTGAGGGGAAAAAGCCGAGTTCCTTTGCCGCCGGCGAGGACGATGCCCAACACTCGAAGGTGCAACGCTCCCTGCGCGGCGAAGGCAAATTCTCGTTCCGAGATTTTATTCTCAGGCAATCGCCCTCCCAAAACAGTCTTCCTACGCGATGTCATCAGACGTCGCGGCGGGGTTATTTAGTGTTGAGAACGCACTATTTAAGAAGGCGTTCTATTGGAATAGGTTGTGATCGATCACATCATTACCTACAGAACAAAGCACCCCTCCAGGCAAACGTCGCAAACAGGTTGATGCTGGTGCTGGTCAGCATCCCATAACCACCGAATGCCACATCGCCGTGAGGCTTCTTATTATAAGTCTCGTGCTACCAGCAAGACCTACCCTCCCCCTGCGCCCTGAAGTCCGACGCAATGAAACGGCTACCCATCTTCCTTAAAATCGCGCTCGACTCGCTAGGCGTTTTGACTGTCGTCCTTCAGTTCGCCCTTGTGGGCGTCAAATGCCGCTCTAATTTCGATCTCCACCTCGTCCTCTGAACGCTTGTTGGACTTGAACTGAGAATTGCAACCTTCACAGACGCCGATGGCTGGCAGCGGAGGCTTTACGATGCGGAGCTTGCGGGTGTCCATGACCGCAGTCTAGCGCATCCACGGGGTATCGGAATGAGAAGTGAAGAACCGTACGCCAGCGTACAGTCCCTGCGGTATTGAGTCACCGAGACCCAAGCGGTATGTTCGAAGTAGCCCGTTCTTGTGGAAACTTGATCATCCACAAGTGTGCCGCTTCGCCAAAGGAGGCACCTTGGAAAACCATTGCATGGAAGAACTGCGAGCCGAACTCAGCCGCCTCCTTAGAAAGCAAGCCGAAGTTCTGGAATCACGAGCCTTTGGCGCAGCAAACGATGGCGACATCCTGGAATACGAGATCAGGCAAGAAGTGATTCACGAAATCTGCAATCAACTCGCCAACTCTACTGCCGCATAGGAGAAATACCGCTGGTCGGGACGAGCCCCCGGTTAGAATTCATGGTCGCCGACGCCCTTCGGTACACGTAGCGGATCACGAGCAAAGATTGATGCGGCGTTTCCAGAACAGCGTATTCCGACAGCTGATGCAGCGGAAATTGCGACTCGATCTAGGCGCGTGCATATTGACTGTCGACAGAGCTCAAGAGGCTCATCATCTGCTCCAGACTGGCAATCTCAAAATCAACATGCTTCAGCTTGTCCTGCACGGGCTTGGAGGGGTTGAATAACTTGAATCGAATATCGTGATCCTGGGCCCATCTCTGCAGAAGCATTAGCATGCCGAGACCGCCACCGCCTATTGCGTGCATTTCCGTGAGGTCCAAAACTACGACGCGGGCGTCCGTCTGGGACGTAACGGCGTCCCGTAACTTGAAAGCAGCCTCGTTGCGAACAAATCTCCCCGCGCATTCAATGATTGCCATTTCACCTAGGTTGTCAANNCCGTACTTGTATTTTGTGCGAGATGCGAAAGGTAACCTGGCCTTGTTACCGGAACTTCCTGCATGGAGGAAGAAAATCTGACCTACAGGAAATGCTGTACGACCCGTTCACACCTCGGCAGTGGTTTCTGGCGCATTGCGAAGGCATCGGTGTCGTCCCTCCGTCGCCGCCTCGCGATGTTCTTACCCGTTCGGTGTCACCTTTACCAAGCAATGTTTATATTCTGATTTCCTTTCAGAGGGAACTAGAGCTGCGTTGTTGTGCTTGGCGAGAGATCGCCGACTTGAGCCGGGCAAGGGTCGGACTGTAGCCACAACTCAGCATTTCGGTCGGGCAACAGCGATGAGTCTCAGACGGACGGCAACCCCGGAGACATCCGAGCATGTGCACTCTGCGGATCGGTCCTCAATTGGCGAAATTCTGGCGATTATTGCGATGGATGTCATGGCTCTGCGGGGCCTCAGCGACGCTTCGTTGCGGCTTCGAGCGTGTCCGCTTCACCGATGATGGTTGCTTCACCGTTGAAGTTGCGGCAGATCACGATTCGAAATTTCCCAGGGCTAGCTTGCCACGTTCAATGTCCGACGGGTGTCCCCTGTTCATGTCGAGATGGACGGCGAGATCATCTGCGTGTAGCCCTTGCTCGTTCGTAATCGTTTGATACGCCCACCAAACTAGCAGTAAGGAATGCTCGCCCTCGGCCAGAGGTTCATACGGGCCAGTATTTATGCGGGTCCGAGGGCACTCCCGCAATGACTCCCGCAATGTTTTCGTCAACTGTGTATTATCCAGAACTTATGGCAGCCCGGCGAACCCTGTAAGTTGTTAAAAACACTAAATATCTACGGATTAAAAGGGCATTGCTCTACCAACTGAGATACGCGCCCACAGCGGGCTAAACTAACACAAAAGAAAGGACTAGCACAGCAAGGTGTTCTTTGCCGGTCATGCAATCAGCGCACGATGCGGTCAAAGCGGAGTCCAACTTCGCCATTGCCGCGATGCTCTGATGGCTGGTGGTCTTGATGTAATGGTCACACGTTACCTGCACGTCTTTGTGTCTGAGTATCTGCTGAACCATCGCGTCATCAACTCCCAGGCCGTACAGCGTTGACGCCAGCCCGCGCCTGAATGCGTGCCAACCATGCCACATAGGTAGGTTATCATCCCGCCTGAAATCGTGCGAGACAGCAGCCGCAAGGTGGTCTGCCCTTCCCTTCCGGCATCCAGCGCAGCGATCCAGTGCGCGCGCAGGATTTCCCGGTTTAGCGTGTTATTCAGGTTCGCTGGTTTGCCCTTGCCATTTGCGAAAATCGGACCGCTAGAGGGATTTCCGCAGACAAGCCGGTGACGGTCAAGGATCGCTGCCAAGAACTGGTCACGGGATATAGCAGCCTTCACGAAGTTGCCCAACAAGCCATCAACATTGGCTTGATCAACATTGGCTTGAACATTGGCTTGAACAACATTGGCTTGAGCTTGACGAACCAGCCCGTGTACCCTAAGCTCCCAGTTGTTGTGAACGCGCCGCCTGCACAGCCGCTTTTCTGCACTGCCCGCACTTTCTCGATTTCCGGGACCGGGATGTCAACGACCTATAGGACCTGTTACTGAAGCCCCGAGGGTCTTAATCAAGTCCGCGGCTGCGCGGTTCGATTGTCACTCCTATTCAAATGGGAGGCACCTATGTTCGACAGCGTACTCCCCGCCGAGAGCGAGCCGATCAGTGTGGCTAGTTCTCGGTGGCTATGGGCCGCCCGGTGCTTTGCCTTGATTTACATGATTTCTTTGGTCGGAGAATGTGTGGCTGCGGCTCCTTTTGACCTACTGAACCCCCTAGTCTTCTTTCTATTCACGTTTGGTCTTCGGGGCTTGCTCAGTCTTGTACTGCTCTATTTTTTGTTCCGTACTGGGAAGAATTCACTGGCATTTGCGCTTGGTCTGGGCGCGGCAACATCTTTCGTTGCTCTGTTCGGGGTCGCCTCTAGTGCGCTGTTCTGGCCACTCGGTCGGTCATTCAATCTAGTTATCGCCATGCTAATCTTCGGTCCCGTTATGCCGCCGTTTGTCGATATGATGCATCAACCCAATCCGCAGCTTGCCACGGAGGGGTTGTTGCTCTTTTGGTCGTTCGGTATCTGTTCGGCGGTGCTCGGGTTAAGCAGCGTCGTCACATTCACGAAAATGGCGCACGAAGCAAAGGGGATGGGGAGACTGCGATTCGCCTTTCGCGCCGGAATATGTTGCCCGCTTGTCCCTTGGCTGGTTGGCATGCTGTTTGCCCTCACCCTGCTGCCCTTCCGCATCTGAGCATTCCTCATCATTCGGATGACCAGACAAATACCGCGCAAGATCCCTTTTCCCATGACACGGCAGTCTCAAAAGCGGAAAAGCCCGCTAAAAGAATCACGGCAACCCCGCTATGGCCAGATCAAAAACGCACGCGATACGTGCTGTTCGGCGCCGGATGACACCAGCCGAGGGCAAACGGATGCGCTGCATTCGGGGAGCCTATGCGGCACACCGGGCCATGCGTGCCTAGGGCCGAATTCTGGGTACCGAGGGCCGTGCGCGAATCGCTGAGAACCTTATGCGATGCATGGGGCAGGCGCGATGGTATTGGTAAACCTCATGCGGATTCCGTGCTTCGGCCGCAGGATGACCATCGGGCGAGCTTCGATCACTTGGCCCGGCGCCAACTGAAAATCGTACGTTCTGAGCAGATCGCGCAAAATCATGAGGATCTGCAGCATTGCGTAGTTTCCGCCGATACAACCTCGCGGTCCGCCACCGAAGGGAAGGAAGGTGAAGGGTGTGCGCAGCTTCTCGTTTGCTTTGGTGAAACGCTCCGTATCGAAATCCTCCGGATTTTGCCAGTAGCGCGGAGCATGATGCGCACCATACACATACACAATGACCATCGATCCTCGGGGTATGGCGACGTCGCCTACGCGGTCGTCTGCGACAGCCATGCGGTCGACCATCCAAAACGGCGGGTAGAGGCGGAGCCCCTCCTGAATTACCTGAGTGGCAAATTCGAATTTGGGAACGTCGCTGTATCTCAGAGGCGCGTCGCCAAGCACGGTATCAAACTCCTGCCGTACCCTTTCGAGGCAATCTGGACGCGAGCTCAAAAGATAAAGAAGCCACGATAGCGCATTCGACGATGTTTCGTGGCCGGCAACCAGAAGTTGCATGCTCTCGCTCAGGATGAGTTCATCCCTCATGCCTTCGCCATCGCTGTAACGCGCATCCATCAAAGTCTGCAGCAGATCGTGGCCGGGCGGTTCGTTGCGCCGCTTCCTGATGTATTCGAGCAGAATGGCGTCCGCTCGGGCTCGCATGTCTTCGTGTTTGCGCAGCTCGCCCGAAACAGCGAACCAGGGATTCAGATAGGGCTGAAGGGTTTGCCGAACGATGAATTCCTGGACGGTGCAGATGGTCTGACTGACAAGATCGATGTCTTCATCCTTCAAGCGCGCGCCAAATAGCGATCGGGCGACCATAGCGAAGGTAATCTTCATCAGGTGGGTGTAGACATCGACAGGGCCGACACGGACCTGTCTGTCGAAATCCCGCAGCGACTCGGCGAGGGAATGCTGCATGATTGACGACAGCGCATCGAGTTGCTTTCGATCGAAGCCCGTCTGGATTAGACGCCGCTGCGTGCGCCATGCTTCTCCGTGGGTCGTGAGAAGACCTTTCCCCAGGAAGTGGCCCATACGCTTTACTTGTATTTCGGATTTTTGGTAGTTCTCCGCATTGGTCTTCAACACGTGCTGAATGACAGCGGGATCGACGGTAACGATCGCTTCCTTGAGACCACCCAAATAGAGCCGGAACGTGTCGCCGAAGATTTCGTTGTACCTCGACAAAACCTGCACGGGATTGCGGGCCATTGCGCGAGAATCCGCAAAGCAGCGAAATCGGGAAACGATGGGGACAGGCGTTGATGAGCTCCTACCCAGCCGTCCTGACTTTCGCCCCGGAGATTTCATGTCACTTGTAGGAAGTGGTGGCTGGGCCATGCGCAAAATATAAAACGCTCAGAATCAGTTTTCGTTCCCCAGT
>PMHI01000552.1 GCA_003156615.1 Acidobacteriaceae bacterium | reverse complement strand
CGCGGCAATCTCGGAATGTCGGTGGTTGGCCGCCTCGCCGCCGACCTAACGTCGTCCCAGGCGCAAGCCGGGATGACGGTTATTGCAAGCGGCCTGGCACAAAAGTATCCCGCTTCCAATCGAGACCTGGGAGTAAGACTGGTGCCTTTGCGCGAAGACGTGGTAGGGAACTTCCGGCCCGCGCTCCTCATTCTGATGGGATCGGCTGCTCTTGTACTTTTGGTCGCGTGTGCGAACATTGGCACCCTGCTTCTCTCGCGTGCGGCTGCGCGACAGTCAGAAATTGCGATTCGCTTTTCGCTGGGTGCGACGCGGGGCAGAATCATCTGGCATTTGCTGTCCGAAAGTCTGCTGCTCGCGATCATGGGTGGCACGTTGGGAGTGCTGGGAGCCTTCTTTCTCATGCATGTATTGATCGCTTGGGCGCCCATCGACATCCCCAGAATTTCATCCGCACATATCGATGTGGCTGTGCTCGTGTTCACTTGTTTAGTTTCGTCCCTCGCTGGAATCCTGTTTGGCCTCGTGCCAGCTTGGCAGATCTCGCGTAATTACCCCGAAGCATCTCTGAAGCAGAGCGCTCGGAATACACGAGAGCGCAAATCTCTAACAAGGATCTTGGTGGTTACCGAATTTGCCCTGTCGCTCGTGTTGCTGGCGGCTGCTGGCCTGCTAGGAAAGAGCTTGCTTCTCCTTTACAGAGTCGACCCCGGCTTCCGCACCGATCATCTGTTGACGGTCGAAGTACACCGTTCCATCTCCGATCAAGACAAAAGGAGTTGGACTGAGTTTTATCAGCAGCTGCTTGCTCGTATTGAAGCGCTGCCCGGAGTGGAATCGGCTGGTGCGACGCTGGCGCTGCCCATCGAAGGACAGTCTTGGAACGTCGGCTTCAAGATCGACGGTCATGCATACATGAGTTTCTTCGATCAGCCGGAAGCCGAGGCACGTATTGTCTCGAACAATTTCTTTGATGTGCTGAAAATTCCTCTTCGTAGGGGTCGATATTTCTCCGACCACGATACCAAGGATTCCCCACACGTCGCTGTCATTAACGAGGTAGTTGCGCGAACTTACTGGCCCAACCAAGATCCCGTAGGTCGATTTCTCGACATGCGGGCATTTGGTATTGGTCGTTGTGAAATCGTAGGGATCGTCGGGAATGTGCGACAGAACAAATTGACCGATGAACCCTCTCCGGGAATCTACATTCCTTCCACACAGGCGACTATGCCGTGGCAGACGCTTGTAATCCGAACAAAGAACGACCCTGGGACTCTTAACGCAGCAATTCGACGCGAAGTCCGGGCGCTCGACCCAGAGCAACCCGTGGGCCGTATCGCCACCATGGATCAGTTATTGGAAGTGTCTACCACCCAGCAGCGATTTCGTGCTTTTCTTCTCGGGAGCTTCGCAATCATCGCATTGCTGCTTTCGGGTGTCGGAATCTTTGGCGTGATGGCTTACGCGGTCAGCCTACGCACACGTGAAATTGGCGTCCGAATGGCATTTGGGAGCGCGTCCCGTCGACATGCTTGCTCTGATTTTTGCCGAAAGCATGGCCCTGGCTTCGCTTGGAGTGCTGTTGGGCCTTGCCGGGGCGTATGGAGTAACGCGTGCGCTGAACAGCCTTCTCTTTGAAGTGAGTAGCACGGATCCGTTCACTTTCGCTGCGGTTACGGTTCTTCTTTGCGCGGTGGCAGTACTCGCAAGCTACGTTCCCGCTCGTCGAGCAATGCGAGTCGATCCCATGGTGGCGCTGCGGTACGAGTAATCGCTTGTAAATGCCTGAGGAGGTTTTGCTTGCAACCGAGACGAACCGTGCCAAAGAAGTTCTTATCGTGGTACTCCCTGCGGATCACAAGCCGACAAGAATGATGGAGCCGGCGAAAAAAAGTCGTTCCACTCGGCAACGTCTGCGGTAGCGGCGCAAAGGGAGCCCATCTTGCGTCGACGTCCTGCGCTCTCCACGATGCGGGGCGATCATCTCGATGCCATAGCGCTCGGCCATATCTCGATCTAAGCGGCCGCTGTCATAGGCTTTGTCACCAATCAATAGCGCCGGGAGGGTGTCGAGGAAGCTGTGTCCGAGGAGGCCTTCGACGAGCTGGCTTTGGTGCGGGCGAAGCCCTTTCGATACTAACGGCGACGGCAAGACTGTGATCGGCGAGAGCGCTGATTTTCGTTCCCTTGCTGCGTTGGTGGGCCCGACCGCAAGGCCCCCTTTTTTGACCCCGCTCCGTAGCTTGCGTGCGCGGTCTGCGCGGAAAGATCAAGCCGCCAAGTTTGCCAGCGTTTCCGCAAGAACGAGTGTCCCTCGGGCGATATCGTCCGGAGATGCGTACTCATCGGGACGATGACTGTATCCGTTTCGGCATGGAATGAACAACATGGCCACGGGAGCGATGTGCCCGATAAAGAGCGAGTCATGATAGGCGCGGCTGACCATGGAGAGAAACGTCAGCCCGTGCTTCCTGCAGGATTGAGAAAGCGCATCGATTACGATCGGGGCACAATCCCCCGGAGCATCTGCGTTCAATAACTCGACGTGGCTTGAAACCTGCCGCTTGGCCGATATCGCGCGACCCGTGGTCTCCAACGCTTGCAGGACAGCATCGCGACGCCTGAGATCGGTATCGCGGATGTCTACGCTAAGACGAACCTGGCTGGGAATGCTATTGACCGCGCCGGGAAACACTTCGCAGATGCCCACGGTTGCAACTGTGTCAATCGCTCCGCTGGTGCGTGCTGCGCCTTCGATCGCGAGAATCAGCTCGGCCGCTGCGCATAGTGCATCGTGACGGTCGGGCATCAAGACGCCCCCGGCGTGTCCGCCCGAACCATCGATCAAAATGCGGAGACTCGCCGGCGCGGCAATCTTCGTGACAATGCCAAGCGGGACATGCTCGCGTTCCAGCAAGGGGCCTTGTTCAATATGCAACTCGGCGAACGCTTTGTAGTAGCCGCTCGGCAATTTCACTTCTTTGAGTTCGCCTGCGAACCCGGCACGGGAGCGAACTTCCTCGACCGACACACCATCGCGGTCGGTCAGCTTTCGGGCCGCGTCGGGAGCAAGAGTTCCGGAAAGCAGCCTGCTGCCGAGACAGCCGATTCCAAAGCGCGTCGGTTCTTCAGCCGTGAAAATAAGCAACTCAATCGAATGCTTCGGACGAAATCCGCAGCGCTCGAGCGCTCGGATCGCCTCGAGACCTCCCAACACCCCGACTACCCCGTCGTACTTGCCTGCGTTGGGAATGGCATCGATGTGCGAGCCCGTGCCAACCACTGTCGCTGCCGGGTCCGTACCATTCCAGCGAGCGAAGGTATTTCCAATCGCGTCATACCGCACCCCGAGCCCGGCCTCCTCGCAACGCGCTTTCATCCATGCACGCGCTTTCAGATCCGTCGGCGTGAAAACAATTCGCGTCACGGCGGGGGCTTCCGCGTCCGAGAAAGAGGCGAGCGTTTCGATTTCCGAAAGCAGTCGATTGCGATCGATCTCAAGATTCATGGTTGCGGGCCGGCTCAGGGATGACGGTGAAAGTCTTTGTAGATAAGATATTTTGCGGCTACCTTGCCGATCGCTCCGAACCACTGCGGACACCAAGGCCCCATCCAGATGAAGTCTCCCGCTGTGACCGCATACCACGAATCGCCGAGCCGGTAGATTCCGCCACCTTCGAGCATGATCAGTCCGTGTTCCATCACGTGCATCTCGACCATGCTCAGAGCCGCTCCCGGCTGGTACACCATCGTGTTCACCGCGAAGTCGAAATTCATCTCATCGGGNNTGCATCTTCATGGGACACGATGAAGCTTGGCGCCTTGACCGAATCGAGCGCCAGATACGCCTTCTCGATCACAGCCACTCGGCTCATCTTGGTGCCCACCACGCGATGGGAAAGACCTTGGGGAAGATAAGCATAGCCGCGCGCACCGAGTTCACTCGCCTTGCCGTTCACTTCCACCTTCACGCCACCTTCGATCACAAAAATGAACCGCTGCGCGGCCGTGCCGCCAAGTTCCCCGCCCGCCTCGAACTCGGCGGTATATTCCGTGAACTTTGCGCCCATCGCCGGACCGATATGCACGATCGCAGAGCAAGCCTTCATCCCCGGCAGGCTGGTGCGCACAAAAGTGTCGGCAGTCAACAGCAGATGATTGCCCTGATGAGAACTGCGTGTCTGGCCAAGATTATGCACGTCTCACCCTCTCTCGAATTATGGACGATGAAGCACGAACCAAAGAAGCTGCGGACAAAGCGGCAAGCTGATCCAGCAGATGCAAGCCGCACTCCATTGCTTTTTCTACATCCTCAACTGCAACCGATTCTGCAGGGTCGTGGCTGATACCGCCAGGAGTTCGCAAGAAAATTATTGCTGCGGGGACCTTTTCGGCGAGGATCATAGCATCGTGACCAGCGCCGCTCACCATTCGGTGTGCTACGCTCCCTGTCTTTTCGATGGCGTGCTCGATTTCAGCAACCAGAAACGGATCCATCGCGACCGCCCGCTGCTCGAGCAGTGTGTTCCACCGCGCCGTTAACCCTCGGCGCTTGGCGATTTCCTGTGCCTGCTGGACAAGATCTTGCACCGCCTGGATTCGAATCTGATCCGAGCCGTGGCGAACGTCGAGCGACAATTGTGTCTCCCCCGCAATGACGTTGGTTGCACCCGGCTTCGCCTCAATCCTTCCTACGGTCGCCACCAAACCGGCTACGCTTCGGGCCAGGCGCTCGACTGCGGCGATCCACTCCGCCGCTGCCGCGAGAGCGTCGTATCGAAGATGCATCGGCGTCGTTCCAGCGTGATTGCTCCGGCCAAGGAATGTGAACTCCAGTCGGCTCTGCCCAGCGATCGACTCGACCACGGCTAGCGGCTGTCCCAGTTCTTCCAGAACCGGCCCTTGCTCGATGTGAAATTCAATGTATCCGAAGCATTCCGTGTTTTCGCCGGTGTGGCTCAGACACGCTTGGGGGATTTCCGCTGGATTCAGACCAAACTCCTGGATCGCTTTGCGCACCGAAATCCCCCGGGCATCCTGAACGTTCAACAGTTCCTCATCGAGCAGCCCCACCAGCGCCCGGCTGCCGATGAACGGTACGCCGAAGCGAACACCCTCCTCTTCGGAAAAACCGATGACCTCGATTCCGAATGGAAGCCTCCGCCCGCCCAGAGCTTCCAGCAAACCAACCGCGAGCATCACTCCAAGAACACCATCGTAAGCTCCCGCGTTCGGAACCGTATCGAGGTGCGATCCCACAAGCAGCGTCGGAGCGCCGGATTGAGCGGCCGGATACGATGCGCGCAAATTGCCCGCCGCGTCCACCCGAACCGGAATGCCGAGAGGCTCCATCCAGTGAGCGATTTCACGGTGGCAGTCGTGCATCGGCGAAGAAAGGAATGTCCGTCGCGTGCTACCCTGACTTTTCGAGAAAGAGTCTTCCGAGAAAGTCGCCAGCTTGCCGCACCGAGCCATGACTTCTTGCGCGCGCATTCGAATCTCGCTCGTCACGGCTCGGTTCCTCGGTAAACTATCAGGCACGGAAAGGCAAATCGGGTGACACTCACGCCTCGCGGATGAGCTTCGCCGCCGCCCAGCCGACTATGACCAGGGCAACCAGAATCTCCCAGCCATAAGTGTTCCCGTAAGTCGCGACTGGGAAGTGATTGCTGATCATGATAAAGACAACTGGAACAGCCATAAAAGTATTCTGTTTGGAACGCAGCTTGGCCTGAGCAGCGAGGGACGCATCGAACCGGGCTCCCGCCGCGGCCGTAGCGATCATCTTGCGTTGGGAAGGAAGAATTCGGAACCATACGTTGGCGGTCATGATGGTGCCCAGCATCGCTCCTACCTCGATGTAAGCCGCGCGGCCGCTGAGCAGGTGCATCAATCCCCAAGCGATCGCGGCAATCATAATGAGGGAAAAGCCCGCGAAAGCAGCTTCGGACCTGCCCAAAGGCGACCGCGCCGCCAGATCGTAAATGAGCCAACCGCCAAGCAAAACAGCGAGTCCGATGGCTATGCCGGCTCCTTGGGAAATATTCGCCACGTCCGTATCCACCAGTCCGCTGCTCGAATAGTAGACGAGAAAAAGCAGCACCATTCCACTCAACCAGGTCATTAACGCTTCCCAGCGAAACCAGCGGACTTGCCCGGGCAAGACTCCGAGCGAGCTCTGCTTAGTGACCGCGTAAAAGCCCCCGCTATGCACCATCCAGATCTGCGGTGGTGTTCCGTCGCCTGCGGCTGTTTTCTCCAGCCGCCCGAATTGTCCGTCCAACCACGTGAAGTAATAGGTCTGGCCAACCCACATGATTGCGGCAAAAATATGGAACCATCGCACGCTTAGGTTGAGCCATTCCCGGATTGAAAAAGTCAACTTGCTAGCTCCTTGGCGACCATCTGCCTCAGCTTCCCCGGTACGTCGTGTAGCCATTCGGGCTCAGCAGCAGCGGTATGTGCAATTGGGTCTCGCCATCCCGTACCCGGAACGTGACTTCGACCACGGGATAGAGCGTGTCAATTTTCTGTGCTTCGTAGTAACTCATGGTGTCGAAGGCCAAACGGTAGGAGCCCGCGGTCAAATCTTCGCCTTCCGCCAGTAATTGACCACACCGACCGTCGCGGTCCGTCCGCTTCGATCCCAATAGGCGCCAGCCAGAAGGCTCGTGCCTCTCCAAACGCACGGCCACACCGCTCGCTGGCTTACCGAGAGCGAGATCCAGAATGTGGGTAGAGATTCGATTCATCCCTGAAGCCATTTCTTCAGCCGAATGCGGGCGATCTGCCGCTGCTGTTCGGCTGCCTCGTAAAGCTCGGTCCCCGCATCATTCTGCAGCCGGCGCCGGAGAATCTCCAGAAGTTCCGTCGCCGATTTTCCCGTAGCACACACGATGAAGATACGCCCGAACCTCCGTTCGTATTCACGATTCCCTTCCCCCAAAGCGATCTTAACCGTATCGCCGGCGTCCGCGACTTCTTTTTGTTCTTCCATCGCCCAAGCCGAGGACGGTTGAACCGGAGACAGTTGCGGCGAAGGATTGGGCGCGTTCGACTCGCCAATCCGGGGATGGCGATTGAAGGCTTCCATCCAGTCGGATTCACTCAGACTGCGCCAAGCCTCGTCGGAGGCGGCCATCAAAGCGGCTTCGTCTTGGAGTGGTCTTCGAGCCGTCATCGCTCGAGCCCACGCAATTGAGCCGCAACAAGGCAGAATCTGGGTGGCGCCTGCCTCAGGGGAAGCGTTATTCCAGCGCAGCAGAACTTCACTCATGCCTTCCTTCCATCCGCGTTTAGCAACGTCAGAAATTCGGCGACCAGATTGGCAGCCACTGCCGCGCGATATTTCGCCGTCGATCGAATATCGTCAATGGGCCGGAGTTCCGCCACCGCCGTCTTGCTGGCCAACGCCACGAGCGATTCATCCATGGCCTTCCCTCTCACGACCCGTTCCGTTTCGCTTAGGCGAAGTGGAACCGGCGCGACGCTTCCGAGAGCGATGCGAACATCTTCGACTCTGTTGCCAGCCAACCGCCCGAGTGCAGCGATGCACACTTTTGCGATCGCCTGGGCGCTTCGGCTCCCAACTTTTCGCGCGTGGCAAACATATCCTGAAAACTCCCTCGGAAGGCATACGGATTGAATCAATTCGTCGGGCGCGAGCTTCGTCTTTTTATAATCGGTATGGAATCCCGCGTAGGATAGTCGACGCTCACCGCGAACCGATACCAGAATCAGCTCCGCATCATAAGCCAGGAGCGCAGGAAGCGAGTCTGCGGCGGGCGAGGCATTCACGATGTTGCCCCCGATCGTTCCGCGATTCTGGTTGGCAATTCCGCCAGTCCAGCAGGCGGCTCGTGCCAGCAGGGGGAACTCGCGCCCAATGACCTCATGTTCGCGAATATCCGTATAGGTGCATCCGGCGCCGACGCGAATTTCGTTTGCCAGCACTTCCATGTGCCGCAACTCAGCAAGATTCCAAATGCTAACCAGCTTGCGCGATGCGAGCTTCCCTGCCGTGTACTGCACCATGATGTCTGTGCCACCTGCGATGGGAAGCCACTCGCGGGGACTCCCCGCCAGAAGCTCAACCGCCATCTGTAAGCTGCCGGGGGCAACGAGCTCGTAATCCCGGGGATCGGATCTCATTCGCGCCTCATGACGATGTCGTCCCGCGCTCGGCTGCTCTCGCTACGGCTTCGAAAATTTGCACATATCCAGTGCAACGGCACAGATTGCCGGAGAGCCCTTCTTTCACCTCTTGGAGCGTGGGTCTGGGGTTCTTGTTCAAAAGATGAAACGCGGCCAGAATCATTCCGGGCGTGCAAATACCGCACTGTGAGCCGCCGCATTCGAGAAAAGCCTCCTGCAGCGTTTCCAGTTGTTCGCCGGCCGCAAGCCCTTCGATGGTAACGATGGCCGCGCCTTCTGCCTGCAGTATCGGAACCAGGCAGCTGTTTACCAGCGTGTCATCCATCAAGACCGAGCAGGATCCGCATTCGCCTTCTCCGCATCCTTCCTTTGCGCCGGTCAACCCGAGCTGTTGCCGCAGCACATCCAACAGCCTCTCCATGGGGAAGGCACGCACAACCTTGGGCTCGCCGTTTACTGTGAGTGCAATCTCGGACTTGGCGCGATCTTCCAAGGAGCTGATCATCGAACTCTGCTCGCAACATCGGATTCGCTCGCGAGAGAGCGCGCCGTAATCGCCTCGAAAATATCCTCCGGCAGCAGCGGGATCGAATCGAAACCAATTCCCAACGCGTCTTCAACCGCATTCAGAATCGCCGGTGCAGGCCCGTCCATGGGGAGTTCCCCAATCCCCTTCGCGCCAAATGCGCCATGGACATTGCCCAACTCCTCGAAGAAGACCCGAATCGGCGGCAGGTCGCTGGAGGTTGGCATGATGTAATTTGTCATCTGACTGTTTTGCATGCGCCCCTGCTGCCAAATCACNNAGAACCGGGTGCAGCACCCTCCCAACTTCCTGAAGCGCGACAAAGTCGTTGACCGACACACTATATGTTGTCAGGTCAACCGCGACTTCAGCAATGTAAACCGCCCACGAATACGCGGCGTAGGCTTCTCCGCGATACGCTTGATCGTCCCAGAAGATGTCCGGAGGCGGCTCGTACTGTGCCCACGAACGGAGTTGGCCATGTGCCGCCATATAGCTTCTGCAGGCGGTGCGGAACTCGTCCGCCGAGTACGAATCGCCGAGCATGCCGGTCAACATCAAAGTCTGTTGGATCCCTCGCGCCGCGGATGCCACCAGCTTTCCCACCACCATCACAGTGCGTGACGCAACCGTAGGACCGCTGTTTGGGACCGCCGTCGTATCCGGCTGCGCAATCGTTACATCGTCGTAGCGAAGACCCAGCGCCTCGGCTGCAATTTGACAAAGAACCGTCTTCGTCCCCTGCCCAAACTCCGTGCTCGACACCAGCACACGAACGCCCCCGTCGGCACAGCCCTCCACGCCAACCACAGAACTCAGGTAGCGCTCGCCCGATCCGGTAAAACCCGCACCATGCAGAAAGGCTGCGGTGCCCATCCCTCGCTTCGTAGCCCCGGCCGGATTCTCGATCGAGAATCGCTCTTTCTTGGAGTGATACTCCGAGAGGCTCAGTGCCCGATCGAGTAGTTTTCCGAGGTCAATCGGTTCGCGCACCACCTGTTCCGTGGCTGTCGTCTGTCCGGGCTTCAGGAAATTCCGGCGGCGGATCTCGACCGGTGAAAGCCCAACCACCCGCGCGATCCGGTCCATGTGCCGCTCCATGGCAAACAGGCTCTGGGGTGCTCCGAAACCACGAAAAGCTCCGTGGGGTGGTGCGTTTGTGGCGAGCGCCTTTGCCCGGATTCGAAGATTCGGCCAGTAGTAGGGACCGCCTGCATGAATAGCACCGCGGGAAAGAACTACGGAGGACAACGTTGCATAGGCCCCGCCGTCAATCGTGAACTCGATTTCTCCTCCCAGAATCTTGCCTTCCCTGCTGACGGCCGTACGGTGGCGTGTCCGCGAGGGATGGCGTTTCGTAGTTGCCGCCATATCTTCCGTGCGGTCATAGATGATCTTCACCGGTTTGCCCGACTTGATCGCCAGGAGTGCNNTTCTCCGCCGGCAAGTTGCACAGCGTCAGCAAAGCCTTGTGGACGTAATAAGGACACTGCAACGAACCCCACACGGTGATGCCCCGCTCGGCATCAAAGGAGGCGATCATTCCGTTATTTTCTATGTAAAGCTGCTCCTGTGCGCCGGTCGAATATTCGCCTTCGACAATGTAGTCGGCCCTCGACCAGACAGCATCAACATCCCCCTTTTCAATTCGATAGGTTTTGAAAATGTTATCCGTGCCCCAGATGGTTTCAGAGCGGCACTCACTTTCTTCCATCGTGAATAGGGCAGGAAGAGGGTTGTATTCGATCGATACCGCTTCCACTGCTTTCCGGAGGGCGTGGCGATCCGGGTGGGCTAACAACAGAATGGGCTCTTCAGGATGGTTCACCAAATCGCTCGCCAGGCACGGTTGATCGTCTCCGATGAGCGCGATGCAATTTTTCCCGGGAATATCCTTCGCAGATACGACTACAAACTCCTTCCAGGCGATGCCGGGGCCGAACGTGATCTTCTCGATTCTGCCGCGGGGAATCTGGCTGCGAACCGTCGCGCCATAGATCATATCCGGCAAAAGCATATCGTCGACGTACTGAGCTTTTCCGGTTACTTTGTCGCGGCCCTCCTTGCGCGGAACCGCCGCGCCGACGATGTGCTCATGGTTCATGATTTAACGNNGCGCCGGTCGGGTGCATGGGCCGGAACTCGCGTCCGGCGGGCGCTCCCGGAAACTGGCCCTCCACGAACACCGGCTTCCCTCTCAGATAAGTGGCCTTCACGACCCCACGAAGCGTCTCTCCCATGTAGGGAGAAAGAGGATAGCGATAATGCAGTCGCTCTTCAGTGACCGCAAACTCAGCCTCGGAATCGAAAACCACGAAGTCGGCATCGAACCCGGGCGCAATGCGTCCCTTGCACATCTGGCAGCCCGCGAGCCCTGCAGGTGCCTCAGCCATCCAGTGCGCAATATCCAACATGGTAAATCCGCGCTTGCGGGCCTCGGTCCACATCACGGGCAGTGCAACGGAAAGGCTTGATATGCCGCCCCAAGCGGTCTTGAAGTTGCCTTCGTCAAGCCGCTTCATGGCTGGTGGGCACGGCGAATGATCCGTGACCACCAGATCAATCACGCCGTCCCTCAGCCCCTGCCACAGTCTTTCGCGATTTTCGCGGCTGCGAATCGGGGGTGCGCACTTCGACACCGTTGCTCCGTCTTCGATGGTCTCGGAGCTCAGATGCAAATAGTGCGGGCAGGTTTCTACGGTCACCGCAAGTCCTTGGGAACGCGCGATTTTCAACTCTTCGATTGCCGCGCTGGCCGAGAGATGGACTATGTGCAGGCGAAAACCGTACTCGTGACATAACGATAAGAGCAGCCGGATCGCCGCCAGTTCCGCTTCCTCTGGCCGCGATTGAAGATAGGTCGCATAACGTCTCCAATCGAGGTGGGCCAGATCTTTTGTTGCCACTTCGATCGGTCCGGGCAGTTCTGCGTGCACCAGAAGCGGCAAACCGGTGCGCGCGACAGCCGGCAAGGCCGCTCGAAGTTGCGGCTCGGTAACCATCGTGAAACCATCGATGCCGGGATGAATGAGAAAACATTTGAAGCCCGGCACGCCTGCGGCGGCAAGAGGCTCGATATCGCCCCGATTGTCCTCGACAACTCCGCCCCAGGCCGCCCAGTCCACACGGCATCGGCCCTGGGCAGCCGCGCGCTTCGCCTCGAGAGCGGCGACGTTGGTCGTCGCCGGCAGGCAGTTCAGCGGCATGTCCACGAGAAGCGTATAGCCACCGGCCGCGGCGGCGCGCATCGCCGTATCGAACCCTTCCCATTCCGCACGCCCGGGATCGTTGATGTGCACGTGGGAGTCGACCAGCCCGGGAAGAATTGCCGCTTCTCCGAAGTCATGCGCATGGGCATTCTTGGGCAGTTGCTCGGGAGAAACCACTGCCTGGATCTTCTCTCCTTCTACCAGAATAGCCGCCGGCCGGATTCCTTCCGGTGTCACGACCTGACGCGAGAGAAAAGCTTCGAACTCCAAGGATTGGCTCCTGAGGGCAACTTGAGATCAGAGCATCAAAAGAACATTTTACGAATTCCCGGCTCCCAGCTTATACTCCCTTTTCAGCGAAGCGGCTGCGAAAGAGTCCATGTCGACGAACGTGCCCGCGGATTCGCGGGCGTGGGCATACTGTCGCCGATACCGCGATAGCCAACAATCCCATGGACAACCCTTTCATGGCGCGCGCAATCCAGCTCTCGATTGAGAATGTCCACTCCGGACGCGGCGGCCCGTTCGGTGCAGTAGTCGTGAAAGACGGCAACATGATTGCCGAGGGCGCGAACCAAGTCACCTCGAGAAAAGATCCCACGGCGCATGCCGAAAT
>PMHI01000132.1 GCA_003156615.1 Acidobacteriaceae bacterium | reverse complement strand
CTTTGTAGGCGGCGAGCGCCCGAACGCGGGCGGCATCGGCATCCGCACCCTGCGAGGTTCTCGCCTGCAAGGCATTGGCACGTGCCACTCCCAGATGCGCCAACGCTCCCGTCCAGCAGTTCCAGACGATGCCGCTGTGGTCGATGATTTTCTGAAACTCGGCGGTCGCAGCGGTGCCCTGTCCGGCTGCCAAGTACGCCTCCCCGCGTACATACAGGTGATACAAGCAGGAGTTATTGATGACAAACTGAATTTCCCCCAACTCGATGGATGAAGCAGTTTGCAGAGCATTCAGGGCGGAAGTCGGATTCTTTTTGTCCAGCGCCAATTGCGCCTGAATCGCGGGCAGCCAGAGCGACTGCATCTGCGTGTCCAGCGGAAAGCGTTTCCCCAGGTCTTGTGCCATGGAATCGGCTCGTGCCGTGTCGCCCGCCATGGCAAACGCTAGCGCGGCTTCGACCTCAACGCCCTGACTCGTGGGAGCAAGCTTCAAAGCCTCTGGCGCTGACTGCCGGGCTTCTGTGGCATTGCCGTAAGCCGCTTGTTGGATAGCGGCATTCGCCTGCCATATCGCCGCATTTTCTTTGCTGTCCGCTCGCACCGCGGAGTCCACCGCCCGCTTGGTCAGTTCCCGTGCCTTGCCCAGATGACCGCCATACCCCTCGGTGTCGGATGCCAGCGCCAGCCCAACGTGTTCATACTCGGGCTTGCCTGCAAACCACTGTTGCTGTTCCGCCATCGCCCCGGAGTCCGCCCCGACAAAGGCAAGAGCATAAAGAGTGTTGTGGAATGTGAAAACATCCAGCTTTCGCGCCTGTGCCTCGTGGACGATCTGCCGCGTTTCATCAAATAGTTGCAAGGCAAGAGTGTAGTTGGCGAGATTCGTGTAATTAGCTGACTGATCCGGTGCAAGGCGCAAGGCTTGCCTTGTGATCTCAGCGGCTTTCTCATACTGCCCCTGTGCGCCGTACACTATGCTCAAATTGCCGTAACCTCTGGATTCTCGCGGGTAGCTCTCAATCTCCTCCTGATACGTCTGGGCCGCTTTGTCCAGTTCTCCGGTTACACTTCGATAGTAGTTGGCTGTGATCCACAGCTTTTCCCGCTCGCTGGCATGTTCCCGCAACTGGAAAGCCTTGGTGTTGTATTCGCTGGCTCTCGCTACCTCGCCGAGACTCTCGTAGCCGCTGCCAACTGCTCTGTAGCCCATGGCAAAATTCGGATCAAGCTCGATGGCACGTTGATCGTAAGGCAGGGCTGCGGCGGGGCCTTTCTCGTTAAAGGCCCTTTGTCCAAGGCTGTACGCTTTCAGAGCTTCGAGCGAGGACGTAGTGGCCTCTGCCAGTGGAACATCAAACTTCTGCACCGTGGCCAGTGATTCGCCCAACTCGGTGCGCAGCTTGGTTGCCGCCTCGCCCAGCGCGTCCAGCACCTTCTCCTTGGACGCCGCCGTCACCTGCTTCTCGGCCAGCGGGTCTCCGCTCTGGCAGTTCACCGCCTNNATTGGCTGCCCAGACTGGCAATAGACCCTGCAATGTATGCCTTGCTGCCTGCCCGCTGGCAAAGCTCACGGGTGACTTCGGGCGTGAGTTTTGTGCTCGCCGGACGGGACATTAATTTCAAGGTCGCCGCGACCTTGTTCTCGGGGAGCACATTCAGAAACGGCGACTGGTTGAGAGCAACGCTGAGCGCCGTCTTCAGCGTGTCGTCGAAGACTGCATCGCCCGTGCTATTGGCAAAATCGGCGAGAACGATGGTGTCCTTATCGGTCAGGCGGTGTGTGGTCTGGCGGGAGCGGAGGTAGGCTCCCGCGATTGCAGCAGCGACAAGGACCACGGCGGCGGGAACCAGAACCTTCCAGTGTCTTCTGCCCGCGACAGGAACTTCGGCGACCACCCCACTTGATGACGGAGAAGGAGCCAGCGCAGGCGAGGAACCGGATGCTGGCGATGGCGGTTGAGCGACGTGAGAGCCGGACTCCTGAGCCACAGCCACCGTACCGGAACTCGCAGCCATGGCTCGCCCCGTTTCAGTATCCCTCTTCAGCCGTTGCAACTCGGAACGCATGTCCGCTGCGCTCTGGTAGCGAAGATTGCGGTCTTTCTCTAGTGCCCGGTTGATGATGCGCTCCAGTTCGGCTGGCACATCGGGATTCAGCCGCACTGCGGGGGTGGGAGCCGCATCGAGAATGGCTTTGCAGATAACCGCAGAACTTTCCCCGCGGAACGGCAACATCCCCGTGGTCATCTCGTAGAGCACCGCCCCAAACGAGAACAGGTCGCTCCGCGTGTCCAACTCCTTCGCCCGCACCTGCTCCGGCGACATATATGCCACCGTTCCCACCATGGTGCCCGGACTGGTCAGGTGGTCCGCGTCCACCGAGCCCGTTTGCGTGTTAAGAGACCCAATGTTGCTGGAGGAACTGGTTGCGACCATGACTTTTGCCAGCCCAAAGTCCAGAATCTTGGTATGTCCACGCTTGGTCACAAATAGGTTCGCAGGTTTGATGTCGCGGTGGACGATCCCTTCGACGTGAGCTGCGTCGAGTGCGTCCGCAATCTCGATAGCGAGCGACAGAATCAACTCGGTTTCCATCGGTCGCCCAGCGATTTGGAGCTTCAGCGTCGTGCCATCCAGAAACTCCATGGCGATGAAGGTTTGTCCGTGCTGGTCGTCAATTTCATGGATGGTGCAGATGTTCGGATGGTTTAGAGCAGAGGCAGCTTTGGCTTCGCGCTGAAAGCGGGCGAGTGCCTGCGGGTCTTTGGCTACGTCGTCGGGGAGGAATTTGAGGGCAACGAAGCGTCCGAGTTTGACATCCTCAGCCTTGTAAACCACACCCATCCCGCCGCCGCCCAGCTTCTCGACGATGCGGTAGTGAGAGATGGTTTGGCCGATCATGGCGCTCAGGGTGCAATGTTAGGGATGTGACGAGGCAGAGTCAACGAGGGGCGCAGCGNNTGTGCTTGCCAGCAAGCGATTGCTGGAATTGAGGCGGGCAAACTGGAAATCCGTCTTGGCCGAGCAACGTGCTGAAGGCTATGAGCCGGATCGCCCCTCAGTTTATGCTCAATCAAATGGCGAATATGGCGAGACCCAAGAAGTGACCGGGCGTTAATTTCCAAACCACAACCCAACCCACAAATTCTGATGCCTTACACGACTTCCGCGTATTTAGGCAGTCCCCGCGGTCTGTTAATGCATTGAAAAGCCTAATCGGGATAGTCGGGATTGAATGACACGGTAGAGGTCAGGAGT
>PMHI01000249.1 GCA_003156615.1 Acidobacteriaceae bacterium | reverse complement strand
CCGGCCTACTCAACCGCATATTGGCGGGAAAGGCTACGCAACCGATGCACGGGTAATGAGACTAGGCATTGTCCATTTGCTCGCGGCGAATGAACCAGAAACTTGTACGAGGCAGCAAATTCTTGAGGTACGCTGGAGATCACCTCATCAATTCAGGAGACCAGAACAGCATGACTCCACCATTGTTAACGCGACTCTTGCAGCTGTTTTGCCGTCACCAATTTTCGTGGCCACATACGGGGGCCCAAGGCCAGGACTACCAGGTCTGTCTGGTTTGTGGGGCAACCTACGGATTCGATTGCACACGCATGTGTCGAACCGGCCGGCTGTCGGCCACCGCTGGCGTGCGGCCGGCGCATCTTTGAACACCTCAAGGGCTCCCTTTCTACACGCCCAATGTCCAGATCGCATCAGTGATTAAACAAGTCGAGCTGGCGTTTGCAGGCCTTGTGCTAACCTGCCCTTGCCCTCCATTTGCGCCCAGGAGAAAACGGCGTGGTCGAGCAGTCAGCGACAAGCAACGGCGTAATCGGCAAGCCGCAGCACAGCAGCCTCCTGCTCGTCATAGTAGCTTCTTCGCTCGGCACCATGATCGAATGGTATGACTTCTTTATCTTCGGGAGCCTGACCGCAGTGCTCTCCCTCAAGTTCTATCCGCCCGGCAACAACACGTTCGCGCTGATTGCCTATCTCGCCACTTTTGCGGTCGGATTCGTAGTCCGACCATTCGGCGCTTTGTTCTTCGGGCGGATTGGCGATCTTATCGGTCGCAAGCACGCCTTCTTGGTGACACTGACCATCATGGGCGGCGCTACCTTCTCGATTGGCCTGATGCCCACGTTTGCAACGGCGGGCTGGTTTTCCCCGATCACGTTAATTCTGATTCGGGTCTTGCAAGGCCTGGCTCTTGGCGGGGAATATGGAGGCGCGGCAATCTACGTGGCCGAACACGTTCCCGACCGGCAGCGCGGCTTCTATACCAGCTTTATCCAAGTCACTGCAATCTTGGGGCTTCTTATCTCTTTGCTCGTGATCCTGACGACGCAGTTTGCCCTGCCCCGTGCAGCCTTCAACGAGTGGGGCTGGCGCATTCCGTTTCTGGTTTCTCTCTTTCTGGTGGGCATCTCGCTTTACATCCGCTTGAAATTGCGTGAGTCGCCTATTTTTGTACGCCTCAAGACTACAGGGAAAGCTTCGCTCCAGCCGCTCAAGGATGCATTCACCAAGTGGCCGAACCTGAAACAGGTCCTGCTTTGTTTGTTCGGCTTGACTGCCGGACAAGGCGTGGTGACCTATACCGGAGAGTTCTATTCTCTCTTTTATCTGCAGACGATTCTTAAAGTGAATCCGCACACCGCAAACATTGTGATGGCGGTTGCTTTGGCGCTCGGCATACCCGCTCTTATGTTCTTTGGGGCGCTCTCCGACAAGATCGGCTGCAAGAAGATCATACTGGCCGGCTGCCTGCTGGCTGCACTCACCTATATTCCGATCTACCATGCCATGGAGCGCGCCGCAGGCAACAAGGTCGTCTCCGTCAAGTCCACTCGTAACCAGGTGACTGGAGCCGTCAATCTCACACCTCTGACCAGCGACGCAACCGGTGCTCTGGTTGCCGCGCCGGAAGCGCCGCATCCGGACAGCGGCAAACTTGTTCTGCTGGTTTTCATTCAGATGATCTATGTGGGCATGGTTTACGGACCAGTCGCCGCCTATCTGGTCGAAGCCTTTCCTGCGAAGATCCGTTATACGTCGCTGTCGTTGCCCTACCACATTGGCAACGGCATCTTCGGAGGATTATTGCCGCTCATCGGGCTCTCGATCTGTGCCGCAACCGGCAAGATCTACGCCGGACTCTACTACCCGATGGCCGTGGCTGCGCTGACATTCGTCGTGGGCAGCATCGCGCTGCGCGAGACCCACGGCACCAGGATTTGGGACGAAGTCGACGCCCCCCTCGCCCCGCAGGAATCGTGACGCTTCACGTGGTTGGGGCAGGGGCCCTTTCCGGTCCGTTATAGGATGGCCATTTCAGCGGCCGCACCCCGCCATTGTCTTGCCAGCGGACGCAACTCCAGAGCTTTCTGGATTGCCACCTTTCCGGGCTCGCCATCGTGCGTCTTTGGCAAGTGACATGTTTTTGGCGCCAAAAGCTCAAACGAACAACGCAATGGCGTGGAGCACAGGCTTCAGAATGCGCGCACCTTTGGCAGGCTGATTGCGCTAGGAAAAGAAGAATTGGAAACACCGGGTATAGAAACCGCCCACACCACTGGCCGCGATGTCGACTGAAAAGGAGCATCTATATCTGCCAGTCTAGTCACCTCCCTCAAGGACACCAATGCACGACGTGGAGCCGAGGTCCTTCTTGAAGTCCTGGAAAGCAAGGGTGTCGAGTATATTTTCGGTAATCCGGGCACGACCGAGCTACCTTTGATGGACGCTCTGCTGCGCGCCCCCACGCTCAGGTATGTCCTTGCGCTCCAGGAAGCGTCCGCGGTCGCTATGGCCGACGGATATGCGCAAGCAGCACGGCGGCCCGGACTAGGGACTCTGCTATCTTAGTTGTCCCCTCAGCTCAACATGATTAGCGCGTTCACACTGCCACAATGTGACGACTAGGGTTTTCAGTCTCGAGGCGCGAGTTGTCTCCCAGGCTATTCCAAGCATGTACATGAATATGGAATGTGTGTACATTACGTGGTATCCTCTCTATTTAGGGAAAGGGGTACTTCCATGGCCACAGCAAGGAGTCGCTCGCACAAGCACTTTCAGTTGGATTCCGCGAAAATCAAGCGCGCCCAAAAGGCTTTGCGAGCGAAAACCGAAACTGAGGCCATCGAGCGGGCGTTGGATTTGGCGATTGCCGAACACGAGAGCAACCGATTGGTTCTCGAAGCCACTGTGCGTTTCGTCAAGAGCGGAATTGACATCAAGGACGTATACGGCACGCTGGGTCGTTAGATGCAGCCTGCCCTGTTCGACTCTTCCATTTACATTACCGCACTCCGGCGAGGAGACGATGCGGTCCTGGCACTGCGCCGGTTCACTACGGACGCGCCCCTTTGGCTCAGTGCAGTCGTACTCGAAGAACTCTATGCTGGCACAGTCGATCGCGATCGTCAGGTTGTAGAACGCTTGCAGCGAGATTTTGACAGGGCGAAGCGAATCCTGGTTCCGAATCTTAGCGATTGGGCTCAAGCCGGCAGAGTGCTTGCTCGCTTGGCGGCCAAGTATCATTACGAAAAGATCGGGCAGGGACGTTTGACCAATGACACACTGATCGCGATGAGCGCGGGGCGATTGGGCATCCGAGTGATCACGGCCAACGAACGAGATTTCAGCAGGCTCGCCGAGTTTCGCACCTTCCAGTGGCAAGTGACCACTCTTTGAGACACGTCGGCTCGCAAAGCGGACACTTCGGATAAGTGGATAAGTGTCCACTCGCTTCGGCAAGAAGATGGTCGCCAGATGCTACCAGGATGATCCGGAACCAGGCACGGAACTTGTTGCAAACGTTGTTCTCCTGGAAGAGCTGAAGAAACCCGACGGGACCTTATTCTCGATTGGGCAGCCTACTTTGCCGGAGCAGAGGCTACAGTCCGTTGTCGTCAGTCAAGCCACTATTGAGCAGGCGGCTGAAGGCCAACCCGCTCTCGCTTGGCCGCCAGTGCAGAGTGGAAAGACAACTGGCTTGCTTAGTATGTACGTTTCAGTTGATCGCCAAGGGCGTGTGCGAGAAGCCTACCCTCTTAACTCAGACAATGCAGGATTGGAGGACGCAGCGCGTGACCAACTCTTGAAGTGGAAGCTCAAGCCGATGGCCGCAAAGGGTGTACCAGTTCAGGCCGAAGCCCCTTTAACATTCCGTTTTGAGACCATGTTGGCTATCAACGCAGCACGACCCACGGGGCAGGCGAATTCGGCGTTGGCCACCGCTTCTGGCGCTGTTCCTCCCCTCGCGGTGCGTGTGAGTCCAGTTCTCCAGGGTTTTCTTGTGGACGATCCGACGCCAGAGTACCCGCCAGGGGCCAGGCAGAATCACATTCAGGGAAAGGTCGTGCTCGCTCTAACGATCGATAAAGCTGGGACAGCGAAAGACATTCGCGTGCTCACTTCCCCGGATCAAATGCTCACAGATTCCGCTATCGCTGGCGTGAGTCGGTGGCGTTACCGCCCGTATCAGTTGAACGGTTCCCCGGTCGATGTTCAGTCTACGGTAGAAGTCAACTTCAAACTTCTCTGAGAATTTGTGATATCTGTTGAAATCAGACGTAGATGTTGAAAAGGTCCATTCTTCGCTAACAATCCGAGTCATTCATTGACACCGGTCGACGTGCACGGCGCTCTGACCGACATTGCAATTTACCAACGGCTATCGAGATTCAAGCCCTGCTGCCTTCTGCTCCAGTGCTCTCGCACTGTCCACGTCACCTCTCTCGTTCTTCAACTTGGCATATTCCAATAGGGTGCCTCTCAAACGAGCGGTGTAATTATCTTTCATGCTCGGCAAGGCGATGACAGCAGCCTCGAAGATCGTAACCGACTGCTGATACAGCACGTCGGCTTTATCGAGTTGCCCGGCCATGAAATAGGCGTGAGCAAGATTGGCGTGTTCGCTGGCGAAGTCGGCGTCCGTCTCGCTATGTTCCACTCCTTTGCGAATCTCCAATGCCTTCTGGTACAAAGGGATCGCCTCGTTTATTCTGCGCTCTCCGATCAATGCGTGTGCCAAGAAGGTGCGCGAACTACTTCTTTCGATGAGGCGATTGGCTGGCAGTTCATCTGATAGTGCGACAGCTTCGGAGCATTTCTTCTCGGCATCGGAGGTCTTCCCATCGTGAACCATCCGATAGCAAGTTTGAAACGTAGGGTAGTAGTCCTTTAACGCCTTCTGCTCAGCATTGGTGCGGCTTAGGGCCGGTACGCTCCATTCGACCTTTGTCACCACGGCTATCGCCTGTCCGTCTTGCGTGAATGGTTTGTACTCCCATTTCTTCACGGCATCAACGAACGCTGGCGCGAGCATAGGATGTCCGCTCAGAACTGTAACGGAACTAATCTTGCCTTCTGGGGAGATGATGATGTCCAGCTCCACAGTGCCCCAAATCTCTAGCGTCTTTGCGAGCGGTGGCACGGTCGGTTCGACTTTGTTGATAAGGTTTTGATCTGCTACCTTTTGCTCAATGCGCTCCGGGGAGTCAGCCGCTAACCCAACCCTGGTAATTAGAAGGAGAACGATAAGTTTTTTCAGCATGACTGGAGACTCTAACACCCCACCCGCTATTGTTGGCGATACCAGAATAGGAGGCCGGCCCGCATCTCTACGTTGACATAACGTTCATAATAATGTACNNGCCTCGATCAGCCGCACGACCCTCGTCAAGATTGAAAAGGGCGATCCCGGCGTCGCGATTGGGATATATGCCACAGTCCTTTTTGTGCTGGGCATGGCGGACCGGCTGGGCGATCTCGCCGCGCCAAAGAACGATCCCGTAGGCCTACAGCTCGAAGAAGAAAACCTGCCGCAGCGCATTCGCGTGGCGCGCAGCCCGAAACGCACGAAAGACAAGTGATGGACAGAGAGGCTCTCGTATACGTTGATCTCGACGGCGTCCCGCACCTGATGGGGCGTCTGTGGGCCCGCACGCGCAAGAACAAGGAAAGCGCCACCTTCGAATACGACAAGACATGGCTGGAAAATCCCGCGCGATTCTCTCTGGAACCAGCCCTGCAGGTTGGTCCCGGTCCGTTTCACACGCCGGCAGACACGCCGATGTTCGGCGCCATCGGCGACTCCGCGCCCGACCGTTGGGGGCGTGCGCTCATGCGCCGCATGGAACGCAGGCGCGCGGAGCGCGACGGCGGGGCGCCGCGTGCGCTCCAGGAAATCGACTTCCTGCTGCTGGTGGACGACGAGGCCCGTCAGGGCGCACTCCGCTTTGCGGAAAAAGAAGGCGGGCCCTTCCTGCGGGAGGAGGGCGTCAAGCGCATCTCCCCATTGATCGAGCTCCCGAAACTGCTCTCCGCGGCCGAACATGTGATGGATGAGAAAGACACCGAGGAGGAACTGCGACTGCTGTTCGCGCCCGGCTCCTCTCTTGGCGGCGCGAGGCCCAAGGCTTCCGTCAGGGAAAAGGACAGCAGTCTCGCCATCGCGAAATTCCCACGCAAGGACGATGAAATCAACATGGTCGTCTGGGAGGCGGTCGCACTGTCGCTCGCGCAGAAATCTGGCATCCCCGTTCCCAAATCCCGTGTCGAAAACATCGCCGGCAAGTCTGTACTCCTCCTGCGACGCTTCGACCGCGACGGCGAACGGCGTATCCCGTTCCTCTCCGCGATGAGCATGCTCGGATCGAAAGACAGAGAAACCCGAAGCTATCTGGAAATTGTTGACGCGCTGCGCCAGCACGGCGCCGCGCCGCGAGCGGACATGGAAGCGCTGTGGCGGCGGCTGGTTTTCAACATACTGATCTCCAACACCGACGACCACCTGCGCAATCACGGCTTTCTGTACGAAGGCCAGGCGGGCTGGCGCCTGTCGCCCGCTTACGACCTCAATCCGGTGCCGACCGACATCAAGCCGCGCATTCTCAGCACGGCAATCAATGAGGATGACAACACGGCTTCATTCGCACTGGCGATGGAGGTGGCGGGGTATTTCGATCTGGACGACGGCAAAGCGCGCGACATAGCAAAACAGGTCGGTAAGGCCGTCTCTAAGTGGCGCGTCGAAGGCGCACGGCATGGTCTCGCCAAAGGCGAAATCGACCGCATTGCGTCGGCATTCGAGCATGATG
>PMHI01000775.1:2989-4529 GCA_003156615.1 Acidobacteriaceae bacterium | reverse complement strand
GCGGCGAATCGCCGCAGTGCGGCCGAAAACTTCTCCAGCGCCTCAAGAACCGGATACTGGCACAGATAAGCGAACGCCAATCGGACGTGATCGGCATGATGGAACTCCTCGCCGGGCCCCAGCCCACGCTCGAATCGTTCAATAACCTCGTCGCCGGTCACAGTCCTCCAATCTCCTCTCCTTGGAGATCTTCCGTCCAGAACCGCAGTGCCTCTTCGAGCGCGTTATCGAGCGTTCCGTCGTTTTGCAGTAACCGCTTCGTTATCACAGAACACGAAAATAACTCGACAAGTGTTTCCTGTTCGCGAACGAAATGGCTGTGGATCTCCTCGGGAGTTCGACCAAATTTCCTCGCGTACTCTTGAATGAACTGCCGGTCCGCCCTGGGCTGGATTCCACGATCCCAAATCGTCGCGGGCGTTCCCTCGAGAAAGAGCAGCTTGCATCCGAGAGCAGCAAGCCGTCGATCGAACGGTGCGACGTCGCTCCACTTCACCACGCCAGGGCGAACGCAGTGGGTCAGGTGCAAGGTATCGACGAGCACAAAACACCACGGGCGCTCGTGCTCTTGCACGCCGGCATGCAGCCATTCGACTGTCCCAACGATGCGCTCCAGATGGCGCAGGTTCGCATCCACGGTAAGCGTGCCGTCGTCCTCGGGCAAAGCCAAAGGGCGGTAGGTATGAGACTGCGCCAGGTGAACCAGCGTTCGGATTTTCCTGGGCTCAGAGGAAGCGACGTGGCGACGGATGAGAGCGTCGACCAGCGTCGACTTTCCCACGCCGGACGTGCCTTCGACCAGCAGCGCCTGGAACGGGGTCATAGCGGCTATCCGACGGTCTGGGCAGGGGCCTTTCCACTCGCAATTGCCCATGCCGCCGCGGTGTAGATCAGGAGATTCCCAACATTGAAGGTTCCATGCAGGAGGTGGACGACGATCGCCAGCACAAAAATCCCCACCAGGAACCAGGCGCCGCGGACTGCGGTCCATGGAATCAGCAGCAGGACGGCGCCGATGATCTCGCCCCATCCCAGCCCTTGCCGCACGACGTCCGGCATATGGGTCTTGGCGAAGTCAGGGGCGGCGCCTGGCATCACAAAGAGGATGGCTTCAATCAGAATNNCTCTATTTGTCGGCAGCTCGCTTGCGCCCCGGCCGCGCCTTGATCTCCTTCAACCGGTGGCTGGCGCTCGAATCGAGGTCAAAATCGTAAAACCGCTTCAACTCCTGAATGCGGTCGAGGGAAGCTTGGCCGAACGGAGTTTTTCCGTCGAAGGCATGGAGCACGATGCCCTCCAAAAGATCGCCGAGGGTCATGTCGTGATACTCGGCGAAGGCCTTCAGGACTTTGAGCAACCGCTTCTCCATGCGCACGCCGGTCTGCACCCGCTCCACCAACAGCTTCGNNAGAGGATGGCTTCAATCAGAATTACAAGCCCTAACGTCCACTGTAATCCGGTGAGGGCGGTCTTCATTCTTATTATTCTTATTCTTTGTTCTGTCATAGGGTCAGCCTCCTCTATTTGTCGGCAGCTCGCT
>PMHI01000775.1:441-2860 GCA_003156615.1 Acidobacteriaceae bacterium | reverse complement strand
ACCCGCTCCACCAACAGCTTCGTCTCGTCCAGCATGTGTACCAATGTACCATAATATATAGGTACATGAAAATTGTTTCCGGGTCCGGCCCGAGGGCGCACATCCATGCGCGGGTTGTTTATAATCGCGTTTCAACGATTCATCGTCTTTTCGTGCCAGTAAGGCGCAATTCCCTGTCAAAGGACTCTCTTGGCATTCGACGAGAACATTTACGAACTGCGGCGCCAGAAGCTGAAACAGATCGAGGCGCTGGGCCAAACCGCGTACCGGAGCAAGTACGAATTCACCAACACAATCCCCCAGATTCTCGCGGACTATTCGGACAAGATCGCGGAGCAACTGGAGAGTCCGCGAGTCAACGTGCGCGTAGCCGGTCGCATCCTGGCGATTCGACTGATGGGTAAGGCTGGCTTCTGCCATCTGCAGCAAGATGGAAAGCGGCTGCAGATCTACGTGAAGAAAGACGCGGTCGGCGACCCGGGCTTCGAGTTATACAAACTGCTCGATCTCGGCGATCACATTGGCGTCAGCGGCTATTTGTTTCGCACGCGCACCGGCGAGTTGACCATCCATGTGGAAGAGATCACCTTTCTGAGCAAGGATCTGCTGCCGCTGCCGGAAAAGTTTCACGGGCTCACGGATGTGGAATTGCGCTACCGGCAGCGCTATGTCGATCTCGTGGTCAATCCTGAGGTGCGGGAAGTTTTTTTGAAGCGCAGCAAGCTGGTGCAGTCGCTGCGGCGGACCATGGAGTCGCATGGATTCGTCGAAGTCGAGACGCCGATGATGCAGCCTATCGCGGGCGGCGCCGTGGCGCGGCCGTTTGTGACCCACCACAACACACTCGACATGAATTTATATCTGCGCATCGCGCCCGAACTTTATTTGAAACGGTTGGTCGTTGGCGGATTTGATCGGGTGTACGAAATCAACCGCAACTTCCGCAACGAAGGCCTGGGCTGGCGATGGAATCCTGAATTCACCATGCTGGAGTTCTATCAGGCCTACACCGATTACCAGGGGGTGATGGATCTCACGCAGGAGTTGATCGCGCAGGCGGCGAAGGATGTGACGGGTGGAACGAAAACGAAGTGGGGCGATCAGGAGATCGACTGGGCAAACTGGCAGCGCCTGACCATGCGCGAGGCCATTATTCATTACTGGCCGGAGACGGCGGGCGCGAAGCCTGTGATGGGCGACTTCGCTTCTGACGATGGAGTCCGGAAACTGGTCGAGCGGTTCAATCAGGCACACGCGCACATGGCTTACGATCCCAAGGAGCCTTTGGGCAAGACGATTGCGAGTTTGTTTGAGGCGACGGCAGAGGAACATCTCACGCAGCCGACGATCATCTACGAGTTCCCTACCGCGGTGTCGCCGCTGTCGAAGCAGAAGCCGGATGAGCCGGACTGGACCGAGCGCTGGGAAATTTTCGCGGGACAGATGGAGATCTCCAATGGGTTCAGCGAGCTTAACGACCCGGAGGATCAGCGGCGGCGCTTTGAAGCACAATTGAAAGAACGCGAGCGGGGCGACGACGAGGCGCACCAGATGGACGAGGATTACCTCCGCGCGCTGTCGTATGGGATGCCGCCGACCGGAGGCGTGGGCGTGGGCGTGGACCGGCTGTGCATGCTGCTGACCGACTCGCACACCATCCGCGACGTGATTCTGTTTCCTTTGCTTCGGCCGGAGAAGGCCTTAACCACAGAAGACGCGGAGCAACACGGGGCAAAACCTTAGCGACCTGATCGCCAGAATGGTGGATAGGGTCCGGTGGCAACACTCGCTGGAGCGGCGGGAACATTCGTGCTGAATGTTATGGTTATAACATTTCCCTTAAGTCTAACAATCCAGAGGAATTATAGTGGACCTAATGGCAGCCCTTCGTAGTGTCCGAATCGTGAGTTGCCGAGGTGTTCTATTTCGCAGGCGTCACGGATGAGGGAGCAGGCTCGATGATGAGGACGCCTGTGGGCCAAAAGCAAACAATAACCGCTACCACGAGAACCCAAAACCAAAACCACAGGCGCCGGGTTTGTTTGCTGAGCCGCACGAGGAAATTATCAGTCCAACTGGCCGAGCAATCAAGGCAACTTACCCGACCCCGATGTTCCCATCGTGAAGCAAGCCAAGGCGGAGTACGCGAAGCTGCAGTGAGTGGAACTCGCTGGTGGTGGCTAAGTTTGTTGGCAGTGACGACGAAGGCGTCGAGCTACACTCGACGGACAGAAGGGCGGCTGTCCCCACATCGGCCTCTCCGCAAACTGATCTCAACTTCCCGGTGCCTTAAAATGCACTAGAAGTAGGGCAGTGATATTTCTATACTTTCGCTTGTATTTGGGCTCAGCAGTGGCAGCGCTGCCGTAGTGTCCGCACTGGGCATTGGGTCGGCAGCGTTTTGCTTTTCCCGGTAAGC
>PMHI01000775.1:0-287 GCA_003156615.1 Acidobacteriaceae bacterium | reverse complement strand
TGTCTACCTCTTTCGTCCACGCCCCCTTGCTGAGGCGTTGCTGGAGGATGATGCGGGCCTCGTGACATTCCAGACAGGCAGCGTTGGCCTTGACCTGCATTGCTCCGGCGGGGAGTTCGGCAACGACGCTTGCGCCTGCGGGCTTCTGCGCCAGCGCTGAGAATGGTGCAGCGGCTGATAGCAGTAGCAGAGCGAGGGTGGCGAACCCTCTCGCGAGAAGCTTTTTCGCGTCCGGAACAACAACAGGTCCCTTCGGGAAGCGGAAGCTCCGGTCGGGATGACAATCC
>PMHI01000190.1 GCA_003156615.1 Acidobacteriaceae bacterium | reverse complement strand
AACTGACGCCCGTCGCTTTTTTGCCCGTGCTGTCCAGGTTAATTTTGAGAACCTGCGACTCGGTGCGCAGCTCAAAATTGGGATTCTTCATGAGCACCGGCAAGATCACGGTCTGCGGACTCGCCTTAGCGAAGTGCTCGCAACCATACCGTTCGCAAAACCCGCAATAGGCGCAGGGATTCAAAGTCATTCCCTCGGGATTCGTATACGGGCGCGTCATGTTGGCGGATGGCTGCAGGAACGGGTGATAGCCAAGATCCACCGCCGCCTTCCGAAACAGCGCCCCGGAGTATTGCTCCTTCATCGGAGGATTGGGATACTCGCGCGAGCGTGGCGCTTCCAAAGCGTTCCCACCCGGTTCGATCTTGCCGTTCAGATTTCCGGCTTTGCCACAAACGCCGAGGAGATATTCAAAACGATCGTAGTACGGCTCCAGTTCCTGGTAGGTGACGCCCCAGTCTTGAATGCGAAGATCCGGGTCCAGGATCTTTTTTCCGTAGCGCTGCTCGATGTGTGTCTTGTATACGAATTCCTCCTCGTGGTATCGCCAAGCCTGGCCATTCCAGTGAACTCCGCACCCGCCTAGACCTGTGCCGGGCAGAAAAGCCTCCCACTGCCGCATCGGCAAAGCGACCTCGCGGTAGTGGTTGCGGAAGGTCATCGCTTCGCGGGTCACGTCCTGCATCATTCCCTTGCGGATCGAATACTTCAGCTCGTCGTGGATCGCAGGCGCCTGAAAGTCCGGAACGCTGTGACGGCTGTGGCCCCGCTCCAGGCCGACGACCGTGAGACCTGAAGCCGCAAGTTCTTTAGCGAGAATCGAGCCGGCGAAGCCGACTCCGATGACGACCACGTCAACCTCTTTTAGCGTTTGCGGCATGGGTCTATTTCCCTCCCGTAGTGGAGGTCATCGAGTGGTAGCCCGGGCCATCGGCAATGCTCAAGGGTTCTCGATGAAATTCAACTCCATGCTTATCGATCAGATCGTGGTAATCCGCATACGCACCGGGGAACCCGATCATCTTCCAGGCGATTTTGTTTTTGTTGCCGCCATAGATTGGATCGGAGAAAAATCCTTCAACCGTGTGCTGCAACAGGAAGTCGAAGAATGTGTTCGACGGGACACCGTCAAGATCAATGTCTCCCTTTTCGAGACTCGAAAGGTATGCGTCCTTTTCTTCGGAAGGCAACTGGTCGAAAGACTTTGCCGGCGAAGCAAAGTGCGCATTGATCGCTAGAATGGATCGGCGGAAGAGTTCCGCGGGCGTGTACTCGAGTTGATAGCCTTGCGTGGGAGTGCCCTTTCGGAATGGTCCGTGACGATACATAATTTCGCCACGACCCCAAGCTCCCGCCATTTGAAGGTCGATGTAATTCACGACGCCCGCTTCTGCGGCGCCCGGCCAGCGTTCGTCTGCGGGAATCAGGCGATCCACGGCCGCCAGCAGAAATCGCCGTTCTGATTCGTTCAGAAAGCGATGTGTTTCCTCGGCGCGCGGATTCCCGAGCAGAGCGGGAGCTTCTCCTGCCAGGGTCGCAGTTGAAATCAGGACCAGGCTTGACCTCAGAAAATTTCGGCGTGAATTTGAATTCGGCCCGTCGCTCACAAATCCCCCTTTAGTTATCGATCGCGATTTCCTTTGGTTAGTCAGCTTTACTCCGCGCCACTTTGCAGCTTTAGCGCGCGTGCCAAATGGTCCTGAATTTTTGGCAGGGTTTCCTGTGCAAAGGCCTTCAGATCAGGATCTGTGCCATTCGCAATTTCATATTGATAGAGAGCGGTATTGCCCTTCTGGTAATTGACCTGGCCCCTTACGTAATCGGCGTCAAGCGTCTGGCCGCTTTCATGTTCAAGGGTTGAAACCATCGTTGCGTACGCGGCTTTCAGAAGTGTCGGCGGCGGCACGGGTGCCTTCCTTTTCAGAATGGCCAACAGTGCATTGTTCACGGCGACGTGCGAACTCACCATCAACTCGGCGTAGCCACGAATGGCTTGGGTCGTACCCTTGTTTTCGGCAAGCCGGCCGGAATCAACCTGAAACGGGGTGCCGAGCGAAGTTTGAGTGACGAAGTAGGTGTCAGCCGGCCCGAGTGGAGCCCCGGGCACACTCGCCGCCGTTTGCGCGGCCGGAGCGCTAATCGAAAATATCGGAAGAACAACGGCCAGACCGAGAGCGGTGACCCCGACTAGCAAGAGCGCCTTCATGTCTTTCTCCTCCTGGAAGGGCAGATCAGCTTTGATACCCGATTCGCTGTCGGAACAGCTTTTCCATCCGAGTAAAGGCACTTGATATGCCAACTTAAGTCTTCAGCAAAATGTTAGAAGTGCTGGAAAAATTGGATCGGCGGCGGAGCTAAAGACTGAGATAGCAGGACGAGTGTCCCTCGCTTGACTCTCTCTCGGAACAGGTGTCCGCATTTCGACAGGACTTCGACCTGCTTCATCGCCGGTGGGGGAGAATTAACCAGGGTCGAAGCTCTCCAGAACCGGAGAGTCTCAGCGTTTTGTGCGGGAAGGTCTGCTGCCGGTGTGCTCAGACCTTTGCTCCTTCCGCTTCAGCTCACGTTGTGGGTGTGTGATGATTAACGATGTTCCTCGAAGGCACGTGCCAGCTCTGCAATCGAGTCCGGCCAGGGCTAACTAGCGCGCGAGACAGCTAGATTTGCAACCCTTGCAAGCTCTTCCATTCGCCGCAGCACAGCGGAAAAATCCTCGTCACCCCCCGCAGCCAGTTCTTCGGAGTTCACGCGAAATGCAGCTTCTGTCACGGACATTGAAACATTTCCTTTTGCGGCCGCGCGCAGAATCAATCCAAAATCTTTGTTCATCAGGCTGAGAGGAAACTGCGGACTGTAATCGTTGATTGCAACTCTGGCGAGCTTCCCCACATGAGCCGGGGCAACGACAGCCGTCTTCGATAAAACGCCGAGCAACGTCTCGCGATCGAGGCCGGCTTTTTCTCCAAGGACCACTGCCTCTGCGATCGCCTGCATGCCGACGCCTAACAGCGTGTTAACGACTA
>PMHI01000362.1:225-4381 GCA_003156615.1 Acidobacteriaceae bacterium | reverse complement strand
CGAGAGCGTGCCGAACGCCTGACCCAGGGTCAGGTAGTCGAGGGGCGCGTCGCTCATGGCCTGAACCAGACGCGCTTTAGGCTGTTCTCCGGGCCGCCGCGAATGTCGACTATTCCTGGGGCATGAAGTTGCCTGGGGAGTGTTTCAGTATTCGTTCTTAGCCACAGATGAACACCGATACTCGGAAAAAACCCATCCATGTCGCCCAAATCTCTCAATCGGTATTCAGGCCCTCCCGCAACACTAGGGGCTTCCTCGTTGCAACTGACGCAGTGACGGCGAGACGAGGCCACCCAGCCCGGCGAGGATGCAGGCGAGGCCAGAGATAGCGATCACCACCGGCGCGGAGAGATATTGCAGCAGCACGCCACCCAACACGGCGCCCAGCGGCGTCGCCGCTACCACCAGCGCATGCCGCGCGCCGAAGACCTGGCCGCGTATCTCGGCCGGGATGAGCCGCTGCAGCAGGGTGGTTTCCATCGGCGTATAGGGCGCCCAGGATGCCCCAGCCACACCGAGGAATAGCATCGCGAGAGGGAGCCGTCGGACGAAAAACAGGGGGCACAGCAGCGTTCCCCAGAGCACCGCGATCATCGGTAAGGCAACGCTCGGCCGCCAGCGGTGCGACAGCTTGGTCAGCGTCAGCACACCAGCGAGTGCCCCCGCGCCGAAGCCGGTCCATAGCAGCCCGTAGCCGTCGGCGTTGGCGTGTAACGTTTGGCTGCTGTAGACCGGCAGGGCGGCCTCCAACGGGCCATAGGAGAAAAAGAATACCAGCGTGAGAAGCGTCAGCGCGGGCACGTAGCGCAGGCTGAACAGCGCGCCGAAGCCGAGCCAGCGATTGACTGCCGCACGCTGGGCGACACGCGGTTCGCGAGTGATCGTGGGCAGGGTCAGCACGAGCAGGCCCATCAGCAAGAAGCTGGCGGCGTCGATGAACAGCGCCCAGGGACCGCCCAACCTGGCGACGGCGAAGCCTGCTATTAATGGGCCGGCGAGATATGAAAATTGCAGGCTGGTCGCGATCCGCGCATTGGCGCGATTGAGGCCGGCATCGTCCACCAGGTGCGGCACAAACGCCCGTACCCCAGCCGTGGTTGCTGGCGAGAGCGCTCCGGCCAGCAACGCCAGCACGAAGACGTGCCAGAGCTGCAACGATCTCAGCGCGTAGAGCGTGGGAATCGCCGCGATGAGTGCCCCTCGAGCGAGGTTGTCGTAGCCCATCACCAGCCGAGGTTGGTAGCGATCCAGCAGACGCCCGAGGATTGCTCCGGTGACGACGCCTGGGAGGTCGAAGCAAAGGATGACGAGGCCCACCGCCGCACCAGAGCCGGTCGACTGCAGAACGAACCAGAGCAAGGCGATGATGGTGAACTGGTCCCCGAGATACGAGATGCTCAGGCCCAGCCAAAGCCGCTGGAACGCGGGATGGTGCAATGGCGCGCCAACCGCAGTCGTTTCATCACTTTTTACTTTTGTGTACTTTCGTTCGAGTACCCGCAGGCGTCTTCCTCTTCAATTTGATCTGATTGTAATCAACAGCGGCACGGACGAGATTTTTTAGAGCACGCTCGTTAATCTTATCCCCCTCGAAAAAATCGATGGCTCGCCACACGTTGCCTTTGAAGCCCGCGTTGAAGACTTTGTCAGGATCTGGGAGTTTCGCCCCGTGGGCAAAGGTAAGCTTCATCTTATCTTTGAGGGCGGTGGCGACCGCGATGATTCCGTCGCGCGACCACACTGGGCTGCCCATCCACTTCCATTCCTCGATGATCTCCCGGTCGGAAGCGAGCATGCACTTGCGNNTTGCCACGCCAGTCTGTGAGTTTCGCGATCAGCTGGTCAATTGATTTAGAGGCGGATTCCGCCGGAATGACTTTCTTCATGCGCAGCTCCAATCTCACACGCGGTTGAAATTTTACACTCTTAGCGAGCCACGGAAACCCCTGGCGGCATAGTAGGATTCCGCCCCATTGTGATACACAAAAACCGTATTGAAGCGGCGATCACAAAAGAGGGCACCGCCGAGTTTTCTGATCGCAGAGGGTGTTTTCACCCAGCTCGACGTTTTCGCGTCGAACTCTCCAAGCGTCTGCAGTTCTCGATATTNNATGTATTCGCCTGTTTTCTTGTCATGACCAACAACATCTGGATCACCCCCAGTGCTTTCCATTTCATGGAGTGACCGCAGTTTTTCTGGATTCGCTTCCAGCCGTGCTTGTACTTTGGTCCATTCAAGGCCGCGATGGCGGTTCATGTTTTTCCGAAAACGGGCTTGCAATACTCCGAGGAGTTCTTCGCGTTGTTTGTTGGAAAGGGTTACGTTTGACATAAGCTCCTTCTCACGCTAAAGAAAGTGACCGATTACGGTTTGACATGGTCCTCAATTTCCTGAAGCCCGGTCTTCAGCGTGGGATGTTTGGCGACTACACTGGCAATATCCTTCAGCATTTTCTTGCTGATTGTGCATCCACCATAACCTGCAGAGGATCGTGCCCCACAGCTGGGCGAAGGGGCTCGGCAAAAGCTAGAGAAGGCGAAGCGAGTCCCAGAAGTGCGGCGATAACCAAAACTGCTCTCATTGTTTCACCTCGGCTGGGGGATAAAGACTTCGATCGTCGGCAGAAGCTCGACCAGCCCGCCTTTGCGAGCGCCATCCTTCGCCGATCGAAGATCACACCTTCGCGTACGAACCGGTGCCACTCGCCGGTCTTTTCGAGATAAGCCGTCGAACGACATGGCCTTTCCACATCCAAAGCCCCGAAAGGAGCAGTACAGGAAGAAAGAGATACCTAACACTGGTGGCGTAGTTGTGAGTATCCGAGGGCGAATCATAAATGTAACCGAGTATCGGAATGCCACAGATGATGTGAACCCAGCGAAAGATTGAACGTTTGGTAGCTTCTGACATAATTTATCCTCCTTTACCGGTAATACCGGCTCATTTACTCTGGACTGGCCTTAGGCGGCCAGTTGGGCATTTCAATACCGAACTGCTTGGCATACTCGGCGTGCAGCCGCTGCCAGCCGAACTTCATGGCCTTGGAGCCGACGATACGTCCAATGGGAATTCCGCTCAGAAGGTGATCCAGAACATCAAAGCAAATGTGCCACCCGGCAGCGCCCATTGCGATGAAGCGGTGACCGATATTGGTCCACAGAGTCAGGCGCGTGCCGCCACCAAAGGCTTCGAGTTGCCACCGCATATCGAAATCGCCCCACTTGTACTCGAGCACCTCGGGAGCGTCAGCTCGCGTCACTGTTGTTTCGGTAACGCGGGGCGTGGGCGCTGCCACCGTGGTGAGCTTCACCGTGGTTCCAACCGTACCCAGGCTCCCATCGGCTTCAAAGGGAGCCCACTCGCGCAGATGCGCTGGGTCGGTAAGCGCGTCCCAGACTTTCTCCGGCGAGTGACGCAGTTCACGGACGAGAATGAGTGTCCACTTTTCTTCGCCGTTTTCTAACCGTTCCTTTCGTATCTGCGCCCCGTTGGCCGGCCCCGGTGTGTACTGCACTCGATCGAGCATCTTCTTCTCCTTAGCGTGACGAGCGTGCCACCTGGGTCAGCTGAATGAGGTTGCCGCAGGTATCCTTCAGCATCGCAATCGTCGAGCCCGTTACATCGGTGGGTGGCATCGTGAACTCGGCGCCGCGGGCCTTGATCCGCTCGTAGTCGCCCCTCAGGTCGTCGGTGAAGAACATGGCCCCAGGCTGGCCCTGTTGAAACATCGCCTGCTGATACGCCTTGGCGGCGGGGTGGTTGTTCAGCGCCAGCTGCAGCTCGGTGCCGTCCGGCTCCTCGGGCGAGGCCACGGTCAGCCAGCGATATGGGCCGTTACTGAAATCGGCCTTCTTGGCAAAGCCCAGTACCTCCGTGTAGAAGCGCAGGGCGGTGTCTTGGTTGTCGACGTATACGCTAGTCACTTTGATTTTCATTTCGTTTCTCCTTTGTCATGCCGCGGTTTGGGCCGCGTTGGTTTTTCCGTCGTCTTCCTTTTCGTTGGTGTCGACTGGTCCTGTCTCGATTGCCCCATGCGGTCGAGGTAGCGTTCGAGAGCATCCACGTGAGTCGACCAGAACCGGCGGAACTGAGACAGCCAGACATCCATCTCCTGAAATGGTTCGGGTCTCAGGCGGTAGAGACGGCGCTGTGCGT
>PMHI01000362.1:0-178 GCA_003156615.1 Acidobacteriaceae bacterium | reverse complement strand
AATATCGCACGGCGGTTCGGCTCCGCAACGATTTCGAAGGCAGATTCCATTCCTTGTGTATACTCTACCAAGCATATACTTGTCAAGGCATATTAAAGCAGCGGCCCGGGCCTTTACTTCTCGGCTAACAGGCTACGCGCTTCTTCAATCTCCGGGCGGTCTCCATCGGCGTACTCGC
>PMHI01000309.1 GCA_003156615.1 Acidobacteriaceae bacterium | reverse complement strand
CAAGAGGTGCAACGCTTTTAGCCTCCTCCGGGGCCTTCTGCCCTTCTACCTTGCATTCGCATTCTTTGCGATTGTCGCCGCGTATGTAGACCCTTTGGTCGTCGTCCGCTCGATAATCCACCGGCTGCCCTAGCCCGAATTGTCCAGCCTGGAAGGCCCCACAGTAGCCAATCAGGGAAACTCGGTCGGTACCTTTCCATTCGAAAACCGTGTCATTGCGGATAACGCCTTCACCATCTGTGCCGACAATGCCTGCGCCCCAGATGTCGGTGCGATTCTCCCAACGCTTGATCCTTCCCTTTTGATAAGTGCGCGGCGCCTTGTCGGAGCCGACTGTGCAGGATAAAGAATTAGGAGATTGTGTAATGCCAGCCGAGTGTTCAGAAGCCACATCGTGCGCTCTGGTTTCAATTCGCCGTCTGTGACCAAGTCGGGATGCAGGCGGCGGAGGGCCTAGGCTACGTGGCAATTCCAACACACTGAGCGGTGGGAGGAGAACACCTCGGGGGGGTTGCCTTTGGGCGTTGGCCGCGGAAATTCGCCCCAAGTCACAGTTCCTTCCAGAATCAGCCCTGAGGTACCAACTTCTCCAACAACAACGGTTGTCCCACACGGTCAGTATCGTTACGATGTCTGAGTGTTGGGTTTTGTCCTTCCGCAAAACCAGGTGACTTCCCCATGATGCAGGCCTCTCCCGATACGACTCGGCGCTCCCGTCCCCCGCAGAACCTGGAGCGCGAAGAATCTCAGCTCTGGCGATGGATTCTCTTGTTCATGATCCTGCTGGCCGCCGGCTTTGCCGCGCTCGCCTGGGAGCGGCTGGAANNATTTGCAGGAACATGTGGGCGCCGCACCCTCCGAGGCGCAACTCGACCAACTCAACGACATGCTCACGCGCTCCAACCGCAGCTTCAAGGAACTCATTGACTCCTTTGAAGATGCCGCCTGCGCCGCATCTCTGGACGGCACCGTGCGCACCGTCAACAAGCGGGTCAGCGAACTCGCGGGGCTTCCCTACACCGCGATCGTGGGACAGAAATTTTTCGATATCGTCGAAGAACCAACCCGCGGAAGCGTAGAAGCCGGCCTCGCACATTTTTTGGAGAAGAGACACTGGGCGGGCACCGTCCGCGTGCGTTTCAAGAACAACGCGCGGCCTCTCTACTTCGATTGCGTTCTCAGTGCGATCGTCAAGAGTGACGAGGTTGTCGGGGTCAGCGTGCTGGGACGGGATGTAACCGGACAGCACGAAAAAGAGCTGCGTTTCACCGAACTGTTCGAGACCCTGCAAGAAGGCGCCTACTTCAGCACGCCGGAAGGCAGACTTCTCGACGCCAATCCCGCGCTGGTGAGCATTCTAGGCTATGCCACGAAAGAAGAGCTGCTTGCGCTCGACCCCGGTAACCTGAACGTCGATCCCGCCGAACCAGCCGTGCTCGGCCGTGCTCCCAACGATCGCGGTGACGTACGGGCACGCGAGATCACACTTCGAAAGAAGGATGGAAACTCCGCGGTTTTCCTCGAGTCCTCCCGCGCCGTCTGGGATGCTGCGGGCAAGTTGATTCGTTACCAGGGCACGCTGGTCGACGTCACGGAAAGACGCAAACTTGAGCGGCAACTGCTGCAGCAGGAAGAATTCCGCCGGCACTTACTCGAGAGTTTCCCCGACCTGATTCTCGTGGTCGATCTCGAGGAGCGCTATACCTTCGTGAGCTCACGCGTGCGCGATCTGCTCGGGCACCAACCGGAGGATTTGTTGGGCAAGAAGATCTCGGAAACCGAGGATCACTCGCCGGAGCTGGCGGCGCTCTACCACGACGTGGTTTCCGGCATCAGGATTTTTGGTGCCGCGGAATATGGCGCCCGTCACCGCGACGGAAGCTGGCGTACCATGCGCGCCTCCGCCAGCCAGCTCTTTGACGCGGATGGCAAGCTCGGCGGCGTGATCATTTCCGTGCGCGACATCACCATGGAAAAAAAGCTGGAGCAACAGATCGTTCAGAGCGAGCGTCTGGCTGCCATGGGTGCGATGATTGGCGGCGTAGCCCACGAACTCAACAACCCCCTGACCAGTATCTTGGGAGTGAGCGAACTTTTGCAGGACAGTCAGACCACCGACGCGGCGCGCAAGCAGATCGCCATACTGCAGCAGCAGGCCCGCCGCGCCGCTGAGATCGTTCACAACCTGACCTATTTCTCGAGGCCGCCGGCGCCCGGGAAGGCTCCCGTCAATCTGGGAGAGATCGTCGAGCGCACGCTCAATCTGCACGCCTACTCGTTGCGGAAGAACAGCATCACCGTGGACTTCCTGCGCGAGCCCGGGCTGCCCCACGTGCAAGGCGACCCTCACCAGTTGATGCAAGTCTTCCTGAATTTGGTTCTGAACGCCGAGCAGGCCATTCGCGAGGCGCGCGACCGCGGAACGCTGCGCATCCGCCTGGGAAATGCCGGACCGTCAGTTTGGGCAACCTTTCAAGACGACGGTCCTGGGATCGCCGCCGACACCCTGGCCAGCATCTTCGATCCGTTCTACACGACCAAGCGGCCGGGACGGGGAACCGGCCTCGGCCTCAGCATCTGCAAGTCGGTGATGAAGGAGCACAACGGCACCATCGATGCCGCTAATGCGCCGGGAGGCGGAGCGGTGTTCACCGTAACCCTGCACGCGGCGGCGGCGGCAAGCGCCAGTGTTGGCTAATCTCTTTCCACGGCCATCGCCACGGCGTTGCCTCCACCCAGGCACAGCGCAGCGACCCCACGCTTGGCATTGCGGCGAGTCATTTCATAGATCAAAGTCACCAGAACGCGCGCGCCGCTGGCTCCGATGGGATGCCCGATGGCGACCGCGCCGCCGTTCACGTTGACTTTATTGGGATCGAGCCCAAGCTCACGCATCACGCCGAGCGCCTGCACCGAGAAAGCTTCGTTGAGTTCGTACAGATCGACGTCGTCGCTTTTCCAACCGGTCTTTTCCCAGATCTTTCGCACCGCGCCCACCGGAGCCATCATCACCCATTTGGGTTCGACTCCGCTGGTCGCCTGTGCCACGATTCGCACCATGGGAGGTGCGCCGAGTTCCTTCGCCCGCTGCGCACTGGTCACCACTACCGCCGCGGCTCCATCATTCACTCCGGGAGAGTTGCCGGCGGTCACGGTTCCGTCCTTCTTGAAGGCGGGCTTCAACGAACGCAGCACTTCGATCGTCGTATCCTCGCGCGGGGATTCGTCTTTCTCGAAGAGCAGTGGGGCTTGGCCCTTCTTCTTGGCAGGAATTTCTACGGGCACGATCTGAGACTTGAACCGGCACTCTTTCATGGCAGCGACCGCCTTGCGGTGCGAGTGCACCGCGAACTCATCCTGTTCTTCGCGCGTGATGCCGTACTTCTCAGCGACGTTCTCACCGGTGACGCCCATGTGATAGTCGTTGTAGATGTCCCACAGCCCGTCGTGCACCATGGAATCGATCACCTGCCCGTTTCCCAAGCGGTATCCCTTGCGTGCCTGCGGCAGCAGATAAGGAGCGTTGGTCATCGACTCCATGCCACCCGCCACCACGATGGAACTGTTTCCCGTCTGCACCGCTTGTGCGGCGAGAGCGACTGCTTTCAATCCGGAGCCACAAACTTTGTTGATTGTCATGGCACCTGTCTCCGGCGACAATCCTCCGAAGATTGCCGCCTGCCGCGCCGGATTTTGTCCCAGTCCCGCGGGTAAAACGT
>PMHI01000533.1:2506-22881 GCA_003156615.1 Acidobacteriaceae bacterium | reverse complement strand
TTTTTTATGACGCCCATTCCGAACGCGCCGTTCAGCGGCGTCGTCAATATTGAGCAAACCATCGTTCGCAAGGATGGTTCTGTCATGCAACTTAAGTCCACTCGGGAGGTTGCCCGCGATACACGAGGCCGCATTCACAACGAGTTGAGGGCGCTCAACTTTGCCTCTAGCCCCGACACGCCTGAACTTCTGCACATCCATTTATACGATCCGCAGACTCGCATCTCTACCGAGATTGATGTCCGGAAACGAACCTTCTGGACAAGAACTATGAATCATCCGCCTTCAACCGAGCCACCTTCGATCCGCTTTGCCGCTCCCGATGGCAATGCTCCTCCCAACGAGTTCACAAAACAAGAAGACCTTGGAATTCGCGAGATCGGGGGCGTGCCTGCGCACGGGATTCGACAGACCCAAACCGTCACGGATGAGAACAATGGCAAAGAGGTCGTTATTACCGACGAATACTGGTACTCGCAGGACCTCCGCATCAACTTGATGATTAAACATAGCGATCCACGCAAGGAAACGACCACGATGACGGTCGATCAAGTTACGCGAACAGAGCCCGATCCGGCATTCTTTGAGGTTCCTGAAGGTTACGCGCACCCCGGAGCGCAAGCGGCAACGGAAAAGGCGAACTGACGATCCGCCGAGTTCCCACGCAAACTGAAGGCAATAGCAGCGGTCCTGCGAAGGATCGTCTCCGGAGATTCCTGGCGCGGCTGTTGAAGTTCACTGACGTGTCGACTTGCGCCGGTTATTGACGAGCACGGTAGGGTTAGTCATGGTGGCCGCCCACCGCACAGACCCGGACGGGCGCCGATTCGCGCATCCGGTTCTTATCGGAGAAAGGCGTTCGCTGGGCGTCCTGACGCGATTCGATTTCGGCGGCTTTCGAGGGCGGGAGTTTGGACAATCCGCAAATAAACTCGGTTCAGACCCCGACTGAAGCTTGGAAATGCGCCACGTGTGGCAAGTCTCACCTTGGCGTGCCAATGAGTTTTGCCGCCGAGTTTCCTGACATGTACGCAAACATGAAGCGAGAAGAGCGCGACACCGGCGCTTTGATCGGCTCTGATCAATGTGTCATCGATGAGCAACGGTTCTTCCTCCGCGGATGTCTTGAAGTTCCGATCCTTGGCAGCGAGGAGCCCTTTGTTTGGGGACTATGGGTGTCCGTCAAGGAAGAGGTTTACGACGAAGTCTCCGACTTCTGGACGCGCGAAGGAAGAGAGAAGCTGCATGGCCCATACAAGGGCAGGCTCGCCAATTCCCTGACGGTTTATCCCGAAACCCTTAATCTGAAAACGGAGATCAGCCTTCAGCCTGTCGGGACCCGTCCTCTCCTGAAGATCGGGGAAGCCGACCACTTGCTCGCTCGCGAGCAGTCGGCCGGCATCTCTCGCGCAAGAGCGATGGAGTTGGCATCTCTTCTGCTTCATCAGGAACGATAGCGGCCCCGAGCCGCTAATCCGTGGGTCCGAGTGCTGACTGGAACCTGCCGGGTGCAATCGTGACGGAATCCACTCCCGGCTTCCGACACCTCCCGAATCGGTTACCCTATCAGAAAGGAGTTTCTTAGTGGCTTTTTCCACCCCATCAACATTCTCCCAGCATTGGAATGCGGCTGCTTATGCCGATAATGCCCATTTCGTGCCCGCGCTCGGCCAACCCGTGGTGGATTTGCTCCAGCCCCAGGCGGGCGAGCGCATCCTCGATTTGGGTTGCGGCGATGGGGCGTTGACTGAAAAGCTGGTTGCCCTGGGTGCGAAGGTTGTGGGTATCGACAGTTCTCCGGACATGATCGCAGCCGCTCTTCGGCGCGGCCTCGACGCGAGGGTAATGAATGCCCGTGCGCTGGTCTTTGAGAACGAATTCGACGCTGTCTTTTCCAATGCCGTCCTGCACTGGATCAAGGACGATCCGGACGCGCCGATTGCAGGTGCATTCCGCGCCCTGAGGATCGGAGGAAGATTCGTGGGCGAGTTGGGGGGGCATGCGTGCGTGGGCGCTATTACCGTAGCGTTGGTGGCCACGCTGGAGCGCCGGGGCATCCGAGACGCGGCTTCGTGGGTTCCGTGGTATTTCCCGACAGTCGAAGACTATGAACTGNNATTCGCCAATCCGTTCTCGGCCGCGTTACCGTGTGAGGAGCGCGGAGGCTTTCTCGATGAAGTCACCGCGCTGCTCAAGCCTGTTCTCTGTGATGCAAACGGGAAGTGGACAGCGGATTACATTCGCCTGCGCTTTGCTGTAATAAAGCCCTGACGCGAATTCACGAGTTCGCGACCGGGTAGGGTAACTTAGGGGCGATATTCCAATTCTTACCGGGTCATGTCCCGCGATCCAAAGCCTGGGCCCTTCATCTATTCAAGCTCAGTAATGAGTTTTTCGATAATAAGGTTAGAAATGGGGGATGATGTTGAAAGTCGCTAGCTGGAATTTGAATTCTGTTCGCTCTCGGTTGACCCATGTCACGACGTGGCTGAAAGCTCGCGAACCGGATGTGTTGTTGCTCCAAGAATTAAAGGGAACCGAATTCCCGTCCGAAGTCTTCACGTCGCTCGGCTATGAGAGTTTCGCGGTGACGCAGAAAGCCTATAACGGGGTTGCCATTCTGTCGCGATATCCGATGGAGACGATTGCTAAGACTCTCGCTGGGGACGAGTCCGATAGCCATGCGCGGTTCTTGGAGGTAATCATCAAGGGTATCCGCATCGTCAATATTTACCTTCCCAATGGCAATCCGGTCGGGAGTGACAAGTTTGCCTACAAGTTAGCTTGGATGGATCGACTGAATCAGCAAATGGTTCGATGGATGCAGGATGATATGCCTACGCTAATCGGCGGCGACTTCAACGTGATTCCTGAGGACATCGACTGTCACAAGCCGTCATCGTGGGAGCACGATGCCTTGTTTCAGCCGGAGCCGCGAGCTCGATATCGTGCGATGTTGGGTATGGGCTATACGGATGCGTTCCGGTCGTTGCACGTGGGCGAAATTGGACACTTCACGTTTTGGGATTACTTTCGGCGGGCGTTCCAAAACAATCGAGGCATACGAATCGATCACTTCTTATTATCCCCAAAGCTGGCAGATCGACTCGAGAGCTGCGAAATCGATAAGGGACCTCGGGCGCAGGAAAAGCCCTCTGACCACACCCCGATAATCGTCACGCTATCCGATCTGCCCGGAGGAAGATCGCGGCGGGACGGCGGGTGAGATGGGCACGAGTAAAGGCCGCGAAGAAGAAGGGGGCGTAGTATCTCGGAGAGCCTGCTGCGGCGAGTTCGCAGTAGGCTTTTGTGTTTGGGTCAGTCGCTCAACTCTCGGTGGTTGCCAAAGTTGTCGGAATCGTAATATCTCCCAACCCGTGGCGGCTAATTGCGACTGTTGATCTTCGATAGCAGGCGCAGAATTTCCAGATAAAGCCAAACCAACGTTACGATCAGGCCGAATGCCCCGTACCACTCCATGTACTTTGGAGCACCCGCGCTGACGCCACTTTCGATGAAGTCAAAATCGAGGATGAGGTTCAAGGCAGCGACAATGACCACCACNNGTCACTCGAATCACGCCCGAGTGATAGGCAATTAGAAGAACGAACAGCGTCCCAAAGGTCAGGCCGACCGCTTGTATTGCGATTCCGGGATAGCGCAGTTCGAACATTGCGGAAATACCACCCAGCGCCAGCCCTTCCAGCAGGGCATAAATCGGCGCGGTAATGGCAGACCATTCTTTCTTGAAAATCGTCACCATTGCGACAACGAATCCACCGATTAGCCCAATCCCCATCAGTGGCAATACCGCATCTGAAGTACGATCGTGGAAAAACCGACTCCAACTCCACGCCGCAGTCGCCACCACGCAAATCAGCAGAATGCCTGTTTTATTGACGGTCCCGGTCAATGTCATCGCTTCGCCAGATACCGCCTGATCTACACGAAAGCTATTGACGTTCAAGGCCGGGTTCGAGGTCTTCATCAAGGCCATTCGGTTCCTCCAAATCTATCGCGGCACTCACGGCCAATCAGCAGTCCAAAAGGTGACCCTGCATGGCACCATGTACCGCACCCAACGAGCAAGTGGCGAAGCTCTTTATCATCTCATGGTCTTACGTTCCTTGAAAAACTTCGGGCGTGGGTTCGTGGGAAGGTTTGCTAATACGGATATGAGCTGATGCCAGCGTGGTCACAAAGGGTGCCCGCACCTCTGAAACGCCCCGGCCGACCTGAACCAGCTCCGGGCAGCCAAGTCCCAGCAGAAGGGCTTCCCGGTGAGTCACGCCAGCCAGACGCCAAAGAGCCAAACGCATAAATGANNCACCGCCGGAACCAATTCCCGCAGGACATTGAGGAAGGTGAGGACGAGCGGCCATACCATAAGAGCCGTCATCAGAATCGTCCCGATCAGTGCCAGCAACGCCGCATTCTCAGCGTCATGCCGGCAGTATGAACGCTGGCAGTGACAGCCACAACTCCGACTTCCGCCTTGGGCCGGCTCGCGAGTCTGAAAAGGCGATAAACGGACTGGTTCGCTTAGAACTCCGCACTGCGATACTATGTCGCGAGAAGTTAAAGGGCAGGACAATCATCGTGACGAACTTCTTTGCGTTGACACTCATTTTCGCAGGACTGCTGATCGCTGCCTTCGCCGCTACTTCGTCTCCATCGAACGGTCTGCTGCTGGTCGCTAATAAAGGTGAGCAGACTCTCGGTCTGATTGATCCAACTGCGGGACGTCAGATTGCCGCGGTCGCCGAGGGAGGCGTGACGGGACATGAGGTCGCCGCTTCTCCCGATGGCAAGCGGGCGTTCGTGCCGATCTACGGCAACTCTGGGGTCGGCATGCCNNGTTCGTCCTCATTGCGCCGTCTTTGGGCCGAAAGACGGGCTGCTCTATGTGACGACGGAGCTAGACAAATCTGTAACCATCATCGACCCGCAGTCTCTAAAGATTGTCGGGAGCGTTCCGACCGGGCAGGCCGAATCCCACATGCTGGCGATCAGTACGGACGGGCGCTATGGCTACACCGCGAACGTTGGACCGGGGACGGTATCGGTGCTCGATCTCGAAGGGCGAAAAACAGTCGAGGTGATCCCCGTTGCGGAACACGTGCAACGCATCTCGATCACGCCTGACAACCGGTGGGTGTTCACCGCCGATACAGAGAAGCCCCGACTGGCGGTAATCGATACCGCTACGAATAAAGTTGGTCGCTGGATTGCGTTGCCCGGCACAGGATACGGCACTGCATCCACACCGGATGGAAAATGGCTACTGGTAGCGTTGCCGAATGCAAATGGCGTGGCGGTCGTCAATCTCGCGACGTTGCAGGTCGTCCAGACGATCAGTGTGCCCCCGGCTCCTCAAGAGGTGGTGATCCGACCGGACGGTCAATCCGCATATGTTTCCTGCGACCAGAGCCATCAGGTGGCGGCAATTCAGATCAACAACTGGAGTGTGAAGCTGATCGACGCCGGGCGTGGGGCTGATGGTCTGGCATGGGTCAAGTGATTCGCAGACCCGCACGGATGTCCTCGTGATGCACGCTCTGAAATTGGCTGGTGGCGGCCGAGTTGCCGCATCGCGCCCTGTAGTATTTCTAAGGTCCAGGATCAATGGCCAGTGGTAAGTTCCACCCAGGTCGCTTCTTTCTGAAGGGGCACTCGATATGCATCGCGCTCAGCCTTCAGAAGAGGTGCGGGATGATAAGTACCGACACCACTCACCTTCGCCGGTTGCTCTACTCGGAGCCGGGCTTCTTGAGTGACGTCAGTGGCTCCGGCGAGTCCCACTCGTACCATGCCGGTACTGGAATTCACTTCTACTTGTTCAAATATGCCTGCATCGAGGGTCAGCCATAGTCCCAGAGGAGCCACATAAACCCGTGACCGGAACGAGTCGCGCGGAGTGACAGTGATCACAGCGCCGTTCACCTTGACGTTCCCGCCAAACGCCAGCCAACCGAACTCCGGGTGATCTACTACGTAAGTCGCGGTATTCCAAGCGTGTCCAAAGACGTTTGGACCGTTGTCGCCGGTGAGTGGATCGGGTTTGAGCAAGTCCGGGAACGAATGGAATGCCGCGGAATCGAATCCCTCCTGGTCGATGTCCGTGAGTGCCCCCATCGTTCCACCATAGCCGACTCGCAACAAGTAGAAGTCCTCAGGATGCTCACGATATTCGGCCAGCACAGGGATGGCATTCAGTCCGGAACCATAGTGATGAAGTTGTCGCTCAAGCCTACGGTCTTTGGCAGCGAAAATAAAATCCCAATAACGGCGTGCGCTGCCGTTATAGCCCCAATGGGGAATCGCCGGATCGTATCCGAGAATCGCGTCGAGGGTCACTTCTGCCTTGTCCTGATAACCAAAATATTTCGTCCAGGCGTAGACTTCCTCCTGTCCGGTGGAATCCCAGGGCATTTCGCTGCCGAAGGGATAGGCTTCCTTTCTCCAGCGATCGGCACGTTCTCGCATCTTGCTCTCCAGCGTGTCGGCCTGTGTGCTCATGCCTTCGCGCTTAAGATCGATCAAGATCTGCACGAAGATAGAGCCCTCCATCTGGCCGAACACCGCCAGATCTTTCGCATAGCTGGTCATCGCCATCGAAGTTTCGTAGGCATGATTCAGATACCAATCCCAAGGATGATTGCTGACCAGGCCTTGATGGTTGCGTGTCAGCCGATAAAGGACCCAATAGGCAGCGGCGACGTGCGGATAATCGTAAGAACGGTCGACGGCCTCCGAGGCCTGCTTATTCCAGCTCGTCCAGCTTTTCCAGTCAAAGCTGCTGTCGTAATAGTTCTGGGGCATCTGGTCGGGTTGGTAGTAGAAGAGGCTCTTGCGTACGCCGTATGGGTGTGGTCCATCTTTCGATTGCAGCCCACCCCATAGCACCCCGTCAACGAACTGCTGAAGTTTGTCGAGTTCTTCCTTGTCCGGCTGGACCAATTCCTTCATGATGGCTGCCAGCCAGGAACCGGCGCCGCCTTCATCGCTCAGTCCGGCGATCCAGACGCGGCTGTCCTGCAACACTATCTGATTGGCCTCGCGGTCGTAAGTGACTACGGAGGGAGCACGGTGGAACGGATCGTTCGAATCGGTAAACCACTGGCGAGTGGTCAGAAAGTGGCCCAGATCCGCAACCGCCTGTGCAGCGGGCTTGATTACGAAGTACTGAACAGTCTGCACCGTTCCGTCGCCGTAGGTGACCGTTAGGCGCGAGCGCCCCCACGTCTTGCCTTGCAGGGTATAGGCTCTCCAGCCGTCGGGCGTAGGGGAATCCTCACGAATCTCGATCGCCGATGGTGGTTCAACCTTCACCGACGCAACGGGCTTGCCGTATCTGAGGAACAGGTGTGCCTCGATGTCCTGGGGCAGCACGTAACCCGGCACGCCAATGGCGACCGGCCGCTGATTCCTGGTGAGCGTGTCCTCGATGTGACGAATCGAATCGGAAACCACGAACTTGAGCCCATACGTCTTCGACTCACCGGGTGCGAGAGTGAGGCCGGTAGGAGTGTTCCAGGGTCCTGCGTTCTTCCATTCATTTTCGGCATACGCCCGACTGTGAACCATCCATTCGTAGAACCCTTCGAAGGTGATCCCCCGCGGTGTGGGATCAGTAAATACGGCCATCGCGCCCCCCCGTCCCTTGTGGTCCAGAATGGGGTTATAAGCCTCGAAGGGAGTTTTGCCATCGGGAATGACCAATAGAGCCGGACCGTGGCCGTTCAGCCGGGTCACTTGCAGATAACCTGCATCCTCCCCAACGTAGGGATCGTAAAACGAACAGATGGCGTGAGCCTGCCCCAGAGACCGGTTGTTGAGCACGTTGTTGAAGATCATGGGGATGCCCAGCGCTCCGATCTGAACTTTCTTCGTCGACCGGTTGGTCAAGGCGAAGCGCAGGACAAGCTTGCCCTCCTCTACGGCCCATGTTCTTGTAATCCGTAGCGGTAGATCGGCGGGGAGAGTGGGCGCAAGGTCAGCGGTGGCCAGCACGTTCGCGGATGCGGACAGCGGGCTCACTGGTATGCGAGTGGAGGCTGTCGAATAGTTCGTCCAATTCGCCGAGTCTTCTGTGCGCAAGCGAAGGGTAAGGTCACCCAGATGAAAGTATCCATTTTGCGAACGCTCCGCGAGGAGGTCTCCCGGTGTGAAGTCGAAGCCGTCAGCTCCTTTTGGTTTGAGGGCGGCGACGGTCTGGGATGATCGCACCAGACTTAGTGTGAACTCAGGGGTGTCGTAGTTCACCAGGCCTTGGTTGAGCATCGGCCCTGGAACCGGAGGGGTCTTGTCATTGGCTTTTTGCGCCAGAGCGCCTGTGGACATCATGCACAGGATGAGCAGCAGTATCGACGGGGAGGTTCCGAGCGCGACGCCAGCTTTCATTTTGTCCTTCCGCAAATTAAGAGCTCGACAATCTTCTCGGCGACTTGGTAACAGCGGAAAAGTCTTCATTGCCAAGGCCTTCTGCAATCGCCTGCTCGAACACAGACAGGGCTGCACTTGCGGTTTGTAAGGCAACTCCGTTACGTGAGGCGCCATCGAGCGCATACGCCAAGTCCTTCGCCATCCAGCGCAGGGCAAAACTTGGGGTGAAGTCGTTGGTAGCGATTCGATCAGCGATCCGCTTCACAATTCCACTTCCCGGAGCTCCTCCGCTTAGGATGGACGCGGCTTTACCGCGATCGAGGCCGCCAGCATCAATGAGGGCCACGGCTTCGGCAAACGACGCGGCTTGCACACCGCACATGAAATTGTTGATGAGCTTCATGAGAGCCCCGCTTCCAGTGGGACCCAGATGGACAGCGTCGCGACCGAGCACGGAGAACACAGACCGCGCAGCATCTAGCGCATCAGTGGAACCTCCAACCAGAAAAAGTAGTTCGCCGGATGCGGCATGGGGCTTGGTGCCGGTTACAGGGGCATCCAGGAATTCGCAGCCCCGTTGAGCGCCGGCAGCTTCGAGTTCCTTCACCCAGCCGACGCTCAGCGTGCTGGATTCGATCAGGACCGAACCCGGCGACACCCCGGTCAATGCTCCGTTTTCGCCGAGCCACACCGCTCGGGAAGCGGAGTCGTCCGCCACCATGCTGAGAATGATCTGGGCACGGGAAGCAGCCTCGCGCGGCGAAGTTGCGATGAACGCGCTGGCATCCCCGAAGGGGATAGATTTCTCGCGATTCCGATTGTAGACCGTCAACGGAAAGCCCGCGGAGAGCAGTCGACTGGCCATGCCAGAACCCATGATGCCAAGTCCTAGAATTGCAACGTTTGGCTTTGACATAGTTTCACTCATCGTTTTAGTCATCCCAGGGGAGTGACGTTCATAAGAGCCGGCTTCGATTTGTCTGTCCGAACGGGGTTGCGCAGAGGGCGTCCGTAACCCTCGACGGCGATCTCGATGACGTCTCCGTCTTGCAAGCGAATGTGGTCGCCGAAACTCAGGCAATCCGTTCCAAAGAAATGCACATGCACGTCTCCGCGGCGGCGGTGAGCTTCGTACTTGAAGTGGTGATGCTCAATATTTTGCAGACTGTGGCACATTTCGGATTCACCGCTGCGGAACGCCCCGGTCCAGAAGACACTTCCTTCCCGCTCGATGGTCACCGCTACAGGTATGGATTGAAATTCTGGATCGACCACGAGTTCTGGTCCCAGTGCACACGTGCGTAGCTTAGAGCCCGCCAGATTGAGATAGTTTTTCTTCTCGAATTGATGATCGGAAAACTCGTTGCCCACGGCCAATCCGACCCGATAGGGCCGGCCATGGGGAGAAATGAGGTAGACACCGGCTATCTCAGCTTCCTCCCCGCCATCCCCGGCATAGGACGGAATGTCGAGCGGTTCTCCGTGTGCGCGCAATGCGCAGCCTGTGCCCTTGTAGAACCATTCTGGAGGGACCCCGATACAGCCTGCGGCGGGACGGCCGCCTTCCACTCCCCAGCGGAAAATCTTCATACTGTCAGTTAGATCCTCGCTAGCGTTTGCGTGCATGGACTGGCGACTACGTGCGCTACCCACATGGGTCAGTCCTGTGCCGGAAATCAGGCAACGGGCGGCTTCGTCGGGATGGTCCATGGCCGGAAGCAGGCGCCACTCCGAGCGACCGCTATAGATCGGGCCGTATTCGATGGTGTCGTGTCGGGCTCTCTGGCGTGCCAGCTCGCTGAGCTTCATGCCGGCAGCAATGGCGAGGTGAGCCAATTCGTAGATTGAGGAGCAGGTGTCCAACAAGCGGATGTTTGGTTCCTCGACCAGCGCTACCCGTCGAACATTGCCTTTTCTGATTTGGATCAGTCGTGTCATCAGGCGTCTTTTATCCTCGGAGGATTATTCCAATACCTCGAACCGCTCGAGTCCGGATTCGTTGATAGTCAGCCCGAGACCCGGAGTGTTGTCATCGAGATGGATGTAGCCGCCTTTTGCCTTGGGTTCACCCTGGAAGATGTACCAGAACAGTTCGTTGCCTACTTCCACATCGACCACCGGGAAATACTCTGCCATCGGAGAATTCAAGCTGGCCATGACGAGATGGTAGTTGTGCATCTGGCCGGCATGAGGAATCACCGGAACGGAATGAGCTTCGGCGAGGGCGGCGATCTTGCGGGCCTGCGTGATGCCACCCACGCGATTGGTATCGAACTGGATGTAATCCAGCGCGCGAGCCTCGAGCAAGTCTCGGAAACCGTAAATCGTGAATTCGTGTTCGCCGCCCGCGATCGGAATTCGCCCGTAGCGCTTCAGTTCGCCGTAACCCTGGATGTCATCGGGGATAACTGGCTCCTCCAGCCATCGGAGATGAAAAGGCTCGAGCAAGGGCAGCATTCGCTTGGCGTAGTCGAGGGTCCAACCCATGTAAGCGTCGGCCATCACATCGATGCCGTCGCCGACGCATTCACGAACAGTGCGCACGAGTTCAAGATTCCGCTGCATGCCGCGAGCTCCGTCGGCGGGTCCCCATCCAAAGCGGAGCTTCATGGCCTGATAGCCTTCATCTTTGTAGCGCTTTGCTTCCGCTGCGAGTTCGCCCAGTTCGACACTGTAAAGGCGGGAGGCATAAACCGGAATACGCGTTTTCGTCCGGCCTCCGAGCAAGCGATACACGGGTTGCTTGGCGGATTTGCCCAGGAGGTCCCACAGTGCGATATCCACCGCACTGATCGCAACCATACCGATGCCCTTACGCCCAAACGCCATGGTCTTGCGATACATGTGTTGCCATAGGCGCTCGATGTCCCACGGATCCTGGCCGAGCAAAAGAGGTTTGAGGTAAAGATCGATGACTTGTTTCGTCACTTGAGGAGCGAGAGCAGCATTGCCCACTCCTACCTGGCCATCGTCTGTAAACACCTCCACGATCAGCCAGCCGTGAAACGTAAACGTCTGCATCGAGGCTTCGGGAAGTTCCAGGAGGTCCATCGGGTTGGTGCAGAAGTGAGGAGGGAGTGGAACGGTTTTTCCGCGCCAGCGTACGATGCGAGTACGAATCTTAGTGATTTTCATTGAGCTCCCCCGTAGCTGAGCTTCCGCTCCAGCCTCAACGGCTGCATGGTGGGAATGGCAGCGAGAATAATCAGAAATGCAGCGACGTGGAACGTGCCCGCGATAGCGAACACCAAGCCATAGCCGAAGCCGTGGTCCAACAAGTAGCCTGCAATTTCTCCAAAGGCGATTCCACCCATCGCTCCTCCGAAACCGACCAGTCCGGCAACCGACCCGACAACCTTCGGCGGAAACAGATCCGTGGGCAGAACCATGACAAGAGTTGACCAGGACTGCTGTCCGAAATATGCGAGGCAGAACAGCGCGATGGCCCACAAGACCGGAACGCGTGGAACGAGAATGACCAAGGGCATAACTGCGGCACTGAGGCCCAGCGCCAGCTTCCGAGCCATCGCGAGTGAAAGCTGCCGGCGTACCAGGTAACTGGAAAATCCTCCGCCCAGCAGACAACCCGCTCCGGCGGCGGCGCTGGGCATCCAGGCGAATGTGCCGACTGCCTTAATGTCAAAACCACGGGCGTCGTAGAGATACTTCGGGAGCCAGAAGAGATAGAAGAACCAAGCCGCATCGCTAAGGAACTTGGCGGTCACAAGTCCCCAGGTTTCGCGAACGCGGAACAGGTGAATCCAGGGGATTCGTGCCGTGGAGGCGACGTTCGGACCTCGCGTCGCATTGCGGTCCACCTCGATCTGCCCCGAAGCTTCTCCGGGAGGAACGTATGAGAACCTCCACCATGCAGCCCAGAGCAAACCAAGCCCACCCGTAAGAACGAATATCCAACGCCAGTTTGTGTAGCCGAGAACGGTTGCGATCAGAGGAGGAGCCACGACCGCTCCGACCGCCGTTCCTGCGTTGATGATGCCCATCGCCGTGGCCCGCTCTTTGGTCGGGAACCATTCCGCAACCGCACGCGTAGCGGCAGGAAAACCACCGCCTTCACCTACCCCGAGCAGGAATCGACTGATGGCCAACAGCGCGAAACTCGTGGCAAGAGCATGACTGGCACAGGCCAGAGACCAGAACAGCATGATCACCGTAAAACCGCGATGGGTTCCGAGGATGTCCACCAACTTGCCACCCCCCGCATACATCAGCGCGTAGGAGAGCAAGAATGCGGACTGGAGAGCGGAGAACTGCCCGTTCGTCAGCGGGATGTCTCGGCTGATAGCCTTGACCGCGACCGGCAACGCCTGTCGATCAAGATAGCTGATTGCGATTGCCGCACTCACCAGGATGGCGATTCGCCACCGCAAATTCGGCTCCTTCCCTCCCCAATCTGGTTCCACTCGCGACGAATCACAGATTATACCCATGAATCCGGTAAACGTTTACTCATTTATCTGTTTCCGTTACAATCGCTCGATTCATAAGATGCGGCCGAAGGAAGTTGATCAACCCGCCTAGCAGTGGAAGGTCATCGGCCAGAGCGTGTTACGAGTGACGGCCTGGAGCATGAAACAGTTATGACTGCGGAGTGGAATCGCCGGGATGTCTTAAAGGGATTTGTTGCGGCGTCCGCCGCCATGATTGTCCCTTCGAACCATATAGGGGCCACCGCATCTCCTACTGGGCAGCAATTTGAGATACAGATCACTTCTATCAATGCGGGTACTTTTCGGCTAAGCATCCTGCCCCTGAACAATGGATCGATTGGATCGATACCCTTCAAGGGAGCTCTTGTCCAGGAATCTTGGGGCGCTCCCACGGTCAAGCTGCAGGGGAAGGATGGCCACGCGATTGTCGTGGGCGGTCTCCGACTTAAGATTTCGTTTGACCCCGTTCACATCACCGTAGCGAACGAGCGTGGGGACGTTGTTCAGCAGTTTAGCTGGGACGAGAACACCGGCGTCCTGTCTTTTCTCGGTGGAAGTGCACCACTGTTTGGTTTAGGGGAGGGTGGACCGCAGTTTGATCGCCGCGGATCCACGGATCTAATGCGCAGCGGCCAGGGAGGGTACAAGCTTGCCACCCACGGTGGTCGCGTTCCCATTCCATGGATCATCGGGACATCCGGGTGGGCGGTATTTTTCCATCAACCCTTCGGCACCTTCGACTTCACCGGAGACGAAGGTAAGTTCCGACCTGCAAGTCCAGACGCCGTCCTGCCGCTGGACCTGTTCTTCGTCGCCTCACCAGATCCGGCGACGATTATGGGCGAATATGCGCGCATTACTGGCCAAGCCGAAATGCCTCCGCTTTGGGCTTTTGGCTATCAACAGTCGCATCGAACGCTCGCCAGCCAAGAGGAAGTAATCGCCGAAGCGAAGATGTTCCGCGAAAAGAAATTGCCTTGTGACGCGTTGATCTATCTAGGCACGGGTTTTTGTCCTTCCGGCTGGAATACTGAGAATGGCGCTTTCGTCTGGAATTCTCGAGTCTTTCCCGATCCTAAGGAAATTCTCGATGAGTTACACCGGCAGCACTTTCATGCCGTCATGCATGTAGTGATTCTGTCTGACAGACTCCGCGGGACGGTTCATGATCCGTGTGACCTGGCGCGGTTCGACGAAGCGGAAGCCAGCTGCCACTGGGACGCACACCGCAAAGACTTTGCCATGGGCGTTGATGGCTGGTGGCCGGATGAAGGCGATCCGCTCGATATCGCATCGCGGCTGGTCAGGAATCGCATGTATTGGGAAGGCCCGCAAATCGATCGGCCGAATGAGCGTCCTTACGCGCTGCATCGCAATGGCTATGCCGGTATGCAACGGTATGGTTCGTTCCTCTGGTCGGGCGATGTTTACTCCACCTGGGAAACATTGAAGACTCATGTTCCCGTCGCTCTGAATACCGCGCTCAGCGGCATTCCGTATTGGGGTACGGACATCGGGGGATTTGTTCCAACCCCGGAGTTTACAGCAGAGTTGTATGTGCGTTGGTTTCAGTTCGGGGCATTCTGTCCACTTTTCCGATGTCACGGTCGCACATGGAAATTGCGGCTTCCCTGGGGTTGGAACACGGGAGATCCCGGTCCTGTAGAAATCAACAATTACAACGGCGCTGCGATTCCCGATTCCAGCCAGCTGCACGATGCGCGAGTAGAGCCGATTTGCAGGAAGTATCTTGAACTGCGCTACCGCATGTTGCCTTATCTCTACAGCGCGGTGCGCGAATGTGCGACCACCGGCATGCCGATCATGCGGGCTTTGTGGCTGCACTTTCCGGACGATCCGAAGGCGGTCGAGTGTGGAGACGAGTATTTGTGGGGAAGAAACGTGCTGGTTGCACCGGTTGTCGAGAAGGGAGCGACGACTCGCTCGATCTATCTGCCGCGCTCGGCCTGGTACGATTTTTGGACGGGCGAACGCCTCGAAGGCGGCCGTGAAATCAGCCGGCCCGTGGACCTCGAGACGATCCCGCTCTATGTGCGTGCGGGATCGATCCTGCCGCTTGGTCCGGTGAAGCAGTTTACGGCCGAGAAGGTCGATGGGCCACTTTCTGTTTCGATTTACCCAGGTGGCGATGCCTCGTTCCTGCTTTACGAGGACGACGGCACTTCATTCAACTATCGGAACGGAGAATGGATGGGAATCCAGATGGCGTGGGACGATGCACGCAGAAGACTCAGTCTGCAACTCGCCGCTGGTTCGCGTATGCTGTCGCCGCAGCCAAAGGCTATCACCGTACAGTTGGCCGAAGTCACGCGAAGTGTGAAATTCGAAGGAAAGCCAGTCGAAATCTCTTTCTAGAAGCCCTCTGGCGTCCGGCGCCTGAAGGCGCGTGGCGTGCAGGGGTTCGAGCCTGGAAAGGCACTGCCTCTGGATTGAAGATTGAAGTTGGCCGCCGGCAACGATCCAACAGTAGAAGCAATCGAAATGCTATGTCGTTTTGTTGTCGACCTTCCAGTAAACCGCGTAGCGCTCGTGAATTACTTTGTTGAGAGGCACCAGGGTCAGCGGTTGCGATTGACCCAGGGCATGGAATGTGAGGGGCTGCTTCGCATCGGGCTCAATCCACTCCGTAGGCTTAGCGGCGTCAGCGACGATGTCGGGAACTTTTGTCGCATTCTCGCCCGGCTTCGGCCGGAAATCGCCGTATGTCATCTCTTTTGTGACTGCCTCGAAACGACCAGCCAGCACCAGAGGGCCATACATCGCGGCCTGGATGGTTTCATTGTCCGGCATGCTGTCAATATGTAGCCCCATCGGCAGGCTGAGTTCAATCTTGTCGCCGCTTTTCCAGACACGATTGAGGGTGAGATAGCTGCTCGGGCTGGCAAACGCGGGCAGTGTGGCTCCGTTGATTTTCACGCTGCCGCCCTCGACCCAATATGGAATGCGAAGACTGATCGCAAGCGGCGCCGGACGATTGGCGGAGACCGTGATGGTAGTGCCTTGCTCTTCGGGAAAGCGAGTCTCTTGCTTCACGCGCAAACCCTTTTCCGGCCATTCCAGTTGTGAGTCGATGTAAAGATTCACGTAGAGCGAATCGTCATCGTGGAAATAAATAGTGTCGGTCAGCTTTCCGTACTCTTCTGAACCGGTGCCGGTGCAGCACCACAACGCGTCAAACGGCTTGCCGAAAGTCTTCCAGTAACCCGCCGCCAACGGCAGGTAGTACATCATGGTGCCGTCTTCGGGGTTGATGGTGCCCAGGCGGTGGTTGAACAGGGTGCGTTCGTAGTAGTCCATGAGGTGTGCATCGGGCGACCAACCGAACAGGTGCCGCGTCAACTTCATCATGTTGTAGGCGCAACAGCACTCGGTGGTGCTGGGGCTGAGCTCGGTCGAAAGTTTGCCCGGGTCCGTATTCCAGGACTCGCCGTTGCTGGTGCCGCCGGTGCAATAGGAGCGCTCGCTGACCACCTCGTCCCAGAAGTACTGCGCAATGTCGCGATAGCGCCGGTCGCCGGTGAGTTCGTAGTACCGGGCCGCGGCAATCACTTGCGGGATGTGCGTATTGACATGCAGACCTTTCAGTTCATCCCGGTGAGCCGCCAGCGGATCGAAGAATTGTTTCTTATCGAAGCGTTGCGCCACTTCTAGGTAGCGGTCCTTGCCCGTCACCGCATACAAGTTGGAAAGCACTTCGCCCATGCCGCCAAATTCTGTGCCGAGGACACGCTGCATGTGTTCGTAACTGAGTGAGCCAGTGTAGCCAGCCGTCCAATCGGCCATTTTCTGAACCATGTCGAGCGCTTGCTCGTTGCCGCAATAGACGTACATGTCCAGAAGGCCGGCCATGATCTTGTGAACGGTGTAGAAGGGCGCCCACACTCGTTGACGTTCGCGCAGACGGTCGAAGAATTCAACGGGGAACGCGCTGAGGTAACCGCTCTTCAGCGCAGTTTGGCACTCGCCGAGTCCGGTCACCACAGCGTTGGCATTGTTCCTGAGATCGTCGTCTCCTGAGCTGGCATACATCAGAGCGGACGCGGAAAGGTAGTGGCCGCCGGCGTAATGGCCGCGAAGTTCGCAATTAGGGGCCTCCCATCCTCCCAGCGGTTCGGCCGAGGAAGCAATGCCGGCATTGATGCGAAAAGTATGTAAGAGTCGGTCTGGAGGCAGCGAATGCAAATATTGACGGTCGGCCTCCATCGCGACTTTGCACGGCCCCTCTCCCAGGCGCACTTGCTTCATGGGGAAGGGGCGTGCCTTCCAGGAGACTTTCTCGCGGCTGACGGATTTACTTTCTTTCTGGGGAGCGTCTACGACTGGGTCTTGCGGGGGAGTTGCCATCAAGGTTCTGGGTATCAAAACGGAACCAGCGGCGGCGGCAACCGACGTCATGAAATCCCTGCGAGAGAAGTCCGCGAATCGGGTCATTGGATTGTTTCCTCCCCAAGCCGATGTCAAGGCTTGACGATGGATATTTTATACACATAAGCTGGGTCTTGGCGAATTCCAAAGTTTCATTTGGACTCGAGGAGATACCAGCCCGTACCGACCGGCCTATGCGTCGGGACCGCAGGGTATACTTCGCGGAGCGCTGAGGTCAGGTTCCATATTTCAAANNTCGAACGGAACGGTGGTGGCGGCTCCGTCCTTGGCCGAACGGGGCATCAGCCTGGCGTCGAAAGGTCGCTGTCGGGAGGCGTTACCGCTTCTGAAGAAAGCCGCGGCACATCTAACGGACAAACCGCTGAAGTACCGGACGGTGATGTCGACAGCTCGATGCGCCATGAGTCTTGAACAGACAGAAACCGCAGTCGAAGCGCTCCTTGTGTTGAACCGCGAATTTCCGCACGATCCCGACGTGCTCTACAGCACCACCCACTTCTATTCGGAACTTGCTTCCCGGGCAGCGCAGGACCTGGCGGCAACGGCCCCGAGTTCGCATCAGGCGGAACAGCTCGAAGCGGAAGCTTTCGAGTCGCAGGAAAACTGGGATAAGGCCATCGCCGAGTACGGGACAATTCTCGAGCAGGAGCCTAAGCTGCCCGGTATTCATTATCGTCTGGGGCGCATCTTTCTCTCGAAATCGCCAGCCGACGCTGAAAAGGCTAAAGCGGAATTTGAGGAAGAACTGAAAATTGATCCCGGCAGCGCTTCGGCGGAGTTTCTGCTGGGAGAGATCGCTCGTCAATCCGGGCAATGGGACGACGCCATCGGACATTTTTCGCGGGCCTCGAAGCTCGATGAAGGATTTCAGGAGGCGTATCTGGCGCTCGGGATGTCCCTCAACTCGGCGGGGAAGTTCGCGGATGCAATTGCGCCGCTCCACACCTACGTAGAGATGCAGCCGGGAGATCCGGCCGGTCACTATCAGCTGGCAACCGCTTACTCGCGAACGGGGCGCAAGGCGGATGCGGAGCGGGAGATGGCACGGCAGCGGGACGCCACAGCGAAAACACCGCAGAGTGCGCCAACACCCCGGTGAGGCGAGCGGAGGTTCGGTGAATGGNNGGCTTCCCGCCGTCGCTTTCTTCAGATGCTGGGTTGGACGGGGATGGGGAGCGCACTGGGCGGCGCGGGTCTATTTTCCCCTTTAACGTCGAGCATCCGGGCAGATAATGCAGCGCCCGTCTTTGAAGAGATTCCTGCGTCCGCCAGCGGTATTTCGTGGGTTCATGTCAGTGGGCGGTCCGCGATGGCTCACTTACCCGAGACCGTTGGAGCCGGCTGTGCCTTCCTCGATTATGACAATGACGGCTGGATGGACCTCTATCTGGTGAACAGTGGCCGGTGCGACTTCTATGAACCGGCGCAGCTACTGCGGAACGCACTCTATCATAACAACCGCGACGGAACGTTCACCGACGTGACGCAAAAAGCCGGTGTGCCGGGCGACGCCTACGGCATGGGCATCGCTGTGGGCGATTATGATGGTGACGGTTTTCCCGATCTTTACGTCACGCAGTATCCTCACAGCATTCTGTACCACAACAACGGAGACGGCACTTTCACCGACGTGACGGCGAAAGCTGGCGTGACCGCGCCAGGCTGGGCGACCAGTGCGGTGTGGTTTGATTACGACAACGATGGACGGCTTGATCTATTTGTCTGCCGTTTCGTCGACTACAGCAAGGCCAAGCTGAAGTTCTGTGGCGATCGCCTGACGGGCGAACGTTTCTACTGCATTCCCACGATTTACGATCCCATGCCATGCTGGCTCTTTCACAACAATGGCGATGGAACGTTTACGGACGTGAGCAAGGAGTCCGGCATCTCCCGGCCTCTAGCGAAAGCGTGGGGAGTGGTCGCCGCCGACATAAACAACGATGGGCATATGGATCTCTACGTAACCAACGACACCGTCCCCAACTTTCTTTTTGCTAACCGGGGCAAGGGGCGGTTTGAAGAAATCGGGTTGCTGGCCGGGGTGGGAGTCAATGTTTTTGGCAAACCGCGCTCGGGGATGGGAGTGGATGCGGCTGACTACGATCAAGATGGCTGGATTGATCTATTCGAGGCTAACGTGGATCACGAGATGTACTCGATCTACCACAATGATAGAAACGAGACCTTCAGCGATGTTGCGAATCCGACCGGGATCGGCGCAACCACTCGTCTGATGAGCGGATGGGGGCTGAAATTCTTCGATTACGACAATGACGGTGATCTCGACCTGCTGCTCTCGAACGGCCATCCCGATGATGCGGTCGACAAGAGAGTCGAAGGAGTGAAGTTTCTTGAACCCCTACTGCTTTTTCGCAACACTGGAAAAGGTTTTGAAAATGTCAGCGGACAGAGCGGGTCCATCTTTTCAAAGCCCCTGTCCGGACGCGGCCTGGCGCTCGGCGATTTTGACAATGATGGCTCGGTGGACGTGCTCGTGACGCAGAACAACGCAGCGCCCGTTTTATTGCGCAACAACCTTGGCCGCCAGAATCATTGGTTGGGTGTACGACTTGTCGGCACGAAGGCTAATATCGATGCCATTGGCGCGAAGATCACCTATCAGGCGGGCGATCTGAAGCGCCATCAATTTAAGGTAGGTGGCGGCAGCTATCTCTCTTCCCAAGACCCGCGGATGGTTTTGGGATTAGGGAAGCGAACCAAAATCGACTGGCTGGAAATACAATGGCCGCAACCGAGCGGCAAAACGGAACGGTTCACCGAACTGCCGATCGACCGCTACGTCACCGTCGTCGAAGGTCAGGGAAAGTGGAAGTAGTCGCCAGTGGCGAGGGTCGCTGATTCCCGGATGACACGAATGAACTCACAAAGTCATGCTTTGGCTACTTCCTGTTTGGCAGCGATGGCTAGGCTCGTGATCGGGTTCGCGCTCAGCTCATCGAGCAACGGGCAAGCTGCGCCCAGCCAGCAAATCCCAGTCCACCAGAGTCAGGCAAGTCAACCTGACGGCCGCGACGCGGTTTTGAGTACTCAAGAATCGGCCGAAGAAGAACTACGCAAGGGGACAGCGCTCACCAGCCAGGGTTCTTTCACAGACGCCATACCTCACCTTCTGAT
>PMHI01000533.1:0-2448 GCA_003156615.1 Acidobacteriaceae bacterium | reverse complement strand
GGACCACAACGATTACGCTCTTGGACTCAAAGTCGTCGATATTGGACTGCGAAACCTGCCGCAATCGGCGCGGCTCCATTACGAGCGAGCCATGTTTCTTACCCAGCTCGATGAGCTTGACCAAGCCAAACCGGACTTTGAGTTGGCGGGCAAACTCGCGCCCGGAAGCGAGATCGGCTATCTCGCTTCTGCTCACCAAGAATTGTTTGAGGGAGACATCTCCGAGGCGATCCGAACGGCACGCGAAGGTGTCAAGAGAGGTTATGAAAATCATGCCTTATTGACAGTTCTTGGGGAAGCCCTGCTTCGCTCCGGGGTCAGTCCGGGTCAGCCTGAGTTCGCGGAGGCGCAAGCGACTCTGGAGAAAGCAGTCACGCAACTACCGAACGACCCGAGTGCGCAGATCGCGCTTGGCAGCCTATATCTTATGGCCGGCCGGCTGGAAGATGCGATTGCTCATTTGGAAAAGGCACGCCGGCTCGATCCCTCCAAACCATCCGTTTACGCCAGCCTAGCTAAGGCCTATCAGCGGCACGGTGACATGCAACAGGCAAAAGACGCGCTTCGAGCTCTTGAGAAGCTAAATCGAGAGCAGGCCGAGCGCATCGGTTCCGCTCCCGGTGATCGCAAGTCGGGTTATGCAGGCCGGGGAGTCGCGGAAGAAGAACCCGCGACGCCGCATCCATAAGCGCCGGCCCATCGATCAACAACGCTCGCGCTCATCTGGCAGGGACACGCGGGAACGGGCGCTCCACGATCCCTACACCTTCTTTGACGGCAATAATCCGGTCACTCTTAAGGTTAGACAGCTTGGTCGCACTACCGCTTGGCCAGAGGATCTCGACTGCATCAACAGTCGAATGCTGACCCAGGCCAAAATGGAGACGCGGATCCTGAGCGGACTGATAGCTCATGCCACCCTTCCGCTGATCGTAAAGGATGAGATCTCCCGCGGATACTTTCAATCGTGCACCAACGCCATCTCGATTGGACTGTGTGCCGACCAGCAGGATCTCCAGCCAGTGGTTGGCATTCCCTCCATCATTACGCAGAAGTTGAGGAGCNNAAGCGATCACTCACGTTTTCAAAAATCCCATGCCCGTTGTTGTGAAACATCAACTTGGGTTCGGCATAGCGCGTATCGGCGTGATAGCGCTGAATGTTGTCGAGAACGTGTCCGTTCGCCATGAAGATGTCGCGCGCCCCATCGTTGTCGTAGTCCATGAAACGTGTGCCGAATCCGCTCATGTGGTAGGTAGCGTAACCAATCTTCGAGCGTAGGGTCGCGTCATCGAAAGTCTGGTCTCCCAGATTCCGGTAGAACCGCGCCAGTTGCATATCGAGATGAGTGACGATCACGTCCATGCGGCCACTGCCCGCAGTGTCGGCGGCATCGGTTCCCATGCCGGCCTCGAACTGACCGTCCGAGCTGACCGCGACGCCGGCCACATATGCCACTTCGCTGAAAGTTCCGTCGCGGTTGTTGTGGAACAAGAAGTTCGGCATGTGGTCATTGGCTATGAAAATGTCTTGCCAGCCGTCGTTATCGTAATCGAACGTCACAATGCCGAGGCCATTGCCACCCTTTAACCCAACCCCGGAAGACTTGCTTACATCGGTGAAAGTTCCGTCACCGTTGTTGTGATAGAGCGTCGGAGGTTGGCCGTGAAAATCATCCGGGTGACAGTAGCTGCGCAGCCCCGGACCCCGATCACCACAGTAGAAATTGCGCTCTGGCGACCAGTCGACGTAGTTTGAAACGACGAGATCCAGGCGACCATCATTGTCGTAGTCGAACCATGCGGCGCTTGACGCCCAGCGGCCAGGATTTTCCACACCGGCCCGCGCGGTCACATNNGTCATTGTCATAGTCACCCACGGCCACGCCCATGCCGAACAGACCGTCGGCGCCAACGCCCGCTTTGCCCGTAACGTCGGTGAATGTGCCATCCCCGTTGTTTCGGTAAAGTGAGCTTCGCAGAGGTTGCTTTGGTTTATAGAGGCCGGTCGCGGCACTGTTCACGAGATATAGATCGAGCAGACCATCCTGGTTGTAGTCGATCCAGGCACATCCGGCTCCCATCGTTTCAATCAGGTATTTTTCCGGAGACGCGGCATTGTCGTGCTGAAAGGTGATCCCGGCGGAGCGCGCGACATCGACAAAAGTCACGGGATTGGGTATTTCCGGCAGGGAACGAACGTACGGCGCAGCCGCCAGCGTCAGCGCTGTCGATCCCATGTACCTCAGGACTTCTCGTCTGGAAGGTGTCAAACCAGTCTCCGGGAACAATTGTCTTGTATCACGATGGGCAAAGATCCCTGAAAAGAAGAGCGCGGGTTCGACGTTGCCACGCCGAGTGTCCTCGAAAAACAGCGGCAAGAAAAAGCGTACCGGTCTAAGAGATCCAAGGATCAGGTGAGGTGCTAATCAGAATCTGGTTGACAAGG
>PMHI01000783.1:4249-6292 GCA_003156615.1 Acidobacteriaceae bacterium | reverse complement strand
CCCCCTGGTCCCGAACCAGGTGCTCTACCAGGCTGAGCCACTCCCCGACGACGCGGGCGGCAACGAGGCAAGCCATCCACGCGCACACTTTACCTATCGATAGGCAATCAGATTATAACATCGCAGCGCTTGGCTGCTCCCTCCCGCTGCCCGACCATTTTTCGCGCTACACTGATGACGCACAGAGATCGAATGCTCCATATCCTGAACCACCATGTCTGATCAACCATGATTGTCCTCTGCGCTCATCGCCTCTATACACCGCAGGAAGAGATAGAGAACCCGCTCCTATTTATTGAGGACGGCCTCGTCTCCGGCATTTCCTCGAGAGCTCAACAGGAAGTCCCGAACCATGCAAAGGTGGTCGATCTTACCAAAGACTTTGCCGACGCCATCCTCGCGCCTGGTTTTGTCGACATTCATATGCACGGCGGCGCCGGCCTTGATGTCATGCGGGCCTCGCCGGCCGATCTACCGCATCTGAACAGATTCCTGACCACGCATGGCGTCACCGGCTACTGCCCTACCACCGTGGCTGCGCCGCTCGATCAGACCTACCGGGCATTGGAAAGCCTTGCTGGCGCCATTGAAGTGGGTCCAGTCTCCAGCAACGGCGCTGTGGAGGCTCGGCCACTCGGCATCCATCTGGAAGGTCCGTTCCTCAGTCACAAGCGCCGCGGCGTGCATCCCCCGCAATACCTTGTCGAGCCCACGCTGGAAATCTTTGAACGTCTCTGGCAGGCCGCGCGGGGGCAGGTGCGCATGATGACCATTGCGCCGGAGCTTCCCGGAGCGCTCGAGGTGATTGCGGAAGCGGCACAGCGCAAGATTTGCGTAAGCATCGGCCACTCCGACGCTGAGCTGGAAGCCGCTCGCGCTGGTGTCCGGGCCGGTGCCCGCCATGCCACCCATACCTTCAACGCCATGCGGCCGCTGGATCATCGCGATCCCGGCATTCTCGCCGAAGTGCTTACCGACTGGCAGCTCACCGCCGACATTATTGCGGATGGGATTCACGTTGCTCCCGAGGTCGTGCAGCTTTTCCTACGGGCCAAGGGCCGCGAGCGAGCTGTGCTGATCACCGATGCCACTGCCGCCGCAGGCATGCCCGACGGTATCTACCAACTCGGCCCTATGCAGGTCGAGGTGAAAGATGGAAAGTGCACGATGGATGGAAAACTCGCGGGCAGCGTCCTGACCATGGACCGCGCGGTTCGCAACGTGACGCACTTTGCCGACTGGAGCCTGCAGGACGCGGTGCGTGCCGCGACGCTGAATGCAGCGCGGGCCGTGGGTTTGGCGCAGCGCTGCGGGGTCCTCGCTCCCGGCGCGGAAGCTAACCTCGTGGTGCTCAGTCCCAGCGGGAAAGTATGCCAGACGTTCATTCGTGGCCGTGCGTCTTCCAGCTGAAATCCGCACTCCGAAATGACAAAATGAGAAAATGAGAAGAAGTCTGAACTAATTCGGCTTGCGCTCTTTCGCGTCCGCCAGATAGCGCAATAGAACCGCCTCATCGGCCCGCGTAAGCTTACCGAGAAAAGACGTGTCCACGTTGCCGTCTCCGACGTTGTGCGACGCATTCGACTGGCGCAGCTTGTCGCCCAGTTCCGGATCGTTGCTCATCACCTGAGTGTAGAACCACAGGAAGTGGCGCATCTGGTCGAGCGACTTGCACAGAACCTGGATAGCTTCCGTCTCCGGCAGGGCACTCAAAGCCTCCATCAATTCCGGGTCGCTGGGCGCCTGCATGGCGGCGCAGTTCAGCTCCCGCTGAATCGCGCGCAAGTCTTCGGTAACTCGCACCATCCGCGTGTGAAGGTCGTCCATCTGAGTGTCGTTCCCCATGGTTCGCGGTAACAATCGCGTGTTTGAAGATCTCATCGGCAGCGCGGAGCGGATAGATGTCCCACGATCATGCGCTTTGGTAATTCAAGCAATTACTTTGGTCTGCAAAGTAACATCCCGGGTTGAATGGCCCTGAATACGGCCACTGGCAAGGCTTTTCACGCCATGTCGAACGGATGTCCAGCGCGCTCACAAACC